>NC_010571.1:2955601-3255801 GCF_000019965.1 Opitutus terrae PB90-1
AAGGTCGTTCGGCGAACCTTGGAAGAACGAATCGAAGCTTCGAAGGCAGAGACGGCTCAACTTAGGAAGGAACTCGACTGCTGGATCGAAAAATGGGTTACCGTCGAATACAACTGTCGACGTCGGCACATTAATGCGGACGACATACTCACCCCTCTGGCGAAGCCTGATAGAAGTTCGGTGGTCGAAAAACGGAGCTAGGCCCCGTTAGGCAGCGCCTCGCTGATCGTTCGCCCGGCTTGCCGATGCCGACGCCGTGCGTGCCGGCTTGAGTAGCCGCCACGCTGGAACTCCCAACGCCTCCGCCAGCTTTTCGATGGTTTTGAGCTGCAGGCCGGGCCAGTGGCCGGCTTCGATCCGCTGCGCGTACTTGTAATCGATCCCGGCGCGTTCGGCGAGGTCCTGCTGGGTGAGCCTTTGCTTTTCCCGGAGGCGCTTCAGGTTTTTTCTCAGGATCTCGAGTGCGGACACCCGCAGAGAATAGCGATCCTCGATCACACTGGACACCGCAGGAAGCTACGGTGTAGTGGTCTGAACGACTGATCATGCGAAAGAACCCGCGCAAGTTGCTCAATGAAAGCCTAGCATGGATCCGAGACAATCCGCGTGCGACTACGGCTGACGTGCCGCAGCATTTCATCGAGCTATGGTCATGGAGCGATCAACCCGAGGAAAAGCCGAGCGGATGGCATCTTTGCGTGTTTGGCTTCGGCTTTATGCAGCACGAGCTGATGACCAGCGATCGCCCGCCCGAGGAGGAGCGTGGCGTCTCGCTTCACGAGCTGCTGGAGCGCTTTTGGCAATGGCAGATGAAACTTGGACTGGCCGAGGTTAACCAAAAGACCGACGTCGCAATCCAGGCACTGCCGCTTTGGGCGTTCCCGGAAGGGGAGCAGGTTGTTTGGTCTCGTCGGATGCAGACGACCAGCGAAGTGACCTGAGATGCCAAAACACACAACAAAGGACCCACGTGGGGCACTTGTAGTCGCCGCTGAGAAGGAACTCGCAGTTCGCAGTGCGCGCGTGCAACTGCTCAGAACGCTTGATGTAGACATCGCCTTGCGGGCGATTTCAGTGTTTGCGTCTGCCGAAGCGGCTGCAGATTGGCTCATCGCCGAAGGACTGGCATCGCTTAACGGGAAGTCTGCGGTTGAAACTGCTCAAACCGTGAAAGGAAGGCAGAGGGTTTTAGCGCTGCTTGGAGCAATTGAGCACGGCGTGTATACGTAAGGTCGCGAAAGCTGACGTGCCGTGGGATCTCGCGGACTGAACCCTCGAATGCTCATCGTATGCGATGTCGAGATTCATTCGCACTCTCGCGAGGGAGAAGTGCTTCGATTGGCCAAATGGTAAACTCATTGCCAGGGCTATTCACGGTCCCTACTCTGTGTCCATGGCTGGCAACGTTTTTAGAAGTGAGATTCGTGATTCTGAGATTCGTGAGTTGCTCGAAAAAGTAAGGAAGCAGAGTTACGGAAAGTATCTTGTTGCGGTGACGCTTGAGAAAATCCGGCAGTTCCAGGGCGGCAAAGTGAGGTTTGATTTCCCCGTCACCGCATTGATCGGCCCTAACGGGAGCGGAAAATCGACGATCCTCGCTGCGAGCGCATGCGCATATGCCTCGGCCAAGCCGAAGTCCTTCTTTCGGAAGAGCCGCGTCGGCGACGAAGGGATGGAGGGCTGGCGAATCAGCTACGAGGTGATCGACAAGGGGGTTAATCATAAGGGCCTCACGCTGAGCGTGCTGACGTACCAAAAACCAAACTGGTCTCGCGAAGGGGTGTTGGACCGGTCTGTGAAATACGTTGGAATCGATAGAACTGTCCCGGCTGCCGAGAATCCGGGGTTCACCCACAAGCGGAAGCTTTCCGAAGATGGGACTGACGAGCACACAACCGTGGAAGAAAAGAAAGTTGAGGGTAAGGAAATCGAAAACATCCGGCGGCATGCCGAGCGCGTGATTGGCCGGCCTCTCGATAAGTTCGAGTTGGTGCGAGTGACGTTCACGGTCACTCGGTCGAGTGCTCCGAAATCGAAGCTGTTGAAAGTAGAAGTGCAGCCGGATGGAACTATCGTTTCGGTTCGTCAACCGTTACCGGACGCACCTGTGCGCAAAAAAGTTATTAGCTCACAGCAGACGATCTTTGTTGGGTACAATGGAACCCACTACTACTCCGAGTTCAATTTCGGTGCGGGCGAGTCCTCAATACTTCGAACTGTGGCGACTATGGAGGCGCTGCCTGAGAATTCGCTAGTGCTGGTTGAGGAGGTCGAGAATGGCCTTCATCCGCTAGCGGCTACACGCATGGTTGAATACTTCGTGGATTTTGCTAGGCGTACCGGCGGCCAAGTGGTCTTCACTACGCACAGCGATTATGCTCTTCGACCGTTGCCATCTGAGGCGATCTGGTCTTGCGTTGATGGGAAGCTTCAGCAGGGAAAACTCTCCATCGAGTCGCTTAGAGCGATTTCGGGGCGGGTTGATCGACGGCTCGCAGTGTTCGTTGAAGATGATTTCGCTAGAGAGTGGTTGCTTGCGATCGCGAGGGAGCTACTCGGAGATCACGCCGATGAAATTGGCATCTATCCGGTGTTCGGCGACGGCAACGCCGTGCAGGTTCATCTCGGCCACAGGAACAATCCCGCAGTTAATTTCGGTTCGATTTGTGTTTTGGATGGAGATTCCAAGCAAAACGACGACGCCTCGAAAGGGATCTTTCGCCTACCGGGTGCCTCCCCGGAGGCATATATATTCGATCGGGTTCGTGAAAGAGTCACAGCAGACGCAGCCTTGCTGACTGCCTCGTTGCAGCGTTCACTCAAATCCCAAGCGGACGTTGTGCGGGTTTTAGGTGAGGTTTCGCACACTAATCGCGACCCTCATCTGCTTTTCAACCAAGTGGGCGAGAAACTGGGTTTGGTTTCCGAGATAGTCGTTCGAGGAGCGTTCTTTTCTGTATGGCTACATAATGCCGGCGACGTGGCCGCTCAAATTGCGGGAGTTTTGAAAGCTGCGCTCGACGAGCCGGTCGCAAGGAAGTAATGTTGGCATCAAGCGGAAGCCGGAGCAGGCGAGATCCTGATTGCCTCCGTCATGAGGAGGCTAGTGACCTTGCCGTCCTTACTCGAGCTTCTCTCGCCAAAGCCGTCCGCGGAGAACTCTGACCATGGCCCTTTTCGTTTTTGGTGCTGGCGCGACCAGAGGATGCAGCTTTGTCGATCCATCAACCCATCCGTGTATTCCGCCTCTCGACCGCGACTTCTTCACGCAACTTCAGCGTATTCGGGGACGAAAGCATCAAAAACTTGTCTCCGACGTTATGGGAGACGTGGTTCGTCTTTTCGGGACAAATTTCGACGTGACGATGGAGACAGTATTTACGACGGTCGAACACACACGGCGCATGGTAAAGCTCACTGGCGGTTCACGCGACTTCAACGAGGCTGAACTCGCTGAAATCAGCAGCCGCCTTAAGCAGGCTATCGCGGCAGTTTTCGAGGAGTCTCTGTGCATCCAAAAGAACAATAGAACTACCCGACGGCCGCGTACGTGCAATTGGCACCGTAGGTTTATTCAAAACTGTTTGAGACGTGGTGACGTGATCATTTCTTTCAACTATGACTGCATTCTAGACTACAGCTTAAAGCACTTCGGTTCGGGGAAGTGGAACGCGCACAAAGGTTACGGCTTCAAACTCCAGCCTGGTGGACGTGGTCTCGCTGGCGAAAGTTTCTGGCAACCGGAAAAGCCGACATCGCCAGACCTTACCGTAAAGTTGCTGAAGCTGCACGGTTCGCTGCATTTTCAAATCGATGATGTGGACGATACATCATCGGCCTTGGAGCTGAAGGAACGGCCGTACACCCGACAGGGCGGAGACCTTAAGTTCAGCATCATTCCGCCTGAGTGGCACAAGCGATTCGACAAAGGCGTGTTTGCGCACCTTTGGAAGCAGGCAAGCGACTCGATCTATGACGCGGAGCACATCGTTCTCGTCGGCTATTCCTTGCCGCCGACGGATCTGCATTCTACTGCTCTTTTTCGGACGAGTGTGAGGAAAGATAGACTTAAGTCACTTGTAGTTGTGAATCCGAACCAAGAGGCCAGAAAGCGAGCTCGCACGGTGCTGCAACGCGGCATCGCGGAACAAACCCGTGTGCTTTCGTTTGATTCCTTAGGCGAGCTTGTCGCAGCGGACCGAGCAGTCTGGCGTATCTAGGTTGGTTCTTCGCCGAGACCGGAGCAGTGTGTGCCGTTCTGAGGGTTTCGTCGTTGTGTCCCACAACGCTGGATGTGCGCGTAGACAGATTGATCTTTCCCCAATTTCATCCTGCCCTCGATTCGACCAGCGCGACAATTGATGAGCGTGGCGCAATGATCCGCTGTGGCAGTTCGTGTTTGTTTGCTGGCACCCGCACATAGGACTGAGATGTCGGTCGAGACGCAGCGAAACCGATTACGAGCCTCGTGGAAAAGACCATGATCAGCGGCGCTGCTACTGCAATAACGGGCTGGAATTTTGCCCAGCCTTTTATTGGAATCGTGATATGAGCATCGAGCTTCCGGCGCTATTCGATCGAATCGAGCGAGGGCTCGCCGGCGGATTTCGTTTCGAGCAGTTGATGCATCACTTGCTCCATTCCGAAGCGGCACAATGCAGTTTCAAGTATGAGCCGGGTCCTGGGGTTAAGGACGGCGGTGTAGACGGCTGGCTGCGTGGAAACTACGAAAACCTAAGGGGCGACACTGCCCTCCAATACAAGTTCGTTGTCTCGCTCTTCGACGATAAAGGTCAGGTGCGCTCGGATCTTGTCGACTCGATTCGTACGGCCCATGCCAAGTTTCCCAGTCGTTTCTCAGCCTATGCGATCGTGGCCCCATGTAGCCTCCGGGACGGCGACGAGGCTAAAGTTTTGGATGCACTGACCGCGGCCACGGGTGGATCGATCGGATTCCGGATCACGATATGGCCTGTGACTAAGGTAGAGTACCTTCTCACACGGGACCGGTTGATGCTGAACTATTTTTACCCTGATAAGGTCCGACAGTATTATCCTGCCGGCCTATCGTTCGATGTGGTTTCAGCTATTGCCGGCTATAAGGAGGAAATCGCCGCCAGTTTCAGTGCAATGAATCTCGCAGGCTCAGCGCGGGCGCAGCTCTCGCGACAGAAGGCCAACAAGCCCCCTTCGCTGCGGGACCTGTATGTGCCATTGCGGCTCGGGCATGACAACTACGCTACTGCAAAGTTGGAGGCTCTTCTGGTTCTTAAGGGGCCGCAGATCGTGCAAGGCGTGCCTGGCAGTGGGAAAACAACTTTTGGTAAGTATCTCAGCTTGCTGATCTGCGGCTCGGTACAGTTTGACCAAGCTGCATTGGAGTCTGCACGGCAAATCCGGGTCCAAAACGAGGCGCGGGCGATGCAGGTGGACAAGGAGCTAACAGAAGACGACGTCACGCGATTGGTCCCCCTGTACGTTCCAATTCGGCGTTTCGTCAACTATTGGAAGCGCAGTGAAGCAGGGACAATTAGCAGCAATCGCGAGCCGTTTATAGGCTTTCTGGCTTGGGATGCGACGCGCCGCTCGATGACTTCGCAGGAGGCGCCCGACCTGTTTGAAACCATCCTCCTGACTAGTCGCGGCTTCGTGATCTTCGATGGTTTGGATGAGGCCTCCGAACTCGCGACTCGGCAGCGAATCGTCGAGGCGGCTTTTGCTTTTATCCGACGCTACCCAGGAAATCGCTTTGTGTTTACGTCGCGGCCTGCTGGCTTGGCCGAGCTGAGAATGCCGAGTTCGCCCGAAGTGCAGCACTGGCACGTAATGCCGTTCAATGAAGCGGAACGCCAACAGTTCGTTGATCGTTGGTACGCCTATTTCATCGACGACCCTGTGGAGCGGGAGTCCTACGTTCATTCGCTCAAGAGGGCTCTCGTCAGCAATACCGGGGTCGCTCAGCTCGCAGAGACGCCGATTCTCATCACGATGATGGCTCTGCTTCATATGGGTAGCAGTCATCTGCCGGAGGACAGAGGGCAGCTCTACAGTCAGTGCGTTGATCTCCTTCTGCACGATTGGGAGATGCACCATAAGCGTGAAGCGAGCGACCTTGATGACAGCCAGGAGATTCCAAGCCCGCTTCAAGTACTTGGAATAACAGTTCACGAAGCAAGGACCTTTCTGGCCCGTATCGCCTTCGAAGGCATGCAAAACCGCCGGCGGGATGACGCGAGTTTCCCGCCTACAACAAACGTCCGCATTAGCACCTCGGTGAAGCGGCGTATGCGAGAGAACCTACTTCGCTCAGTTGCGGTCATTCAAGAGCATGATCTAGAGGCGATGCTATTCAGCCTCAAGTATCGGCCTGATCGAGAATACGACTCTGAGGCAACGGTGCGAGAACGTGTAAAAAAATTCATCCGTTATATACGTGATCGCGCAGGTCTCCTTTACGACGAGACCGGAAGCGGAGACTACGTTTTCGCGCACCTTTCTCTCCAGGAGTATCTCGCCGCATATCATATCTCTATCAATGATCGGCTGAAAACGCCAGAAGGAGAAATAACACGTCACGATTTCGTGATACGAATGTTCAAGCAACCGGCATGGCGGGAGTCGCTGCTCCTTTTGCTCTACGAAATGCAGAAAGTGAAAAACGTGGAGGGGTTTCCCGATGAGGTTTTGAAGATGATCGAGCCACGGGACCTCATCGTTCTTCAATTCGTAGTTCGCGCGATGCGTGACAGGATCAAGTTTTCGAAGGTGAGTGATCGTCAGACGGTCGTGCTCGCTTGCGACTTGCACGAAGCCGCGGCCAGTTCTGGCGTGGCCGACATCCTTACGTTCTTGGCGGCTCAAGCAGGAGTGGGGGAAGAATTGAGCAAGACTTTCGTGCACCGCGTAGAAACTAGGCAGGACGTGAAAGGAGCTTTGGCGGCTATTTCCGGCCTTCAGGTTATCGGTAGGTCCGATTTGGCGGACGTGACCCGGAACCCTCTATTCGTCACTGAACCTGAGCAGCTGTTTCCGGTCCTTTCCGCTGGTAGGATTTTCGACTTTGTCGTTGGTCAAACGCGGCGTTCGGGATGGGGGCGACTGCTTGTGGCGCAACCGCGGCATGTGAGAGATGCCATCTTGCTGAAGGTTCGTGACCCTCAGTATGCGGAAGCGGCTGCCGGTCTGTGCGCGTTTGAACTGGCGCTACTACTGGACCGTGAAAGGGCAGCGGCAAGAGTTCAGATCGAAGAGGCGAGCGTGCTCAAAATGACATGCCAGGGAGACTTTTGGGAGCTGCAAATGCCTATTCGCCGTTGCGAACGTGTAGACGGCTTTTCCGTTACTGGAAAGGTCGTGTTTCCTGAGGGCCTCAGGCCTTCTCCGTACTTTGCGGACGAACGCCCGAATCCGCTGATCGGTATTGGACTTGAGCGATGGTTTAGGCCGCTGGTCGGAGCTAGAAAGAGCCTCCGGGATATTCTCGAACGCGGCGAGGAGTTCGCGCGCTCTATCCACGAGCGTTTACCTCAACGCATATCCGAGCGTCTCAGCCGGATTTCCCCGCGCAACGTACTTCTGCACCTCGGATCCCAACCGAGTAACAACCTCCCAAGTGTCATAACGCGGGATGTAGGGAAGGCATTCCGGGGTGAAATGACCAGGGCTGCCTACTCACTTTCGAAGCGTGTCTGGACTGATGGCGAGCTGCGTGCTAGCGTCACATTGATCGTAGATCCAAACACGCGACGTTCAGTAAGGATGACGTCGAAGGTATTTAGCGGGATCCTTTGTGGGGTCGTTTATGCCGTGGTGGATAACCTGGCGCGGCACTCTGCGGTGCCCGACAAAACGCCCGAAGAGCTTTCCGAAGACATCGCCGCGCGCTGGCGGCGGCAGTCTTTCGAACAAGCCCTAGCCGCGCTAATGTTCAGCGAAATTGCCCAACATGTGCTCGGCGACGAATGGCTCTTGGCAACCGATCTGGAGAAGGCGACGGTGCTCTTCTATGCGGCGGGAGCCTGTTCGGTGTACCATCTGCCCCTAGCTGGATCATTCTGGCGGCAGTTCGAGGACCATATCGCATATAAGATAACGCAGCCCGGGGCCGAACCTATTTTGCGGGCGGCGTATCACAGCTATCGCCTCTCCGCTCGGACTCACGGGGCAGAGACGGGCGCTGGATTGGTTCAGTCGATTACAGAGCTGGCTCAGTCACCCGATTGGAAGCCGGTGCTCGAGCTCTTTGAGATCGTTTCTAATGGTTCAATTGTAGTTCGCTCAGGTTCGTCAACTAGTGCGGACGTCGTGGTATCCGGCGCTCTAGCGAAGAATTCGGTTGATTCCACCGCCTGAGTGACAGGCCGACATTGCTTCGGCATCGGCATTTCAGCGCGTGTCGCCGGAGGGGAAGATCGCTATTGATGCGCTGCGTGCAAGTTCTCGGGACCTATTGCGGATGTCGCGCACGCCTACTGTGATCTGACAATGCTTGAAGGCCTCTGGTGGCTAGGCCATGTCCAATGGTATCGCTTGGCTCTCTCAGGTCGAACGTGGCGCCCGATTACTAACTTTTTTGGCGGAACCAAGGTAGTGAGTAGGGGTGTGGATTCCAATTGAGGTTTTGACGGAATGATAGCATTACGAAAAACGAGGTCACCAGCCTTTGGGCCTCATCACTATGCCAAAATCGTCCGGCGGCCCCCAGTTTGATTGGAGAGACTGGCAACGCGGGGTTTTCCCGATCATGGAAGAGCACAGCCGATGCAAGCTCGAGCTCCTGCGTGATTACCTTGTGCTCTATCTGCAGATCGTGCTCGCTAACGCTCAGGGGAAAGCAACCCAATATGTAACGCTTATTGACGGGTTCGCGGGCGGAGGAGTTTATCACGACGGCCGACTCGGTTCTCCATTAGTAATTTTACGCGCGGTGGAGGAGGCGGCTGCGCTTATAAATATCGAACGGGAAAAACCGGTCTCTATCGTCCCCGTCTGCTACTTTATCGATGAGAATCGCGGAGCGATCGAATGCCTTGAGCATCACCTGCGCGGCACTGAGTTCCGCGACCGAATCGGAAATACGATTCATCTACGCCATGCGACTTTCGCCGCCTGCGTCGACGAAATCGTCGTCGGGATCAACGAGCGTCACCGCCGCGGGGGGAACAGGACCATTTTTTTCCTGGATCAGTGCGGCTACTCCGAGGTGCCAGCCGCCGTTGTCCGTGATCTTGACCAGAAGCTAAACGGCCGCGCCGAGTTCATCATCAATTTTTCGATCGGCTGGTTTGGCGATTTTCTGTCGAACGCGACGGAGGCGAGCTATCAGTCTTTGGTGGACCGCCTCGGGCTTGGCGGCTATGTGGACATCGCTCAACTCTTGCGCCAGCGAACAGAACTTGGTGGCAACTGGCGCCACGCAGTCGAATCGCACATTGGCCTCGGCTTCCACCACGCGACTGGAATTAGATGTTTCTCCCCATTCTACATTGAACCGGAGGACAATCACCGGGGCTACTGGTTGCTGCACCTCGCGCAGAATCAGCGCGCGCGCGCGGCCATGACGTCTATTCATTGGAGCAAGGCTAACCGCTCGAAGCACTATGGACCGCGCGGCTATGGTATTCTTAGCTATAAGCCCGACTTGGACCCGACGCTATACATCAACGGGATGTCATTCGACGATACCAGCCGAGTAGAATGCCAAGCCCTCTTGGCCGAGGACTACGGCCGCCTTGTGCGAGATAACTTTCAGGATGGAATTACTTACTCAGCCCTCGCAGACAAGACGTGCAACGAGACGATCGCCGATGGCGCGATGCTGGATAGTGCGCTCTGGCAGCTTTTCACTGACAACGAGGTGGAGATTCAGAGCCGGACGGGGTGTCCGAAGCGCTCGCGCACGCTTACTTCGACCGATGTGATCGTTCCAAAAAAGCAGCTGGTGCTTTCGGCGTTTGGCGATGCGCTGATACCAAGACGTCGCCCGCGTCGCCTAGGGCGAAGCTAGGGAGGGAGCATGGCGAGATACGATCACCACGACAAGCCCTACGACGAAGGTACGCGGCAGAAATTGAGAATTTATGCGGCGTTCCTGCGCGCGTGGATTCAGGTATTTTTGCATACCCAAGCCTTCCCTGGACCCCTGCGGTTCTTTGATTTTTTCGCTGGGCCCGGACAGGATATCAATGGAGTGTCAGGTAGTCCGATGATCCTGATGGAGGAACTTGCCCGACACTACGACCTGATCGGCTCGAGTAATCGAGGGATCGAGATTCTGTTCAACGATTTCAAGGAGAAGAAGGCTCGAGCGCTGAGCGACCTTTGTGCAGCTCGGCGTTATCCGTTTGTACCGCGAATTGAGTCCGAAGATTTCTTTAAATCGTTTGAAGGGCATCGCGAGGAGATTGGCTGCAGTCCGTCGTTCGTTCTGCTTGATCAATGCGGGGTCAAGTTCGTCACCAAGGAGATATTTCAATATCTGACCACGCGGCCACAGACCGACATGTTGTTCTTCTTCGCTTCATCGAGCCAACGACGGTTCTCGGACCAGTTCGCAAATGACCTCCAAATACCGACGGATACACCGTACTGGGAGGTGCATCGCCGCGTCGCAGACTGCTATCGCGCTTGGGCGCCGTTGAATTATTTCGTCGGTCAGTACTCGATCAAGAAAGGCGGCAACATCTACGGTTTGGTATTCGGTTCTGGGCACTGGCTCGGTATGTACAAGTTTCTCACGACCGACTCGGGCGAGGAAGCGAACTACGAGATCGAGGCCCCGCTGCGTCAGCGGGATTTTTTCATCGAGACCAAACTCACCAAACTGGAGAAGCTGGAAGAAGAATTGGAGCATCTCATACGAGAGCACGTGCTGTTAAGCGACGGCGCGGTCGCGCTGCACTGCGTGACACAAGGCGTTCTTCCGACCAAAGTGGCACCGACTGTTTATAAGCGCCTTCGAGCGAAGGGCGTGCTCGGTCATTCAAGGGAGCAGCAGCCCAGGTCTAGCGACGACGCGATCAGAAACCCCCGCCCGCTGATTTTCCTTCACTGAGTTGACGGCTGATCCGTTGGCCACGAAGGCCGGCCCCAGCCACCCAGACATTAGGTAGATCAAGGGAGCAAGGCTACGTTACGGTCCGCTACGCTGGCTCCATCGCGCGGCACTGTCTCGAATGAAGCATCGCGATGTCCGTAGTCGTGATTTTCACGCGATGGCCAATTCACCGGCCGTAGGAGGCGGAAGATACCGATCAAGAAATGCAGTCTGTTCGACTGTGAGGTGGGTTTTCCAGAACCGTTGAGTATCTGGCCAAGGAATGAAACGGGTGTTTCGCTTAAGCCCGAAAGAAAGAACCTTCCATGTGAACTGCGCCCAATATTTCGCGCTATAGTTCTGCATCCGCGAGGCTTCCTCTGGAAACTTTGTCTGCAGCGCTTCGCGCATCATCGCGATATTGTCGCCCTTAGGATTCAGCACCTCGCAAAAAATCTCGCGAGGCGAGAATGGCCGAATCTCTCGCAACACCTCGTCCATGACCTTCCGATCATGGAAAGGCATGAAAGGGGCAACGCAGACATAGACTTCAAGCCCGCGGGCATGGGCCCGCTGCAGCATCTTCAAGCGACGACTGGGGGCAGTGGCACGTGGTTCGAGCGCTCGTGCCAGCCGGTCGTCCAAGTAAGGAAGGGATGTGCCTACTAGCACGCGATCCTTATGCGCGACGAGTAAATCGAAATCCCGTTCGATCAGTGCGGATCGAGTCTGCAGCCGCACTTTATGGCCTGCCTCAAGCAGCAGTTTCAGACATTGCTGGGTGAGCTTGAGTTTGGCCTCGGTTGGAGTGTAGCAGTCCGTGAGAAACGACATCAGGATCCAACCGTCGCCCCACTCAGTGGTGCGAGCCTTATCCGGTGTGAAACGTTTCAGTTGTTCCCTCAGGGCCTCAACGATGCCTACCTTCGGGAGCAGGTATCTGCCCCAGTCCCGCTGCTTGTGGCCTTGGTTGTTGAATTTTACGCCGGGCATCGCCGGACAATAGCAGTGGTAACATCCATGTTCGCACCCGACGTATGGGTTGATCACCCAGTCGCCGAGGCGTTTTTTCCAAAGGCCAGAGGGATTGATCGGAGTCATTGACGCGGCGGTAGACGTAGCGGCCGCGGCGGCCGGCGTCACGGACGTATTTGAACTTGTGATTGAGCTATTCAATGTAAAAGTGAATATCGATGCAGATTAAAAAGAGGGAGCTGGCTGACGCTATACGGCAGCAAATGGCCGATAGGGGTGCGGCGACGCAGCTTGCCATGATCAGTCTCTTGAGGAGAAACGGCCTGCATATCAGCCAACCGACATTAAGCCGACTCTTGAAAGGTGGTTATACCTCGCCGCCACCCAGCTTGGTCGAAGTATGCGGTTATTTGTCTATTCAGATGAATAGATTCATAATCAAAACCAACCCAACTGACAGCCAGCAACTCATGAAGGCGCTGGAAACGGCTTGGGATGGGACTCCAGAGCGCGAGATGTTTCTAGCCCGAGTAATCCGGGCAGCCGGCCGAATGGGACGAGCGTGAAATCAAAGAACGCTAGCAAGAACCCTTGCGGATGAGTCCAATCATGACGCCCTGGATGATTAGCTCTTCAGCGGGGAGAATGTCATCGAAGCCAGGACCTTCAGCCTTCAGGTAAGCGCGGCCTCTCTCGACGCAGTAGCGCTTAAGGGTCGACTCCTTGTCGACTAGCGCGGCGACGACGTCGCCTTTGCGCGGATCGCGCGCAGCCAAGACCACGACGTCGCCATCCTTGATTCCCGCGTTGACCATTGAGTGACCGCGCACTCGTAGAGCAAAGACTGGTATGCCGGGCTTCGAATCGAAGAGGCTTGGCTCGACGTCGAGGAATTCTCCATTTTCGGAGGCAGCATCGATCGGTATGCCGGCGGGAATGGTGCCAAAGATTGGGATGCCGTCGTGGATCGTTACGGGTAGGATGCTCCTGGCTCCTCGCAAGTCTGAACGCAGCAACCCTGCCTCGCGCAATGCTCGAACGTGATCCTGTGCCGCGTTACTACTTCGCCAACCGAACGCGGCCTGGACTTCGCGAAACGTCACACCCCGTTGGCTCCGCCGAACGCGAGCGCGAATAAAGTCGAGGACCTTGCGCTGCGTTTCGGTCATGCTGCACATTTGTGCAGGATCGTGTTGTTTGCAAGGTAAATCGATGAACACTCATGTGCCATGTTGTTTCGCCTGTTCGCGTCGCGCCCCTTTGGGGCAGCGATCGCCGACAGCGCAGCACTGCACTGGCTTCGCTCCGCGGAGGACTTCTTTACACTTTGGAAGTTTACGCTCCGCGGATTATTGGACGCATATCTAGTTGGAGTTTAGTATCTAAAAGAGTTGTTTACAGTTTGCACGCAAGATAACCGTTCTGAGCGGAGAGCCCAGAGTCTAGAGCTTAGTGTCCAGAGCTGAGAGTCTAGAGCTGAGAGCACCGTCAGCGAAACAATCACCAGCCCTCCGTTCGCGGAGGGCTTTTTGTTTGTCCGCATCGGCCGTGATGCCGCAGCTTCATTGTAGCCGGGCTCGCTGAGCCCGGCGCCGGGGTCAGCGACCCCGGCTACATGGAGCCGCGGCGCTCGCGCCGCGGCCCGGGAGAACCGCCGCGCGATGGACGCGACGAGGGCGTCGCGTCTCAGGAGGGGAGGTCGACGGGCGCGGCGAACTCCCCGGCAAATAATCTCAATTTTTGGAGCAGGGCTCGACTAGACGCGCTGCCTGTCGCATGAGAACATACGTACCACCCCGGCGGAGATCCGCCCAACCCAGAACCGAACGGACTGCTTTATGAGAAAACTGCTTTGTGTGCTGCTTTGCGTCGCCAGCTCGGCGTTCGCGCAAAAGTGGGAGGGCCTCGCGCTGACGCCGCCCATGGGCTGGAACAGCTGGAACACCTTCGCCAATCACATCAGCGAAAAGGTCGTGCGCGAGACGGCGGATGCGATGGAGAAAAACGGCATGCGCGACGCCGGCTACGTTTACATCGTCATCGATGACACGTGGTCGTTGCGGCAGCGCGACGCTAACGGCAGCCTGGTCGCAGATCCCGAAAAGTTTCCCAGCGGCATGAAGGCGCTGGCCGATTACGTGCACGCGAAAGGATTCAAGCTCGGCATCTACAGTTGTGCGGGCAAGACGACGTGCGGCGGTTATCCGGGCAGTTGGGGCCATGAATTTCAGGATGCGCGGTTGTGGGCGTCATGGGGCATCGACTACCTCAAATACGACTGGTGCGATCACGGCGATGCGAACGCGAAGGATGCCTACGCGCGGATGAGCGCGGCGCTGCGCGCGGCCGGGCGTCCGGTGGTGTTCAGCCTCTGCGAATGGGGCCAGAACAGGCCGTGGGAATGGGCTGAGCCCATCGGCCATCTGTGGCGCACGACGGGCGATATCTACGACTCCTACGACGGCCGGAAGGGTTGGGAGTCCGGCTGGAAGCGATTGCTCGACCTGCAGTATTCGCTGGTCGACAGCTCGGGCGCTTACGATGGGTTGAACAAGTTCGCCGGACCGGGACACTGGAACGACCCGGACATGCTCGAGGTCGGCAACGACGGGCTGTCGCTGGCCGAGTCGCGCGCGCATTTCAGCTTCTGGTGCCTGCTCGCCGCGCCGCTCATGGCCGGCAACGACGTGCGGCACATGAGCGAGGAGATCCGCGCGATCATGACCGACAAGGAGGTGATCGCGATCAACCAGGATCCCGCGGGCAAGCAGGGCTTCCGCGCGCTGGCCGAGCCGGCGAAATCCATCGAGATCTGGGTGAAGGAGCTGAGCAACCAGGAGTGGGCAGTGTGCGCGCTCAACACCGACACCAGCGCACGGGAGCTCACGATCGATTGGGGCCGGCTCTGGACGATCCAGGGCAAGCACAGCGTGCGCGACGTCTGGGCGAAGAAAGCGGTGGGCGACACCAGCAAGCCCTACACCGTGCGCGTCGAGTCGCACGACGTGGCGATGTTCCGGCTCACGCCGGCGAAGTAGAATTTCACACCCCCGAGTCAGTCACGAAGCCGCGCCGGATTTCGGCGCGGCTTTTTATTGGTGATGGATGCAATGTTGTAGCCGGGCTCGGTGAGCCCGGAATCGATCGGGGCGCCGTCTTGCTGCGCCCTTCGGCTCCGATCGAGAAAGGGCGCAGCAAGACGGCGCCCCTACACCAATGCCCATGGCGCCGCGGCGCCCTCGCCGCGGCAGGGAAAACGCGACCGAGCTGAAGACGCGACGAGGGCGTCGCGTCCCCAGAATTTTAGGTCTTCGTCGCAGCCTGCGGGCATGACGTCCGTGCTCTCATGCAAGCGGCTTCGATCGGTGACAAAGCGTCCGCGTTGACGCGCAACGCGGTTCACGCTGATCTCTCCGCACCATGATGCGCCCCACTCCTGCTTTTCTGTTCGTCGTCCTCGCGCTGCTGGCGGGATTCAGCCCTGCCGCGCTGGCGGCCACTCCGATCACGCCGGTGCCGCCCGGTGCGCAGCTACGCGTTGCCGCGGTGCAGGTGCGTGTCGCACCCGATCACCGCGACTGGACCTACCAGCTCGGAGAGCCAGTGAAGTTCAAGGTCGCCGTGACTGCGGACAACGAGCCAATCGACGCGGTGTCGGTCAGCTACACGATCGGGCCCGACATGTTTCCCGGCGAAAAGAAGACGGCGGCGGTGCCGCTCGACGGGCTCGTGATCGATGCGGGCACGATGCAGGAGCCGGGATTCCTGCGCTGCATCGTGACGAGCGAGGTTGCGGGCAAGATCTACACGGGCATTGCGACCGCGGCGTTCGCGCCGGAGAAGATCAAGCCCTACCAAACGGAGCCGGAGGATTTCGAGGCGTTCTGGAAAACGCAGCTCGAGGAACTCGCGCAGGCGCCGGTCGAACCGATCCTCACGCTGCTGCCCGACCAATGCACCGACAAGGTGAACGTCTACCACGTCAGCTTCCGCACGGTCGGGCCGAGCTGGATGAAAGTGCCGGCGCGCATCTACGGCATGCTGTGCGAGCCGAAGGCGCCGGGAAAGTATCCCGCGGTGTTGAAGGTGCCGGGCGCCGGCGTGCGGCCGTATCCGGGCGACAAGGGCCTCGCCGCGCGCGGCGTGATCACACTGGAGATCGGGATCCATGGGATTCCGGTGAACCTCCCCGAGAGTTTCTACGACGTGCTCTATGCGGGCGCGCTGACCGGCTACTGGACCTTCAACTCCGACAACCGCGAAACCTACTATTACCGCCGCGTCTACCTGAGCTGCGTCCGCGCGAATGATTTTCTGACGGCGCGGGAAAATTGGGATGGCAAGAACCTCGTCGTGATGGGCGCGAGCCAGGGCGGGCAACTCTCGCTGGTGACGGCGGCGCTCGATCTGCGTGTGAGCGGACTCGCGGTGACGCATCCGGCCGGTTGCGACTGGGCGGCGCCGCTGCACGGCCGTGCGGGCGGCTGGCCGCATCCGTTCATGCCCGGCGCGGACGGCAAGCCGTCCGCGAACGCGACGCCGGCGCGGATGGCGGCGCTCGCGTATTACGACGCGGTGAACTTCGCGAAGCGAATCAAGGTCCCGGGCTACTACAACTGGGGCTACAACGACGTCGTCACGCCGCCGACGTCCACCTACGCCGCCTACAATGTGATCACCGCGCCGAAGACGCTTGGGCTCACGCTGGAGATGGGCCACCAATACAACGAGGAACAGTGGAAGGCGATCGACAATTGGGTGACGCAGGCGATCGGAGTGAAGTAAGGCCCAGCGATCGGGGATCGGTGCAGCCGGGCTCGACGAGCCCGGGCCGGGGTCACCGACCCCGGCTACATGGAGCCGCGGCGCCCAGGGAAGCCGACCGAAAGACGCGACGCGGGCGTCGCGTCTCCAGTGGCTGCCGGCCTCGAAATGGCTCGGAGTCTGGTCCTTCGAATTTTTCAAGCCTGGGATTTCGAACTCCGGATTCTCGGCGTCGGCGGGCGCTATTTCACCCGCTCGGCTTTCCACGGCACCGAGATCGGCTTTTCGTCACGGCCGCTGGTTTGGATCGTGCCGGTGATCGTGTCGCCTTCGACGTTGCCGGTGTAGTGCACGGTGAACTTCTTTTTTCGCAGCCGGCGGCCAAACTCGCGCTGCACGGTGAAGTCGATCTGGTCGTTGGCGAAGCTCGCCTTTTCGATCGAGGCCTTGCCGGCCCGGTTGTCGATCGTGCCGGTCAGCTGGTTCTGCTGCCAGACGAGCGCGAGCGTGGATTCCGTCGTGCGGCCGTTCGGCATCGTCGTGCTGAATTTCCATGTGCCGTTGGGATCTGCCGCGAAGGCCGACACGGTCGTGGTGGCGACCGCGAAGAGCATGAGGAGGGAAGAGCGAAGCGATTTCATAGGAGGGGAGATGACGACGTGCCCCTTCAACGCGCGGCGGGGAATCTGGTTTCGCCAAAAAAAGCCCGAAACCGGTCGGAGCCTCGCGCGTTGAGTGCGGTGTCATGAAAACCTTTTCTTCTCTTTCCCAAGCGGCGGCCGGCATTGCGATGCTCGGAGCTTTGCTGGCGATCGTCCCCACCGAGGCGCAGGCCCGCAGCCGCACCACGGTGGTGCATGGCAGTCGCGGTGCCGTTTATCAGCGGCAGGTCGAGCACGTGCCCGGCAGGCTCAACGCGTCGGGCGCGGTGACGCGACCGGATGGCCGGACGGCGAGCCGCAGCTTCAGCACGCAAAAGACCAACGCGGGTCGGGTCACGAGTGCCCGCGCGACGGGATTCAACGGCAAGACGGCAACCTACGATTCGAGTCGCGTGCGCACGGCGAACGGCTACGAGCGCCAGGCAACCGCCACCGGCCCGAACGGCGCCACGGCGAGCAAGCATGTTTCCGTCGCGCGGGAAGGTGACACCGTCACGCGGACCGTGACGCACACCAACACGCCGCCGCCGCAATGATCGCCCGAGCCACGGTCGCGCGGGCTCGCCTTTGCGGCGACGCGGCGCACCGTGGGGAGACAACTTTGCTGCGAGTGAATCCGGCTGCAGACCATGCACCCCGCGACGACAGTGACGCGACGCCCGACGCTGCGAGCGCCGACACGGATGCCGCGTGGGCGCTGCGCGCGCGGGCCGGCGACGTGGCCGCGATGCAGGGCCTCGTGCTGCGCCATCAAGCCGCGGTCGCGCGGCTGCTGTGGCGGTTCGCGCGCAGGCGGGCGGATCTCGATGATTTGGTGCAGGAGACGTTTCTGCGGATGGTCCGTGGGTTGCCCGACTGGCAGCCGGCGCAGCCGTTCGCACGCTGGCTGCTACGGATCGCGACGAACGTCGGTCGGGACTATTTTCGCCGCCAGGCGGTGCGGCGTCGTTGGACCGCGGAGCCGGCGACGTCTCCGCTGGGTGAACTGCTGCCCGAACCTGTGGAACCAGGCGCCGATCCGGCGGCGCGGGCGGCGGCGAACGAGGTGAAAGCCACGCTCGCCCAACTTTCTCCCGACGAGCAGACGCTGCTCACACTGCACTACCTCGAAGGATGGCCGCTCGCGGACATCGCGGCGCAATTTGGCTGGACTGTGACGGCTACGAAACTCCGCGCCTGGCGCGCGCGACGCCAGCTGCGAAAACTTCTTCAAACATCATGAAAGATCCTGAATCGAAACCTGAGCCCGCGTGGGCCGCGCGAGTCGCCCGGGCCCGCAACGACGTCGCGCCGCCGGTGGACGTCGAGGCCTTGCTGCGCGCGGTGCGCACCGCGACGGTGGCACCGCGGCCGGGCTGGCTCGTCGAGCTGGCCAGCTTGTTCGCAGGATCGCGGGCAGTGCCTGCGTGCCTCGCCGCGACACTGCTGCTCGGCGGCGTTGCGAGCTGGGAAGCCTGGAGCCTGTGGCAGGCGCTGCCCTGGGCGGAGATGATCGTCGAAACGACCGGAGGTGTTCCATGAATCCGATCCGATGGCGCGGCTGGCTGATTGCAGCCGTCATTTTTGTGCTGGGCGTCGTCGTGGGCGGCGCGAGCGTGACGTGGTTGGGTGCGCGGGCGGTGCGCCGTTCACTACAAGGCGGGCCGGGCGCCCCGGCCGGGCTCGCGGAACGCGCCGCAGTGCGGATTGGCGCCGATCTCCGCAAGAACCTCCAGCTGACGCCAGACGAGGCGCAGCGCGTGCAGGCGATCCTTGATGAGTCGGCGGCGAATCTGCGCACGATGCGACGTGAAGCATTGCGAAACGCGCGGGCGGAGCTGCGTAGCTCGATGCGGCGAATTGCGGCGGAACTGCCGCCGGAGAAACGCGCGCAGTTCCGCGAAATCATGGTGCGCCGCTTCGAGCGGCTCGGTCTGCGAACCCCGGCTGGTCCGGAAGCGCAAGAGCCGGAGTAGCGGACGAGTCCACCAGTTGCCAGACGGCGGCCGGGCTGGCCGCGCTCCCGCGCAGGCGTAATCGTCAGCCGAGCAGCTGCCGGTTGGCGCGGATGAGCGCGAGCCGCTGATCGACGGACTTCCGCGTCGTGAATCCATCTTCCGGCGTGTTGAGACACCAGTCGACGAGCTTCGCCACGGAGGTGCGCGCGGCGTAGCAGCGCGTGTCGGAGCCACCGTAGTAAATGATCACGGTGTCATCCGGCATCCGGATCCAGCCGTTGGTGAAGGTGACATTCGACACGTCGCCGACGCGTTCGGTGAACCGCGGTGAGATGAGATGGCCGCCGGGACGCGCGATCAGCTTCGAGGGATCCTCGAGCGACGTCATGAACATGTAGATCGTGTAGCGGAGGCCGGCGGCGCAACCGCGGACGCCGTGCGCGAGATGCAGCCAGCCCTTGTCCGTTTTGGCCGGTGCCGGGCCCTGGCCGTTCTTCACCTCCTTGATCGTGTGGTAGGCGCGCTCCTCGATGATCTTCTCCGGTCCGGTCACGCCCGTCGTGATGTCATCGCACAGCGTCCAGCCAATGCCACCGCCCGAGCCGACGTCGATGAATCCGTCCATCGGCCGCGTGTAGAACGCGTATTTTCCGCCGACGAACTCGGGATGAAGCACGACGTTGCGCTGCTGCGAGGCGGGCGTCTTCAGGTTCGGCAGTCGTTCCCATTTCTTGAAATCCTTCGTACGCACCATGCCGGCCTGCGCGACGGCCGAGGAGAGGTCGCCATGCGGTGCGTTCGGGTCTTTCGATTCCGAGCAGAACACGCCGTAGATCCAGCCGTCCTCGTGGAACGTCACGCGCATGTCGTAGAGATTCGTCTCGCCGGGCATTTCGGGGATGTCGCAGGGCTCGTCCCAGAACCGAAAGTTGTCGACGCCGTTGGGCGACTCGGCGATGGCGAAGAAGCTCTTGCGGTCGGCGCCTTCGATGCGCGCGACGAGGTGGGCCTTGCCGTTCCAGAAAAACGCGCCCGGGTTGTAGGCGCCGCCGACGCCCAGTCGCTCCATGAAGAACGGATTCGTGGCCGGGTTGAAATCGTAGCGCCACTCGAGCGGCACGTGATGGGCGGTGAGGACGGGATATTTGAACCGCTCGTAGACGCCGTTTTCCCAGTCGGTCTCGACCGGGTTCTTGCGCTTGAGAAATTTCTCATGGGCGGCGCGGACCGCCTTCACGCGTGCGGTGAAGAGCTTGTTGGACGCGGGTGCGGCGGGCTTGGCGGCCGGTTTGCGTGCGGCTGACGTGGTGGACGCGTGCGCGGCGGATTTGGAGAATTTCGGGGCGGACTTGGATTTCATGGTGCGGAGAGTCTTGAGAATGAGTTCAGAGTCTAGAGCCGAGAGCGGAGAGTCTAGCGCGGAGAATTGAGAATGCCGCGACAGGAATTAAGAACCAAAGCGAGCCGAGACGTGGGGCCGCGATGCCCTTGTCGCAGCGGATTGATGAGGATTGGAGACATCGACGCGACGAGGGCGTCGCGTCCCCAGAAACCCGACGGAGAAAGCCTGTCAGGGCGGTGGAAGTTAGCCCGGATATTTCACGAAGTTCGTGAAATATCCGCCCTCCGGGCCGACTCTGTCGGGGCTAGCCGCGACAAGGTCGCTCCGCCGCAGGCGGACGGAAATTTCGGACTGAGCTTCACTCCTGTTCATGAAATTTCCGGGTTCGGAATCCCAGAGCGGCCGAGGGCGGCCGCGCTCCCGAGGCTTGGCCTAAAGCTTACGCCTATCGCCTGGTGCTACCTGCGAGCCAGCGCGCGCAGCCGGGCAGGCGCTTCCAAACCCGTGCGGCCATTGTGATACGGGCATTTCCAGAAACTCACCTTGAGCTGATCCGCGAGCACCTTGCCGTCACGCGTCACGCCGCGCAGCCATTCGCCGCGTTGTTTGTCGATCAAACGCTGATCGATGAAATCCCAGCAACGCAGCGCCGCTTGCAAGTGGCGCTCGTCGTGCGACAGCGCGTAAGCGTTGAGGAACCCGACCACCGCTTCGGCTTGCGGCCACCACTCCTTGTTCGTGTCGGTTAGCCCGCGCGGGCCGCCCTCGTTGTAGATGCCGCCGTCGGCATCGACGCCTTCGGCAAGCGTCACGTCGGCGATCCGGACGGCGAGCGGGTGAATCCGCGCCGTGAGCGAACTGTTGCCCAACACCTCTGCGGCCTCGGTGAAGAGCCAAGCCGCCTCGATGTCGTGGCCATAGGAAATCTTGTCGGAACGCAGTGACCAATCATGGGCGAAGAACAGTCCGAGGTGGCAGGTTTCCGGATTCACGATCCGGTCGAGCATCGTCTCGAGCAGTCGGGTCTGAGCGCGCCGCAGGGAGGCATCGGGCCACACGCGGAGAAGGTTGGTGTAGGCCTCCATCACGTGCAGGTGCGTGTTCTGCGACTTGGGCTCGTTGAGGTCGACGTCGCTCAGCCGCATGTCGGCGATCGGCTGCCAGGAGCGCGAGAACGCCTCGAGATAGCCGCCGTAGTTCGAGTCGCGGGCGTATTTTTCCAGCAAGCGGAAGACAGCGATCGCGGTGTGCAGCGCGGCGGGCTCGCCGGTGGAGCGATAGTATTCCGCCAGTGCGTAGATGGCGAACGCCTGCCCGTAAACCTGTTTGCGATCGCGGAGCACGCGCCCGTCGGCGGCGATCGACCAGTAGAATCCGCCGCAGTCGCCGTCGGCGAAGTTCGTCAGCAGATCCGCATAAGCGCGGTCGGCCATCGCGCGATAGTCGGAGTCGCCGTAGCGGTGGTAAGCGGCGGAGAAGGTCCAGAGGATCCGGCAGGTGAGGAGTGCCCCGCGCTCGGCGTTGCAGTCCACGGTGAGCTCGTTCGTGAGCGCACCGAAGAACGTGCCGCGTTCGTGGTCGACGACGTGACGGATCCAGAACGCGAGGATGTTGGAGCGCAGGTCGGATTCGATCCGAGCGGCGTAGTCGGTTAAGTCGAACGAAGGCATTGGAGAGGCAGAAGGCTAGCCGAGGATCGCGACGATTTTTGAGTTGGGTTTGATCCGGCCGGCGGGGACGAGGTCGCCCTCGAGCGGCTTGCCATCGAGCGTGAGCGAGCGCACGCCGGAGGAGACGCCGTGCGGGTTCTGCACCTCGATCGTGATCAGCCGGCCGCGGAAGTTGCGGCGCATCTTGAATCCGGGCCAGTTTTTCGGGATGCACGGAGCAATGCGCAGTCCGTCGACTTCCGGCCGGATGCCGAGGATCCAGTGCGTGGCGCTGTAGTAGGCCCACGACGCCGTGCCGCTGAGCCACGGCACGCGCGAGGCGCCTTCGTTTACGTTGTAGCGCGAGTAGGTGGTCTGGCAGTGGACGTAGGGTTCGACCTGGCGGATCTCGGCGCGATCGTTGTAGGCCGACGGCATGAACGCGCGGTAGTAGGCGTAAGCCTGGTCGCCGTTGCCCTGCAGGCACTCGGCCATCACGGCCCAGCTCTGCGTGTGCGAGAAGATGCCGGCGTTTTCCTTGATGCCCGCGTTGAAGAGCGTGGCCTTCATGATTTCCGGGTTCGCTTTGATGAACGGCGGCGCACAGAGCATGAGCCCGTAAGGTGTCGCGAGTTTTTCCCGCATCGTCGCGAGCGCCTGCTTCGTCTGCGCCGGCGTGGCCGCGCCCGAGAGGATCGCCCACGCCTGCGTGTTCATGTAGACCTGCCCTTCGGGGAAGTTCTTCGTCCCGTAGATCGTGCCGTCCTGGCCAATCGCCCAGATGAACCACTCGCCGTCCCAGCAGGTTTTTTGGATTTTCTCGTCGAGTTTCGCGAGCTCCGCGCGCGCCCAGTCGGCTTCGCCGGGCTGGACAAGTTTTTCGGCAATGCCCGCGTAGACGTCCAAGCCGTAACGAACCTGGAAGGCGACGAACACGCTCTCGCCGTGGTAGCCGAGTCGGATGCAGTCGTTCCAGTCCGCGGCGAGCCCGCAGGGCAGACCGTTGCGGCCGGTACGTTCGAGGTTGAATTCCAGCGCGCGGCGCAGATGGCCCAGCACCGTGGCTTCGCCACGGTCGGCGTAAGGCAGGACCTTCGAGTAGAAATCGATGTCACCGGTCTCGGCCACGTAGGCCGGGATGGTATTGAAGAACCACAGGCAGTCGTCGGAGCGGTATTCGTGATCTGGTGGCGGCGGTTCCTTGCCCGGCTGATGCGAAAACGGCTTGATGACGGGAATCGCGCCACCGTTAGCGAGCTGGCCCGTGAGCATCAGCTCGAGCCGTGACTGTACGCCGTCCTTCAGGAGCGGCGTGGCGCCAAGGATGTCCTGCACCGTGTCACGGAATCCGAGCCCGTCGCGCTCCCCGTTGTAGACGAGCGAGGCGGAGCGCGACCATGAGTAGGTGATCAGCGCGTTGTAGGCGTTCCAGGTGTTGATCATCGCGTCGAAGTTCGCGTCGGGGGTTTCGACCTGCAGGTTCTTCAGCGGCGCGTGCCACGAGGCCTTCAGCTTCCGGAATTCCTCCTCGCAGCGTGCGGGGTTGCCGAACTCGGCGACGGTTTTCCAGCCATGCGACTTCACCGTGCCGAGCCCGAGCAACACGAAGACTTCCTTGGTCTCGCCCGGCGCAAGGGTGAGATCGGCCTGCTGGCCGCCGACGATGTTGTCACCTTCGCCGAGGAAGTTGGAGCAACGGCCCTTCACGACCGCGTCGGGCGCGGCATAGCCCCCGTAAGGTCCGCAGAAACGTTCGCGCGTCGTCTCGACGCCGGCGAGCGGCGTGCCGCTCAGGGCCATCCAGGTCCGGTTGCAGCTGGTGAGGTCCTGGCCATCGAAATCGAAGTTCGGATTGCAGGTGATGCCGAGAATCCCGTCCTCGAGCGTCGCGCGGGTGATGAACTGCGAATACTGCAGGTTCACGAGGTCCTGGAAGGTGGACCACAGGTTGGCGAATTCGCAGTAGGTGAAGAGCGACAGCTTTCGCTCGCGCTTCGACTTGTTGGTCACGCGCAGCCGCCAATATTCGAAGGTCTGGCCGAGTGGCACGAAGTAGGTCGCTTCCGTCGTGATGCTGGCGTAGCGGCTCTCGATGATGGTGTAGCCCATGCCGTGCCGGCAGGTGGATTTGTATTTATCGAGCGGCTTGCCGACCGGCTGCCACGACGTGGACCAAAAGTCGCCGTTCTCCTGATCGCGCAGATAGAACAAGCGGCCGGGTTGGTCGAGCGGCACGCTGTTGAATCGCATTCGGAGAAAACGGCCGGTGGCGCCGCTCTTGTAGAAGGAGTAACCGCCCGCGTGGTTGGTGATGATCGCACCGTATTCGGTTGAGCCGAGATAGTTGGACCACGGGCGCGGGGTGTCCGGGCGCGTGATCACATACTCGCGGGCTTTGTCGTCGAAATGGCCGTAGTGCATGAGAGGGGAAGTCTAGAGCGAAGAGCTGAGAGTCTAGAGCAGGAGAAAAGTTGAGGTAGGGATCGCTCTCCGAGCGATCCGCGGACGGCTCGGGGAGCCGTCCCTACCAGTCGGGCAGCGCGACGCCGCGATCGGCCAGGAAGGCGCGCACTTCGGCGAGGGTGGGCGAGGCCACGCAGCCGGGCGCCGTGGTGCACACGAGGGCCGCGACCGCGCTGGCGAACTGGAGTGAACGCTCGTCGCTCCAGCCGCGGAGCAGGCCGTAGATGAGGCCGCCGCGAAAGCTGTCGCCCGCGCCGGCGCTGTCGACGACGGTGACTTTGAACGCGGCGAGTTCGCGACGCGCGTTCGCGGGCTCGCCGCCGCGCGCATACCACAGTGGTTGCGAGCCGCTGGTGAAAACGACAAGACCGGATGAACGCTGCAGGTAGTCGGCAAACAGCTTCTCGCGCGCCGCAGGCGATTTGGCGGCGTCGGGGTATTCGCGGTGAATCAGCTCGTTCGAGACAATATTCACGTCGGCCAGCGCGTGCAGCGGCGCATCGGCGCGGGCGTCGCAGGTGACCACGGGCAGGTTGGCGGCCTTGGCGGTGCGCGCAACCGCCAGCGTGGTGTCGCCGAACGCCGGGTCGACGCACACGATTTTCGCGGCGCGAATGCGCGAGGTGGTGGGCGGATTCCACTGCGGCGTGGTGAAGAGCAGGTCGACGTAGCGGCCGAACACCGTGCGCGACCCGCCATCGGAGATCACGATTTCCGTGGCGCCGCGGTAGCCGGGTTTGACGACGAGTCCGGCGCAGTCGATGCCGCGCGACTGAAGAAACGCCAGCGTGCGACGGCACTCGGGGTTGTCGCCGATCCAATTGCCCTCGAGCGAGACCGTGGCGCCGAGTCGCGCCAGCACCATGGAGGAGCCCGCGGCTTCACCGCAGTGGTTTTCGAGGGTCTCGGCGATCTCGGCGTAACCGTCGGGTGCCGGATAGCGTGCCTTCAGGCGCACGATCGTCCCGGTGCTCACGTGGCCGAAGCAGTAGACGTCAGGCATGGGGGCGGGGGAGGATAGGACCTATGGGATCGAATGGGACGAATAGGAGAGCAGCTCAGCCGAGCTCGGCGACGATCGTGACGCCGTTCTTCAGCAGCTTGGCGGGGAGCAGGTTTCCTGCGATCGGCGTGCCATTCAGCGTGAGCGATTTCACACCACGCGAAACTCCGCGCGGATTCTTTACCTCGATGTGGAGCGTTTTTCCGCGGAATACGCGCTTCACGGAAAAGCCGGGCCACGACTTCGGGATGCACGGATCGATGCGCAGGCCTTCGATCTCCGGCCGAATGCCGAGGATGTGCTGCGTGGCGGTGAAGTGCGACCACGACGCCGTACCCGACAGCCACGGCACGCGCGAGCGGCCATACTTTTTCGACGCCGGGGCGTGCGTGCTCTGGCAGTGAACGTAGGGCTCGATCTCGCGGATTTCCGCCTGGTCGTTCTGCGCGGCCGGCATGAAGGCGCGGTAGTAGCGGTACGCTTCGTCACCGTTGCCGCGCGCGATTTCGGCGAGCACGACCCAGCTTTGGGTGTGCGAGAAGATTCCGCCGTTCTCCTTGTTGCCCGGGTTGAAGAGCACCGCGCGCATCACTTTCACCGGCGTCTTGGCGAAGGGCGGGTTGCAGAGCGCGACGCCGTACTCGGACGAGAGGTGCTTCTTCACCGCCGCGAGCGCCTTGTCCGTCTGCTCGGGCGTGGCGGCGCCGGAGAGGATCGCCCAGCACTGCGTGTTCAGGTAAACCTTGCCCTCCTTCGCCTTCTTCGTGCCGAACACCGTGCCGTCTTCCGCGATGGCCCAGATGAACCAGCCGCCGTCCCAGCAGACCTTGGCGATCTTCTTGTCGAGCTTGGCGAGTTCGGCGAGCGCCCATTTCTGGTCCTTGGGCTTGCCGAGCTTCGCCGCGAGGTCGGCCAACACCTGCAGTCCGTAGCGAACCTGGAAGGTGACGAAAACCGATTCGCCCTTGTAGCCGAGTTTCAGGCAATCGTTCCAGTCGGCGAGCAACCCGCAGGGCAGCCCGTTGCGACCCGTGCGCGTGAGGTTGAACTCGAGCGCGCGCCGCAGGTGGCCGAAGACCGTGTCCTTGCCCTTGTCGGCGTAGGGCACGACTTCGTTGTAGAACTCCACGTCGCCGGTTTCCGCGACGTAGGCCGGCACGGAGTTGAAAAACCACAGGCAATCGTCGCTGCGGTAGTGGTGCGGCGGTGTGGGCTTCATCTTGCCGGGCGCGTGCGACCACGGCCGGATCTCCGGCTGCGCGCCGCCGGTGGAGTCCTGGCCCGAAAGCATCAGCACCATCCGTTCGCGCACGGCGTCGGGCATCATGCCGGTGACGCCGAGAAAATCCTGCACGGTGTCGCGGAAGCCGAAGCCGTCGCGCTGATCGCCGGTGTAGACGAGCGAACACGAGCGCGACCACTCGAACGTCATCAGCGCGTTGTAGGCGCCCCAGACGTTCGTCATGTGATCGAAGTCCGCGTCGGGGGTCTTCACCTGCATCGTGTCGAGCAGCGCGTGCCAATGCTGCTTCAGCTTCGCCAATTCGCGCTCGCAGGCGGCGACGTGGCCGAATTTCGCGCGGACGGATTTCGCCTTCGGTCCCTGGCCGATGCCTAGCAGAACGAGGACATCGGCGGATTCGCCGGGTGCGAGCTCGAGATCGCTTTGGATCGCGCCGCAGCCGTTGTCGGAAAAGTGCTCGTGATTGCCGCAGGCCCCGCGCTCGACCGCTTCGGGACGATCGTAGCTGCGATAGACGCCGAGGAACTTTTCGCGCTCGCAATCAAAGCCGGCGATCGTGCCGCCGAGCTGCGTCATCCACCACCAGCGCGACTGGTCGTGATTGGCGAAATTCTGCGGATCCTCCGGCAGCCGCTTGCAGGACGACGCGAGAATGATCCCGTCGCGCCACACCGCGTCGGAGATATATTGGGCATATTGCAGGTTCAGCGTGTCCTGGATCAGGTTCCACTCGGTGGTGAATTCGCAGTAGGAGAACACGCTGAGTTTCCGCGTCGCGCTGCCGGGGTTGGTGACGCGGAGCCGCCAGTATTCGAAATCCTGATCGAGCGGGACGAAGTACGTCGCCTCCGACGTGATGCCGCGCCACGCACTCTCGATCACCGCGTAGCCGGGACCAAAGCGGGTGGTGGACTTGAATTCGTCGAGCGGCTTGCCGACCGGCTGCCACGCGGCGGACCAGAAGTCGCCGCTGTCGCGGTCACGCAGGTAGAATTGCCGGCCGGGCAGATCCATCGGGACGGCGTTGTAGCGGTGGCGCAGGAAGCGGCCCTCCGCGGGCGAGCGCGTGAAGCTGTAGCCGCCGGCGTGGTTGGTGATGATCGCGCCGTAGCGGCGTGAACCGAGATAGTTGGACCACGCGCGCGGTGTGTCCGGACGCGTGATCACATATTCGCGGGCAGCGTCGTCAAAGGTGCCGTAGTTCATGGGGTGAGGGGTGATTCAGGCGTCACGCGCCGCACAGGCAATCCCGCGCTGCTGAGTTTGTTTGCACGCGCGCTGAGTTTATTGTGGTGGCTTGGGCGGCGCACCCATGAAATCACGGGCGAGACGCCCGTGCCACGACTCTCAGCGGACGCGACCACCCACGTGCTCCGGACCGGAAACCCGTCTTAATGCTGTTGCAACCAGTCTCCTTTCCGCGTGCGGCCAAACCGGGTAAGATGGAAAGTCCGTCGAGTCGGAGTGCGTGCGGTTGACTGCTTAGGGCGGACCGCTGCACCTTCGGCGCTCATCAAGACCTTTTACCCCGTAACCTACTGACTGTTTTCCATGAAGCTATCGATCGTCGGTCCCGAGATTCCCAATATTCCCTGGCAGCCCCGTCCTGCCGGAAACCAAGACCTGCTGTGGCGCTACGACGCCAATCCGGTGATTGGCCGGCGGCCGCTGCCGCGTGTGACCGGGATCTACAACAGCGCGGTGGTGCCCTGGCAGGGCGGTTTCATCGGCGTGTTCCGCACCGAGGGCATGGATCGCGTGCCGCACCTGCACGTGGGGCGCAGTCCCGACGGCTACAAGTTCACCTTCGAACCCAAGCCGATCGATTTCAAATGCGATGATCCGGAAGTACGGAAGCATGAATATGCCTATGACCCGCGCGTGACGGAGATCGAAGGCACGCACTACGTCACCTGGTGCAATGGCTATCACGGCCCGACGATCGGCATCGCGAAGACGAAAGATTTTGTCGCCTTCGAGCAGCTCGAGAACGCGTTTCTGCCGTATAATCGCAACGGCGTGCTGTTTCCCAAGCGGATCAACGGCAAGTTCCTGATGTTGAGCCGGCCTTCCGACACCGGGCACACGCCGTTCGGCGACATCTTCCTGAGTGAAAGCCCGGATCTCGTTTATTGGGGCAAACACCGCCACGTGATGGGTCGCGGCTGGCCGTGGTTCCAGGGGCAGAAGATCGGCGCGGGGCCGTCGCCGGTCGAGACCAGCGAGGGTTGGCTGCTGATTTATCACGCGGTGACGAGCACCTGCAACGGGTTCGTTTATTCGATCAGCGCGATGCTGCTCGACCTCGAGCAGCCGTGGAAGGTCGTCGCGTGTGCGAACCAGGCGCTGCTGTGTCCCGAGGCGGAATATGAGCTCAAGGGCTTCGTGCCGGGCGTGTGCTTCCCCGTCGGACTGCTGTGCGATGCGAAGACCGGCAAGCTCGCGATCTACTACGGCGCGGCGGACACGTTCTCGGCGCTGGCCTTCGGCAACGCGCAGGACATCGTTCAGTTCATCAAGGACAACCCGCTGAAACGGTAAGCGAGAGCCGCGGCACAACAGGTGGGGCGCGTTATCCCTCACGCGCCGTTACTTCTGCGCACAACCAAAGCAGATTCCCGAATCCGGCGGGTTAAGGATAACCTGCGCTACCTTCCATGCACGTCCTTCCTTTGGCCACGGCCCCGTGGCGTTTTCGGGATGCCACCCAAGGATCCGTCTGGCGCGATGCGATCGTGCCGGGCTGCGTGCATCGCGATTTGCGGCGGCACGGGCTGATCCCGGATCCGTTCTGGTCGAGCAACGAAGCCCAGCTGCAGTGGATCGAGGAGCGCGACTGGGAGTATCGTGCGAGCTTCACGGTGCATTCGGATTTGCTGCGCGAAGAAGTCGTCGAGCTCGTGGCCGACGGACTGGACACCGTGGCGACCGTGTGGCTGAACGGCGCGGAGATCGGCCGCACGGAAAACATGTTCCTTGGCCAGCGCTGGAACGTGCGCTCGCAGCTGCGGCGCGGGAAAAACGAACTGCGGGTGCGGTTCGAAAGCGCGATGCACTACATCCGGCGCAGTCGGCCCGAGCATCACCCGCGCGAGATCAACGACCCGGTGGGCCGGTGCGTGGTGATTCGCAAACAGCAGTGCCAGTTCGGCTGGGACTGGGGTCCGCGCTTTGTGACGGCCGGCATCTGGCGCGATATCCGGCTGGAAGCGTGGTCCGGCAATCGGCTGGAGAGCGTAAAGGTGACCCAGGAGCACGAAGAGGGAGCGCGGGGACGCCGCCCGTCTTCCGATCGTGCGGGCAAGATGCCCGCGCTCCCAGAAACGACGCGGCCGGGGGCGGCCGCGCTCCCAGGAAACCGCGTGCGGCTGACGCTCGAACCGGAATTCGCGCGGTCGGCAAAAGATGTGACGCTGCGGTGGAGACTGACGCTAGTGAACGCCGCGAATTCGCAGGCTGCGATGGGGCCGCGGCGACCTCGCCGCGGCACGAAGGCGGGAATCCGCGCCGAGGGCGTCGCGGCTCCAGCTTCGGCGCAGGCGGGCGAGGGCAGGGAGATCGTGATCGAGAATCCCCAGCTCTGGTGGCCGAACGGACACGGCGCGCAGCCGCTCTACCGACTTGAAGTCGAGGCGCTCGCGGCGGACGGCGCGAAACTCGGGCGCTGGGCCCGCCGGATCGGACTCCGCACAATTCGGCTCGACCGGCACAAGGACGAGTGGGGCGAGTCGTTCCAGTTCGTCGTCAATGGCCGGCCGGTGTTTGCGAAAGGCGCGAACTGGATTCCGGCGCACACGTTCGTCGCCGGCTTGGGCCGCGCGGACTACGCGCGCGATCTCACCGCCGCGGCGGCGGCGCACCTGAACATGATCCGGGTGTGGGGCGGCGGGATTTACGAGAGCGAGGAGTTTTATGATCTTTGCGACGAGCACGGGCTGCTCGTGTGGCAGGACTTCATGTTTGCCTGCACGATGTATCCCGCCGACGACGCGCTGGTCGACAGCGTGAGACACGAGGCGGGATTTCAGGTCCGGCGGCTGCGGCATCGCGCGTCGCTCGCGCTGTGGTGCGGTAACAACGAGATTCCCGGGCTCAACCTGAAGGAACTCGCGGATCCGGCGACGCGGCGCGGCTACGAGGAGATTTTTCATCGGACCTTGCCGGAAGTGGTGCAGACAGTCGGCGCCCGGACGGATTATTGGCCGAGCTCGCCCTGGCGGGGTGAGTTCGAGAACGCGCACGCCCACGGCGAGCAGTGCGGCGACACGCACTATTGGGACGTCTGGCACGCACGGCACCCGGTGAAGGATTACGAAAAGTATGTGTTCCGGTTCGTCTCCGAGTTTGGGATGCAGAGCTTCAGCTCGCCCGAAACGAACGCCATGTTCTGTCCGCCGCACGACGACAACGTCTTCGGTCCGGAGATGGAGAACCATCAGAAGAACCGGTTCGGCAACCAGATCATTCTAGACTACGTGTCGCGGCGCTATCGGTTTCCGCAGGGACAGGACGCGCTCATCTACCTGTCGCAGCTCAACCAGGCGTATTGCATGCAGGTGGGCGTCGAGCATTGGCGGCGCAACCAGCCGCGCTGCATGGGCGCGCTCTACTGGCAGCTCAATGATTGCTGGCCGGTGGCGTCGTGGAGTTCGATCGAGTTCACGGGCCGCTGGCGCGCGCTGCATCATGTGGCGCGACGGTTCTTCGCGCCGGCGGTTGTCAGCGCGAAGGTGCTGGGCGAGGAAACCACCATTATCGGCAACTACCGGCGGAGTTCGATTCATTCGCTCGAGCTCTGCACCGTGTATGATGCGCCGGAGCCGGCGCGCGGCGTTCTCGTCTGGGAAGTGCGACACCTCGACGGGCGCAGGCTGATGGCTGGCCGGAAACCGGTTGCGCTGCGTTATGGCGAGAGCGTGAAGCAGCACGTGCTGGAGCTGCGGAAGGTGCTGCAGCGGCATGCGCTGGAATCGATCTATGTGCGAATCGCACTCGACGTGGCCGATGGACGGCGGGATCGGGAGACCCCGCCCTACAACAAACAGCTTCAGCGCGTGAGCGAGGACACGGTGTTTCTGACCGAGCCGCGGTTTCTCGAACTGCCGCGCGGTCGGACGCGCGCCCGCGCGGCGCTCGAAACGCCGACACGGGCGCGCCTCAGTTTCATCTCCGACGTGTTTCAACACCGTTTCGCCTTTGACCTGCGCGGCGTGAGCCACCGCGCGAGCGACAACTATTTCGAACTCTACCCAGGCGACGAAAAGTCGGTGATCGTGGAGTTCGACAGACCGCAGACCGCGGCGGGACTGAAGCGGCGGCTGTCATTCCGGTCGTTGGTCGATAGCTATTAGAAAACGAGCAGGCCGATCCTGCCGTGGTTGCTGAAATGCGACCGACGCGGGCGTCCGACGATTTTTCGGTTGCCACGTAGATCGGTGGGGACGGTGCTCATAGGCTCTCAACACCCCCCCCCAGCGCTCGCTCATGCAAGAAAACCCCTCGGTTCAGGCCTCCACCGTCACGGCTCATGCCGACAAAGTGCCGGTGCCCCAGAAACTCGCCTACGGACTCGGCACCTTCCACGACATGTGGGGCCACTGGCTTTACCCGAACATCGGATTTCAGGTTTTCAATATTTTCCTGGGCGTGGCGCCGTGGCTCATCGGGGTGGCGCTGTTTGCGAACCGCGTGTTCGATGCGATCGCGGATCCGCTCTTCGGCTGGCTGTCGGACAACACGCGCACGCGCTGGGGCCGGCGCCGGCCCTACATCCTGATCGCGGGCGTCATCGGCGGGCTGTGTTTTCCGCTGCTGGTGGCGGTCGGGCCGGGGTGGGGCACGACGACGATCTTCGGCCGCGAAATCTCGAACTACTTCTGGTTCATGATCGGCTCGTCGGCGCTGTTTCTGCCGATCATGAGCGCGTTCAAGGTGCCCTACGACTGCATGGGCGCGGAGATGACGCCCGACTACAACGAGCGCACCAGTGTGTGGTCGTTCCGCAACGGCGTGCAGAAGTTCGCCGAGCTCGGGCTGTTCTTCGGCGCACAGTTCATGACGATGGCGGTGTGGGTGGGCGCCACGAACGAGAACGTCTGGGCGCGCATCAAGCAGCTGCTGACCTCCGCCACCGCGTGGAAGGCGGCGCCCGAAGGCACCCTGCCGAACATCCTGCTCGGCGCGCAGGTTTACTGCACGGTGCTGGGCGTGCTGATGGCGATCGCATCGGTGGTCATGTTCTTCACCATCCGCGAGCGCTACTACGGCAATCTCGCCAGCAAGCAGGACAAGGTGAAGCTGATCGATACGCTCGGAATGACGTTGAAGTGCCGGCCGTTCCGGATGCAGCTGCTGATGAAGATGCCGTATGCGATGGGCACGAGCATGGTGGGCGCGCTGGGCTACTACGACACGGTCTACTACGTCTGCCGCGGCAATCTGGGCGAAGGCGCGGTATGGAATTTTCGGATGGGCATCGCCGGCATGGTGTTCGGGTTTCTGGGCATTCCGGTGTTCTCGTACATCGCGCGCCGGCTGGGCAAACGCCATGGCGTGATGGCGGTCCTCATCGCCGCATTGTTCGTCTTCGCGGCCACCTGGTGGCTGTATAATCCGGACATCAAGTGGCTGCAGATTTTCGCGACCGGGTTGATCGCGTTCACCGGCGCCGGATTCTGGATGCTCGACGGCGCGATCGGCGGCGACGTGATCGACTACGATGAACTGGAAACCGGCAAGCGGCGTGAAGGCGCGTTCACTGCGTGCGGCTCGTGGATCATGAAAGTGGGCATGGCGCTCGGCGCCGGCGCGTCCGGCGTGATCCTGAGCGTCACCGGCTTCGACGCCGCGCTGGGTGGCGGGCAGACGGAACACACGTTGTTCATGATCCGCTTCCTGCTCGCGGTGGTGCCGATCGCCGGCATTCTCCTGGCGCTGGTGATGATTTATTTCTTCCCGCTCACGCCGGAGAAGATGGCGGAGATCCGTCAGCAGCTCGAGGTACGCCGCGGAAAGGTCTGAGCTGGGAGCGGCGGGGGCCGCTCTGGGAGCGTCTTCAGAGTCGTTCTCGTTCTCTTTCTCGTTCTCGGTTCGGAAGAGAGAACGGAGGACGATGACGAGAACGAAAACGATGGTGACCGGCTGGCGAACGTCTCCCGGCGGCGCTTGCGTCGCCCAAACCGACCCTTCACCGTCGCCGCCGTGAAACCTCACGTGCTGCTCGTGTTCATGACGCGTTTTGAGGAATGCGCGGCCATGCTCAAAGGCATCGCGCACTACGAGCGCTCGCACCGGCCGTGGGCGGCGTTTCTGGATGACGAGGCGAGGGCCGAGGTGGATCCGCACTGGGTTCGCAGCAAGAAGTGGCAGGGCGTCATCAGCCGGCACACGACGCCGGCGCTGGCACGCGTGTGCGCCGAGCAGAAGCTGCCGTTGGTGGACTTGAACGACTGTCCGCCCCTCGACGGCGTGGCGAAGATCCGGCCGGACAACCTCGCGCTCGGGCATCTCGGTGCGGAGCATTTTCTCGAACGCGGCTACCGGTATTTCGGTTTCTCCGGGTTTGCCGACCAGGGGTGGTCGGGAGAGCGCCGCGACGGCTTCGTCGAGGCGCTCGCGCTGGCGGGCCACAGCTGCGACGTGCAGGACGTCGCGTACCCCGGAGACCTCACGCCGTTCTGGGATGCCCGGCAGATCGCGACGCTGAGCCCGTGGTTGAAGCGAATCCCGAAGCCCTGCGCCATCATGGCCTGCAATGACATGCGGGCGCTGCAGGTGATCAGCGCGGCGCAGACGGCGGGGTTTCTCGTGCCGGAGGAGGTGGCGGTGCTCGGCACTAACAACGACACCATCCGCTGCGAGCTGGCGTATCCACCGCTCTCCAGCGTGGCGACGAACGCCTTCCAATCCGGGTATCAGGCTGCCGAGCACCTCGCGGCGTTGATGGCCGGCGAAACCGCGGAGCTCCTCGACCGCCGGATCGAACCCTTGGGCGTGGTCACGCGGCAATCGACGGACATTCTCGCCATGGGCGACCGTAACGTGGCGGCGGCGGTGAGCTACATTCGCGAGCACGCGTGCCACGGCATCTGCGTGGAGCAGGTGCTCAAGCAGGCGTTCGCGTCGCGCAGTCAGCTGGAGAAGAAATTCCGGCGGTATATCGGGCGTTCCCCGCAGGCGGAAATCCGTCGCGTGCAGGTGGCGAAAATCCGGCAACTGCTCTTCGAAACAAATTTTCCGCTGAAGAAAATCGCGGAGCTCGCCGGGTTCGAACACGTCGAGTACATGTGCGTCGTGTTTAAGCGGCTGACCGGTGATTCGCCGGGCAACTACCGGAAAAAGGTGCAGAACAAGAATCTGCCGAAGCGCTAGCCGGAAGGTGACGGGCGGAGGTCGAGTTTGTGCGCGCGGGCAGGTTTGTTTTGCGCGCAGTTAAGGGGAGTGAGTTCGCTGGCAACTAGACTCAATTAACGAGTAACTAAACTCATTCCCTCGCGCAGGCCTGGTCACTATAGTGCGGCTGCTGCATCCCGGCGGACTCGTGCCGTTGGGAGAGCGATGACTCTACCGAGTCGTCAGTCCCCACCCTAACACCCTAAAATGCCCATGAAACGCCACAATGCGCGGCGTCGTGCCTGCTTGGCTACGTCCGCGCTTTGCCTGATTGTTGCGCCTCGTCTGCTCGCGCAGACTGCCGCACCCGCTCCGGAGACGGCCGACGAGACGATCGTGCTCTCTCCGTTCGTCGTCGAAGCAGCTGAAGACTCCGGCTACTCCGCCAAGGCCACCCTCGCGGGAACCCGTATCCGCACCGAGCTGAAGGACGTCGGTTCCTCGATCTCGGTTGTGACGCAGAAATTCCTCGAGGATACCAACTCGACCAACATGGAAGACCTGCTCGTCTACACGACGGGCACGGAAGTCGCCGGCCAGGGCGGCAACTTCCTCGGCCAGGGCGACGGCATGGTGCTCGTCAGCCAGAACGTGAATCGCCCCGTGGCCAACACCCGCGTCCGCGGTCTCGCGGCGGCGGACAACACGCGCGACTTCTTCCTCACCGACATCCCGTGGGATTCCTACAACGTCGGTCGCGTTGACCTGCAGCGTGGACCGAACGCGATCCTCTTCGGCATCGGCAGCCCCGCGGGCATCGTCAACTCGAGCCTGAATCCGGCGGCCTTCAAGAACGCCTACAAGATCGAGAACCAGATCGGCAGCTTCGGCACGATCCGCACGACCGCTGACCTGAATCACGTGCTGATCAAGAATCAGCTGGCGATCCGCATCGCGCTGCTCGACGACGAGACGAAGTTCCGCCAGGACCCGGCCTACAAGGATGACCGTCGCGTCTACGGTGCGATTCGCTTCGATCCGGCGGCGCTCAACCGCGGTTCGGCGAAGACCTCGTTCACGGCGAACTTCGAGAAGGGCAAACAGACCCGGCTCGATCCGATCAACACGCCGCCGATCGATGCGATCACCCCGTGGTTCTTCGCCTATACCCCGGCGCAGCGCGCCGTCGGTTTCAGCGCGGCGGACCCGGCCAACTACAGCCCGAGCACCGATCTGAACGATCCGCTGGTCCAGCAGTACGGCGCCTATCTGGGCAACTACAACGGCAGCCGCCCGGTCGGTCTCTCGCAGAGCGATCCGTGGCTCGGCGCTCCTGGTGGCCGCGTGTTCGATGGCGTGGTGACCGCCTACGAGGGCGGACAGCCGGGTTTCGTGTTCCCGACCAAGATTCAGAACTGGCCGACCAACGCGAGCATCCCCGGCACCGTGCTGGGCAACAATGGCATCGTCGGCATCACGCAGTATGCTGCGGGCGTCGGCGGCTTTTCGGGCAACGCCGGCTTGGTGGGGTCGTCGATCGGGGCGTACAAGGCGAAGTCGCTCACGGACCGAAGCATCTTCGATTACTACAATCACCTGCTCGGCGGGCCAAACGCGCAGCAGTTCAATGACTTCAAGGCCTTCAACGTCACCGGCCGGCAGACGTTCTTCGACGACAAGCTCGGCTTCGAACTGGCGTTCGACAAACAGGACGCGAAGTTCGGCAACTGGAGCCTGATCGACAACGCGGCTACCGCGGTCTCGATCGACATCATGCGCACGCTGATCGACGGCACGAAGAATCCGAACTTTCTCCGTCCGGTGGTCTACGCCGCGGGCGGCGGTTCCGGCGGCAGCTGGGATCGCAGTGAGCGCGAGGTGGTGCGGGCCACCGCCTTCGGCGAACTCGACTTCGCCACGATCTCGGGCCGTGACTCCGTGCTCGCCAAGATCTTCGGCCGAAACACGTTCACCGGCCTGTTTGCGCGGCAGAAGACCTATGACTTCCGCGCGAATTACAATCGGTTCTACATCGCCGATTCCTTCGTTCCCGCCGCCGGCAACGGTGCCGTCGGACAGGCATCGCGCGACAATATCTTCGCCGTCTACCTGGGTTCGCCGATCCCGGCCAACGCTGCGTCGGCGTCGGGCGTCGGCCTGCAGGGGATCAAGACCTTCATCGATGCGCCGTCCCAGCAGACGATCCGCTACTACAACAACCAGACGAACGCCTGGCAGACGCTCCCGCTCGACACGGTGAACAACGACCTCGCGGCGGACGAGCAGAAGACCTACCGCACTTCGCGCAAGACGAAGGACATCGTCACCTCAAAGGCGGTCGTCTGGCAGGGTTACTGGCTGGAGGGCGCGCTCGTCCCGATGTTCGGCTGGCGTGAGGACGAAGACGTCTTCCGCGATGCTGGCAATCCGCCGGCCGTGCCTGCGAATCCGCAGGGCCAGGGCGGCTTGGTCAATCCGTTCTCGCCCAACTGGACGCTGCCGGAAGCTTCGAGCGCGGAGAACACCGTGCGTTCGAAGACCTACAGCCTCGTGACGCACCTGCCCGCGAAGTGGCGCGAGAGGATGCCGGGCCGCATGGACGTGAGCCTCATCTACAACAAGTCCGAGAATTTCAATCCCGACTCGAGTCGCCGCGACATCATGGGTGCGTCGGTGCCGAATCCCGCGGGCAAAACCGAGGAATACGGCGTCGCCATCACCGCGCTGGATGACCGGCTGGTGTTCAAGTGGGCGCATTACGAGACGTCCGTCACGAACGCGACGCTGGATAGCGCTGGCATCTCCGCCCAATACCTGATCGGCGCCGTTGAGGCGTGGGGTCAGAAATCCGCGGTGCAGTTCCGCGACTCGCTCGCTCCCGGTGGGCCGCGCGTCGGCAACGCCAGCACGCTCTATGGCCTTTCGAGCGACGGTCATCAGGTCACCTGGCAGCCGGACGGCGTGCTCGCCTCGCAGAACCCGGATGGCAGCTACCAATACACGCAAGCCCAACTCGACGCGACCTACGCGCGGGAGAAGGCGTCGGTGGACGCGTGGTTCGCCACGCAGGTGCCGGCCGCGTTCCAGGATGCCTGGGCGCTGACGGACTACGCCACCGGTGGCGGCTCGACCAACTACGGCGCGTCCGGACTCGTCGTCACGGGCGACACGATTTCGAAGGGTGACGAGTTCGAACTCATCGCCAATCCGATCAAGGGTCTCAGCGTGTCGGTCAACGCGGCCAAGACCTCCGCCTCACGCATGAATCTGGCCCAGAGCTATGTGGACTGGATCAACCAGCGCTGGGAAGAGTTCCAGGGGCCGGCGGGCGACATGCGCCTGTGGGGTCCTGCGGATGACTCGCAGTCGCCGAACGGCCGGCAGTTCGGCCACGGCGGCGAAACCGCGCGCGGCAAATACTCCCGCGAGACGATGGCCGGCTACAACCTGTTCCTCGCGTTGGAAGGCGCGGACGTGCCCGAGCTTCGCCCGTGGCGCTTCAACGTCGTCGCCAACTACGATTTCCAGGGCGGTATCAGCTGGCTCAAGGGGGTGAACGTCGGCGGCAGCTACCGCTGGCAGCAGCGCAATACGACCGGGTTCCCAGTGGTCGGCGCCGGCACGGCGACCGATCCGTATCGCTACGACGTGAGCAACCCGTACAAAGGCTCCGACGAGGGCATCTTCGACGGGTGGGTCGGCTACCGGCGCCACCTGGGCTGGAAGAACGTCGCGTGGCGCGTGCAACTCAACGTGCGTAATCTGCTCGCGAATGATCACCTCAGCCGGGTGACGGTCCAGCCGAACGGCGAACCGGGTGCTTACCGGATCCCGGAGCCGCGAACGATCACGTTGACGAATACGTTCGAGTTCTAGGACCCAAGATCAGCGAGCGAATCGCTGAATTGAATCACGAAGCCCGGTGGCTCGCGCCACCGGGCTTTTTTGTGATCCTTCCCGGCGACATTCGTGTGTCCACTGGTCCTTCTTGGCCGGAACGATGCAGCCGAACTCTGCTTTCGCGGCGAATCAGCCGACCAACGAGTGGAGCCCGATGTCCTCATCGGGCTTCAAGCGCTTTCCTTCCAAACCAGCCTGACGAGGATGTCGGGTTCCCCCCCCGACTGCATGGGTCCGGCTAGCGAGATCGGTGTATCCGCGTGTAGCCGGGGTCGGTGACCCCGGGCCGGGCTCAACGAGCCCGGCTACATTGGAGTCTCACCCCTTGGTTGCCAGCCGCTGCCGCAGCTCTGGTGGCAACAACGCGTGCGCCAGCTCCCGCAACTGTGGATCGCCGATCTCCACCTTGAAAAACTTGCACAGCGCGAGCAGCCGGAACAGCGCGCCGGTGCTGAGCGTGCGGAGCTCGGTCGCGTTTGCCTCGGCGAGGCAGCGGTCCAGTTGTGCTCGGGCGGGATCGAAGTGTTTCGCCTGCGCCAACACGATAGCGAGGTTGACGCGCCGCTCCCACGGAAGCCGGCGATCGCCGCCGCGCTCCAGCGCACGCGCGATCGCCTCGAGCGTGCGCTCGAAACCCGCCGTGTCGTTGCGCACGCGCTCCACCTGCGCGCGCGCCACCAGCGCCCCGAGGTTGGCGGGGTACCGTAGCAGTTTTTCCCGCACGCCGGCGGCAAGTTCGAGCTGCTCCGTTTCGACGAAATATTCCGCCAGCCGGCTGCTGGCGAGGGGCTCCTGCTGCTGCTGCACTTCGAAAACGCGCACCGCTTCACTTTCATAACCGGCGATGGGCGGTAGCGAATAAGGTACCGGCCGCAGCCACGGCGGCAGCGCCCAGCGGCGGAGCGACGCCACCAGCGATTTCTCGTGCAGCGGCGATCCCGGCGCCGCGTTCAGTCCGAGCGTGACGTAGCTGTCGAGGGAGGCATCCCACGTGGGCGCGACGAGATAGCGCACGGCCCGTCGCTCGAGGAGCAGCAGCGCTTCGTCCATCGAGGTCGCGCTCGCGATGCGCGCTGCGGCGAGAAAACCCTCGCGGTTTTCCCAACGCAGTGTGCCGATGCCGCGCAACCCGCCGTGAAAGATCAACGCGGTCGTTAGTTCCGGTGACGCGAGCGCGATCGCGCCACTACGGTCTGACCGCAGCGCCAACCAGTGCGCCAGATCGCGATGAATCACTGCGCGCACCTCGGTGGACGTGAGCTCGGCCGCTCCGCGCGCTTGTCGGTCGGGGAGCGAGTGCAGCAGACCCGGCCATAGCACGACGGCGAGCACGCCGCCGCCCAGCAGCCGGGCCGCGACGCTCCGGACCGCCACGCTGCCGGCCAGCACGGCCAGCAGCAGAATCAGAAAGCTGTCCAGCGTCATCCACGCCCGCAGCTGGATCGAGCTGACGGCGAGCGTGACGAGTGCGCCACCGACGAGAACCGCGACGCCACGAGTCCATCCGTCGGCACGCAATCGGCGCCATGTCACTGCGAGTCCGGCCAGGATCGCGGCCGCCGGCAGCAACGTCGCCAGTGCGGCGCGGCTCAGCCCGTCCCGACGCAACCAGTCCGCCAGGCCCGGCGCCGCGATTCCGTCGCCGAGCCCGGTCAGCTGCGACGCAAGCGGGTCGGTGTTCCAGAACCCGCTTTCACGGCTGGCGAATACCGCGCAGGCCACGACAAAGGTGATCGCGCCCGTTGCGGCCACGGTCTTGCGTGCCATGCTCCAAGTTTTGATTACTCCGAGTCGGCTGACGCCTGCCAGGGTTGCGAGCAGCTCTCCGGCGCCGAGCCAGGCCAGCCCGTAAAGCGGATGAATGACTTCCAATCGCGCCGGATCCATCTCCGACGGGAAATATTCGACGAGAAAAGCCGCCAGGATCATCGCCGCGCCGCCGGCGGACCAGGCGCGCCAGGGCGGCGGCGGCGCGGAACTGCGACGCTCGAGCAGCGCGGCGATCACTCCGCCCGCGGCCACTCCGCCCACGAACGCTACCCCGATCAAGGGTCGGATCCACACGCTGCACGCGCCCGCCACACCGGCGGCGAACCACCAGCGGCTGGCGTGGTCCGACGAGACTCCCGGTCGCACCGCGGGCAAAAGAAGCAACAGGCTCCAGAGGCCGCACGCTTCGGCCAGACCCACCGAATTTGGCGCGCCCGCCAAAAATCCCGTGGCGAAAGGAAACATCGCCGCGATCCCTGCGGCCGTTGCGGCGCCGGCGAAGCCACCCAGCTGTCGTCCGACAAACAGGCTCACCGTGATCAGCAGCAGCAGTTGCAGGAGTGGATCCGCGACCAGCGCGGCCCGTTCGACCGAAACCCCGAGCGGCTTGCCGGAAAACCAGTGATCCATCGTCGCGATCAGGGCGAGCCACCACCGATAGGGTGACGCCGCGTGCACTTCGCAGCCGAAAGGCGCGTTGTCGGTGTCCACGCGATGCAGCCGCCAGGAATGGGACGCGAGCATCTGCTGGGTTTGCGCGATCCAGTCGTAGCTCGGTTGATTCGGCCCCGGAACGATGTGCCGGCGGGTGCCTCCGGCGTAGCCGGTCGGGGACGACGCGTCCTCCGCCGGGATGTCCACCGACCAGTCGGGCTGCGCGGAAACGTGCTGGACCCGCTCGATCCTCACCGCATTGAGCCAGAGCAGAAAACCCACCGCGCACACCGGCACGATCGTCCAGAGCAAGGAGATGGGGCGGAAGCGCAGACTCATTCGAGCGGGTGGGAGCGTCTTCGGAGCAACGATCATCCGGCCGCGCGAAACGGTGGCAAGCCTCGAGGCGGTCCGGACGCGTGGCGGGACGCTCTGGAAACGTGGCACGGGCGTCCTGCCCGTGGACGGCGCTCCGCGCCGCCAACATGGGCGAGAGGGCTATGCCACTTCACGGGCAAGATGCCCGTGCCACTCCGGAACGCCATTCCGTCGCGCCCTGCTCCTTGACTCGTCCGCGGGCTCGTTTCCTCTAGAGCCTGATGTTGCCGGCCGAGAACCCTTTGATACGACACGCGGGTCCGTGGGCCGCGGCGATGCTTGCGTTCATGCTGACGGGCAACGTCGGGTGGGCCGCGGACGGTTCCGCCGCCGGTCAGGGCTGGGAGGCAAAACCTCTGGCGCCGCGTTCCGGTCCGCGCGGAGCGACGATGTTCGTCATGCTGCCGCCAGCGGAGACCGGCCTCGTCGCGGAGAATCACTACGACGATCCGCGGATGTGGGGCGAGCGGTATCACGAGTTTGGCGTCGGCGCGATCGGCACTGGCGTGGCGATCGGCGACTACGACGGGGACGGTCGCCCCGACGTGTTCGTGGTGGCGAAGACCGACAGCTGCCGGCTGTTTCGCAATCTCGGCGCCTGGAAGTTTGAAGACGTCACCGACCGCGCCGGGGTGGCCGATCGGGGCGATGCGGCGCGGGTGTGGAAGCAGGGCGCGGCCTTTGCCGACGTGAACAACGACGGCCGGCTCGACCTGTATGTCTGCCGGTTCGCCGAGCCGAACCTCCTCTACATCAACCAGGGCGACGGCACGTTTCGCGAGGAGGCGGCGGCGCGCGGACTGGCGGTGGTCGACGCGTCGAGCGCGGCGGCGTTCTGCGACTACGACCGCGACGGCTGGCTCGATGTGTTTGTGCAGACGAACCTGCTCGACTCCGCCGCGCATCCGAACGGCCAGCGCGACTACTTGTTTCACAACAACGGTGACGGGACATTTCGCAATGTGACGGAGCACGCGGGGATCAGCGGCGAGACGCAGGGGCATTCGGCGACCTGGTGGGACTACGATCAGGACGGCTGGCCGGATCTCTACGTGGCGAATGATTTCTCGATTCCGGACTCACTCTACCGGAACCGTCGCGACGGTACTTTCGTGAACGTGCTCGACGAAGTCGTGCCGCACACGCCGTTTTCTTCGATGGGCGGGGATCTCGGCGACGTGAACAACGACGGGCTGATCGATTTGCTGGTCGCTGACATGGCGGCGACGACGCACCAAAAGGACCAGCGCGGCATGGCGCCGTCGCGGGTTCACGCCCGCGAGGTCACGAGTGATTCGACCGTCGCGCCGCAATACGAACGCAGCGCGCTGTATCTCAACACCGGCACGGGCCGCTGTCTCGAAGCGGCGTTTCTCGCGGGCGTCGCGGCGACGGATTGGACGTGGTCGCCGCGGTTCGAGGACCTGGACAACGATGGCCGGCTCGACCTGCACGTCACCAACGGCATGAACCGCGAGCAGAACAACGAGGATCTCTTGCGGCGTTTGATGGCGGCGGAAACACCGGCCGAGCGGATCCGGATCATGCGTGCGAGCCCGATGCTGGTGGAATCGAACCTCGCGTTCCGCAATCGGGGCGAGCTGCGGTTCGACAACGTCAGCGCTGAGTGGGGACTGGATCACAAGGGCGTGAGTTTTGGATCCGCGTTCGGCGATCTCGATGGCGACGGCGATCTCGATCTGGTCTACGCGAACTACCAGGCCGGCGTGAGCGTGCTGCGCAACGACAGCGATCGCGGCAACCGGTTGATCGTCGAGCTGCGGGGCACGCGCTCGAACCGCTTCGGCATCGGCAGCCTGGTCCGGGTGGAGACTGCCTCCGGCGTGCAGGTGCGCTCGCTGGTGCTGTTGCGCGGCTACGACTCGACCAGCGAGCCGGTGGCGCACTTCGGGCTCGGCGACGACGACGTGGTGCGAACGCTCACGGTCGATTGGCCGAGTGGTGAACGGCAGACGTTCACGAATGTGCCGGTGAACCGGCGGATCACGCTCACCGAACCGGAAGGCTCTTCGGATATGACGCAGCTCGCATCGGCGAAGCGGGTGGTCGCAGCCCCACAGTTCTCCGACGTGAGCGACCAGGCCGGATTCACGTTCACCTCACGCCCGGGCGAGATCGACGGCACCGATCAGCAGCCGCTGCTTACGCTGCGGCAGAATGGTCGAGGTCCTGCGCTCGCCTTGGGCGATCTCAACGGTGACGGCATCGACGACGCGGTGATCGGCGGCACGGCGCGCGATCCGGCGCGGATTGTCCCAGGCACGCGTTCCGGCCGATTCGCGGCGGACCCGGCGGAGCTGCCCACCGCCGCGTCGCTCGATCACGGGCCGGTGCTCATCTTCGATGCCGACGGGGACGGCGCGAACGACTTGCTCCTCACGGCCGCCGGCGTGGCGCAGCCGGAAGGTGCGCCCGAATACCAGCCGATCCTCCTGCTCAACGGTGGTGGCGGCGCGATGCGGGCGGCGTCGGCGGATGCGCTGCCGTCGCTCCCGCTCTGCGTCGGCGCTGCCGCCGCCGCCGATTTCGATCGTGACGGCCGGCTGGACGTGTTTCTCGGCGGGCGCGTCGTGCCGGGCCTTTATCCGCTGCCGGCGCGCACCGCGCTACTCGCCCATCGCGGTCCCGCGCCCGCGGGATTCGTGGATGTGACCGACACCGTCGCACCCGGCCTGCGCGAGATCGGGCTCGTGACCTCGTGCCTGTGGACCGACGTCGACAACGACGGCTGGCTCGATCTCTTGGTCGCGCTGGAGTGGGGCGGCATCCATTATTGGCGCAACGTCGACGGCCGCCGCTTCGAGGACCAGTCGGCAGCTGCGGGTTTCGCCGCCGCCGGCAGCGGCTGGTGGAGTTCGCTCGCGGCGGCCGATTTCAACGGCGACGGTCGGATGGATTACGTCGCGGGAAATCTCGGACTCAACACGCCGTATCGCGCGAGCGCCGATGCGCCGGCGGCCCTTTTCCTCGGCGACTTCGCGGGCGACGGCGAGTCGCGGATCATCGAGGGCGAATATGAAGGCGGCCAGCTGTTCCCGCGACGCACGCGGCGCGAACTGGCCGCGATCATGCCGGAGATTCTGAAACGCTTCCCGCGAAACGATCTCTACGCGCGGGCAACGCTGGTGGAGATCGTGGGCGAAGAGCGGCTCGCGGCGGCGCGGCGTTTCGAGGCGACCGAGTTTCGCAGCGGCGTGCTTCTGAGTCGGCCGGATGGCACCTACGAATTCTCGCCGTTGCCGCGGCTCGCGCAGATCGCGCCACTGCAGGGCGTCATTGCGGGCGACTTCGACGGCGATGGCTTTGCGGATATCTATGCGGTCCAGAATTCCCACGCGCCGGTGCCATTCGTCGGCCGGTTCGACGGTGGACTGAGTCAGCTCTTGCGCGGCGATGGGCGAGGTCATTTTACCGCGGTTCCGATTCGGGAGAGCGGGCTCGTGGTGCGGGGCGATGCCAAGGCGCTCGCGCTCACCGATCTCGATGCGGATGGCTGGCCGGATTATCTCATCACCCGCAACGGCGCCGGCACGATCGCGTTTCGGAATGCCGGCGTGGCGGGCCGGCGCTCGCTCTGCGTGAAGCTGCGCGGGCCGCGGGGCAACCCGACTCCCATCGGTGCACGCGTGACGCTCGAGCTGGCGGATGGCACGCAGCAGACGGCGGAGGTGACGGCGGGCGGTGGTTACGCGAGCCAGTCGAGCGCCGGGTGTTTCTTTGGCTATTCCGCGGCGAACCCATCGTCTGTGCTGCGGGTGCGCTGGCCGTCGGGGCGGGTATCGGAGCATCGCGACCTCGGCTCCGGTCCGGTGGTGACGGTTGCGGCTCCATAACGCCTCACGATGCCCGAATCTCTGCGCGAAACAGTAGAGTTCGCCGGCCGCGGGCGAATCACGGATTGCCATTTGCGAACCATCTGGCGAAAACGTTTTCCGCTCATGAGTTCTTCCGCCCACCCCGGATCGCTCACCCGCCGACGGGTTTGTCGCGTGCTCATGTTGACCCTGCTTGCGACCGCGTTTTTCAGCGCGGGCTGCGACCGTCGGCCTGATGCACCCCGAACGCGGATCGCCCGCGCCGCCTATGTCGAGGACCTCGACCGCTACACGCCGGTGCCGATCGGGAATAGCTTCGACGGCAAGCCGTGGCTGTCCCACGTCGCGATCGTGGACCTCGATCAGGATGGCCGGCAGGACGTGCTCGCCTGTGACGACAAGCTGCTGTCCGTCGTGTGGGTGCGGCAGACGGCGCCCGGAGTCTTCGAGGAGTCGACCGTCGCGGCCGCGGTGCCGGGGGCGGTGCACGTCGAGGCGATCGACATGGATGGCGACAAGGATCTGGACCTGCTGATCGCGTGCATGGGCGAGGTGTTTCCCAACAACGACAAGATCGGCTCCGTGGTGCTGATGGAGAACGACGGCCACCAGCAGTTCACCAAGCACGTGCTGGTCGAGAATATCGCGCGCGTGACCGATGTGCGCGCCGGCGACTTCAACCGCGACGGCCGGCTGGATCTCGCTGTCGGGCAGTTCGGCTACGACCAGGGCGAGATCCGCTGGATGGAGAACATGGGCAACTGGCAATTCAAGAGCCGGATCCTGCTCAGCCTCTCCGGCACGATTCACGTCTGTGTCGATGACTTCAATGGCGACGGCACGCAGGATATCGCGGCGCTGGTCTCGCAGCAGTGGGAGGAAATCTACCTGTTCGAGAACGACGGCCGCGGAAATTTCACGAACAAGATCATCTTTGGTTCCACCAACGAGGATTACGGCAGCAGCGGCATGAGCCTGTGCGACCTGAACCGCGACGGCCGACCGGATCTGCTCTACACCAACGGCGACGGATTCGCCTACGCCGACCCGGGCGAGCGGCCGTGGCATGGTGTGCAGTGGCTCGAGAATCGCGGCAGCGGTTTCTTCAAGTTTCACCGGATCGCCAACATGGCCGGCGCCTACAGCCCGGTCGGCGTCGATCTCGACCGCGATGGCGACATGGACATCGTGTGCACCAGCGGCTTCAACGATTGGACGAAACCGAAAGCCGTGTCGGTCGTGGCGTTCATCAACGACGGTCGGATGAACTTCACGCCGCACGTGCTCGCGTACCAGCCGATCCAGCTGATCGCGTGCGATGCCAAGGATATGGACGGCTCAGGCGCGCCCTCGATCGTGACGGTCGGGTTTTACTCGTATCCTCCCTTCGACAACATGAGCCGGATCACGCTATGGCGGCCGAAGCAAAAACCGTGACGGGCCGGCGCAGGCTCCTCGTGACGCTGGGCGTGCTCGGGTTGCTCGGCCTCGCGCTGGCAGGCTGGCGGCTGTGGGCCGCGCACGCGGCGGTGGCCGGCGGGGTTCCGCCGGTGCCGGAGCTGGCGCAGGGGGCGGACGAATTGCAGCAACGCGTGAGGCGCGCCGACGCGGGGGCCCGCGGTTATCTGCACCCGCAACGATCGCTCGCGGAGCTGGCGCGGCTTTGTCACGCGAACGGTTTTTTTGACGAGGCGATTCTGTGCTACGAGACCCTGCAACGCCTGCAGCCGGACGAAGCGCGCTGGCCGCACCTGCACGCCGCGATCCTGGCGACGAACGGGCAACTCGATGAGGCGGCGCCGCTGTATCGGCGTTCGGCGGAGCTGGCGCCAGATTATCTCCCCGCGCGACTGCGGCTTGGCGACGTGCTGCTGAAGGCGAATCGCCTGAGCGAGGCCGAGCAGGCCTATCGCGGGGTGTTGCAGAAGCTGGCCAGTGAACCCTACGCGATGCTCGGGCTGGCGCGTTGCGCGATCGCGCGCGACGACTGGGAATCCGCACGGCAGCAGTTGCAGGGGTGCATCGCGGCGAACCCGGAGTTCGTCGGCGGGCTATCGCTGATGGCCACCGTGCACGAACATTTCGGCGAGCCCGACGAGGCGAACCGGATCCGTGAACACGTGAACAAACGGGAGTTCGTCGATCTGCTCGATCCCTGGGTCGAGGCGCTGCTGGAAGATTGTTATGATCATTACCGGCTGAGCGTGGCGGCGGCGGTGGCCGGGTTCCGCGGAGACCACGCGAGCGCGGAGCGCTGGCTGCTTCGTGCGATCGAGCTGTCGCCAAAACCGGCGGCGTATTACCGGCAACTCGGAAAATTCTATACGCGCACCGAAAACATGTCGGCGGCGCGACGGGCGTTCGAGCACGCGACCGCGTTGGCCCCGGAAGACTCCGACGCGTGGGCGCTGCTGGTCAATCTGCTGAAGTCGGCGGGCGAGCGGCCGGCGGCGTATTCCGCGCTCGACCGCGGATTGAGGAACCGGCCCGACTCGCGCGCGCTGCATCACGCGCTGGGCCAGATGCTGGCGGAGGACGGACGTTACGCGCCGGCGATCGCCGAATTCCAGCGCGCGAAGCAGCTGCAGCCGACCGAGGTGAGCGCCTACGTCGAGATCGCGCTGGTGCATTTCCGGCTGGGGGAAATCGAAGCGGGGATGGACGAGATGCGTGCGGCGTTGGCCGTGCAACCGGATCACCCGGTCGCGTTGGTGATGCTGGGTCGCGACGCGATTGCGCGGGGAGAGGAAGCGCAGGCTCGTGAGTGGATTCGCCGCGCGCGGCTGCAGAGCCGCGTCCGACCGGAGGACCTCAACGCAATGCTGGCCGAGTTTCAGCAGAAGTTTGGGCGGCTGCCGTAGAGCGGGGTTGATGGTTGTAGGGTCGCCGCTTGTCGGCGCCCAGGCGGGCGTCGCAAGCGACGCCCCTACACCGATCGATCGGAGGACTGCGCGGATTACTGCGTCCGCGCGAGCGCGAGCAGGAGATCGCCGCGCGGTGCTTCGGCAGAATCCTTGATGTCCTTCGCGATCGTGCCGGCGAGTTGACCGGCCAGCTCGCGGGCCGCGGCGTCGTCGAGCTTGGCGGCGGTGAGCGCGAGGAGCATCGCCGGTTCGGCCGAAGGCGGATCGCCGGCGGAAGACACGGGTGAATACACGCGCGCCCAGGCGCCGGGCGTGTCGGCAGAAACCACGAAGTAGCGGTGGGTGGCGGCGTCCCAGAAGCGCTCGTTCGCGATCCGGAGCAGGTCGAGTGCGGTCTTTTCGGCGGCATCGTCGCTGGTGGTGTGAGCGAAGGTGCGGAGGCCTTCGATCACGAGCGCGTAGTCGGAAGGCGCGGCGGACACCGTGCGGCCGGCGAGTCGCAGCAGTGAGCCGTCCTTGGCGCGCAAGTGATCACGGATGAAAGCGGCCTCGTCCTTCGCCGCCCGGGCCAGCCCGGCATCCTTCAACTCGGCGCCGGCGCGCGCGAGCGCGGTGAGCATCAGCCCATGCGAGCCGCTGGGCGAACCATCGTCGCGTTCGGCGGCGGCGCGGCGATGGCGCCCCTGCCGCAGCTTGTCGGCGGCGGCGAGCGTCGCGGGCTCCGGTCCGCTGGCCGGCAGCGGAACCGCGCGATATAGGATGTTGCGCCCCTTCGTCGCGACGCCGGGGAACGCGTCCTCGGGAATGTTGCCCGCCGCGGTCGCGCCGTGCAGCCGCATGAACTCCTCGGCCGGCGCGTCGCCGAGCAGGTCACGCAATTCGTCCGCCGACCACGTGTAGGCCATCGTTGCGGCTTCCGCCGTGGCATCTTCCGCGCCGGCGAAATCGCCATTGGGCAACCGCAATCGTTCGAGTGCGTAGGTGAGCGCACCCTGGGCAGCCGCAGCGTAGCGCGCGTCGCCGGTCGCAGCGCTCGCGTCGAGCAGCGCGAGCGCCATCCGCGGCTGGTCGCTGAGGAGCTTCTGGAAATACGGCTGCTTCCATTCGGCATCGACGGCATAGCGGAAGAAACCGCCGTCGAGCGGATCGCGGACGGCGCTGTTGATCAGCGCCTGCATGGTCTTCAGCGCCATCTCGCGCGTCGCTTCGGTGCGCAGCAGCCAGCGGAGCAACTCGGGCTCGATCTGCTTCGGGGTTTCACCGAAACCGCCGTGCGCCGCATCGAACCGGTCGCGCCACAGCGTGGCGGCTTCCGTGAGCAGCCGGCTCGTCTCTTCCGCAGTCGGAGCTGCGGTAGCGGCGGCCGGCTGCGCGTCCTTCAGCGTCGCGAGCGCTTCATCGGCCTTGCGCCGCTGCGCTGCGGGATCGGCCTTCCACGCGGCGGCGACGCGCTTGTTCGCGGTGATGAATCCTTCCTTGCCCCATTCCTCGGTGGGCGGGAGGTAGTTGGCGCCTTCGAACGGCTTGAGCTCCGGCGTGAGCCAAAGGTTCATCGGCGGACCGCTCAGTTGTTTCACGTTCTGCAGGTAATGCTGGCAGAGCGCTGCGACGTCGGGGCGCTCCTTCGCATCGACGTAGACGGAAACGAAATTCTCGTTCAGCAGCGCGGCGGCGTCGGCGTTGGCGAACGATTGCCGCGCCATCGCGCGGGTGAGTTCGCTGGTGAACATGCCGACCGTGACGAAGACCGGCTTGTCTTCTTTCTTGGCGCGTTCGAACGCCGCGTCGCCCCACGAGTGCCACTGCACGGGACTGTCGGCCTGTCTGCGCACGAGTGCGGAAGGGGCGTCAGCCAAGGCGTTCCCGGCTGCGAAGGCGGGTGGCAAGAGTGCGAGAACGAGCAGGGCGGCAGGAACAGGGGTCTTCATGCAGCGGGGATCGATATCACCGGACGGGTGATCTGCAAGGCCAGGCCGTGGGTGAGCGTGGCACGGGCGTTCCGGCCCGGGACGGCACGCCGCGGGCGATGCGTGGCGCAGGATCTGCAACTGACACGGGCGAGACGCCCGTGTCACGATAGCCGGGAAATTTCATGAACAGGAGTGAAGCTCAGTCCGAAATTTCCCTCCGCCTGCGGCGGAGCGGCCTTGTCGCGGCTACCCCCGACAGAGTCAGCCCGGAGGGCGGATATTTCATGAATTTCATGAAATATCCGGGCTAGCACGCGGAGGCGGCCGAGGGCGGCCGCGCTTCCACGCAAACGTCGTCGTCAAAACGTGAACGTCGTGCTCGCGTACGCGAAGTCGGTGTCGGTGCTCGGGCCGCTCTGGCTGATGGCATCGCCGGTGAAGAAATGGCCGTAACCGACTTCGAGCACGAGGTGCCGGGCGACATTCCAGGTCACCACGAGATCGGCCTCGGTACCAATGTCGGATGAGCGAAACGTGCCGCCGGCGCGAACCACGCCGCCGCCCCCATTGTAGATCGCGTCCTTGGTCGAATCGACCCAGAACCGGTGCAGCTGAAAGGCGAGGCTCAGCTTGGGCACCGGTTTCCACGTCGCCCCGCCGCTGAGGTCCATGATGTTCTGCCGGCCGATCACGTCGATGGCGCCGAAATAGGCGTGTCCGAGCGGATAGAGCTGGTTAAAGGTTTCCACGTCGCCGCCCGGTTCGTCATCGCCGCTGGCCCAGTCAAACCCGGCCCAGAGCCGCAGGGATTTGTCGGCGGTGACGTTGTAGCCGGCGATGCTCGCCAACGACCAGGCGGCCACGTCGCCGCTGCCGGTGCTGCCGAGTTGATAGCTGACTTCGATCTCGTAGTCGGCGCGCGGCGACAGCGGGGCCCAGCGACGAGCGCCCAGCGTGACGCGTTCGTCCGAACCGCGGGTGCCGTTGAACGTGCGGGGAGCGTCCCAATCGTTGTGCAGGGCATACAACTCGATGCCGTCGGCCGGGCCCTTGAACAAATGCCGGGCGTAGATGCCGCCCAACAACTCGTCGGTGTCGGCTTCGCCGAGCCCGTTGCGGACCACCGGGACGAACGCCGATTCGAAGGCGGTGACGGTCCAGCCATGCGCGGTGATGATGGCCTGGAGTCCATCCCACGTGCGAAGCGCATTGGCCCAGGGCAAGGCGCTCACGAGCCGCTGTCCGCCGAAGGACAGCCCGAAGCGGCCCGGACGGAGGACGATCGAGGCGTTGTTCTCGAGGTTGATCTTGAAATCGAAGAACAACTGCTGGAGCTCGAACTCATCGCGGTCGACCAGCCGGACACCGCCGGGCAGTTGGCGGCTCGAGGAGAGTGCACTTTTCACCTCGCCAAACAACCGCACGGTCGGGCTGAACCGCAGATCGGCGTGCGCGCGAAGCCGGGTGAGTTCGAACGTGTCGTCGGTCGACGCATTCCGGGGCGCGCCGAAATTGAAGCCTTGCCAATCCTCGATGCGAAAGCGCGCATCGCCGCCGAAACTCGCCCACGCGCCGGTGCCGGCACCGAGCGGGTGATATTTGATGGGATCGAAGAAATCCTGGCCGCGATCAGGCACCTTGGTCAGCACGGACCAGTCCTCGAGCCAGCGCAGGAAGGCATACGCGGGCCGAGCGGGCGGCGGCGGTGGTTTCGGGCCCTCGGCGGCGGGAAGAACCGCGGGCAGCAGCAGGGCGGCGAGGCCGGCGAGGAGTTTTAGGGAGTGAGGTGGGTGGGTGCGGGACATATGGTGTGTGGGTCGAAAGTGGAGGGGGAGCGGGTCTTGTGCCGCAGGCTGCGCGCATCGCGGCGATGACACAGCCGATGCGCCTCGCGGCAGATGGGGCGGCGAGTCCTCTCGCCGCCGCGATCGCCGGAGGAACTCCCGGCGCGGAGCGGAATCCGCGCCCTACCACGCCGAGATCAGGAGGCGTTTGCGCGAAACCGTGAGCGTGTTGAGGACAACGCGCTCCGCCGGGGGGGGCGCGTCAGTTGCGCGCGGTGGTGGCTGCGACGGTGGCAGCGGGCCTGGGGGAGCCGGCAGATTTCGGCGTGAAAAGCAGCACGGGACCTTCGCAGCGCGTCACGACGAGCGCGGGCGTGTGCGCCTGGCCGAGCGAAACCACTGCGGCGCCCCGGGCATCGCCACTGACGACGAACCCTGAATCGGCGGCCGCGAGCGCGGCGAAGCTGCCTTTGCCGTCGCCCTTCAGCAGCACGCCGAGGCTGCCATCGAACCGGCCAGTGGTCGGCTCGGGCCCGAAGTTGTTGCCGACGCAGGCGAGATCGGTGACACCATCGCCGTCGAAATCGCGCGCGACGATCGCGTTGATCGGCGCGAGCTGGGCCAGGCGCGGCAGCGGGTGGAATACGAACGTGCCGTTCGGCTGTTGCCGGAACACGCCGCTCGCGAGTTCGGTCGCCTGCAGCCGTTGTACGGCAGCGAGCCGATCGGCCGGGAAAATGTCGGCAACCGACGCGGCGCCGTAGGCCTTGAACGTGGGGAATTTCTTCGCCAACCCGGGGAAGACATAGGCGAGTTTGCTGCGGCCGCGCACCGGATAAAGTTTCCCGCCCTCGTAGTGCGCCTCCACGAGCTGTTCGCGGCCGCTGCCATCAAAATCGCCGGCGAAGAGCACAGCCGGTTCGTCGGAAGAAGCGTGATACTTCGTGTTCAGTCCGGCATTGCCCGCGACGATGTCCAGCCGGCCGTCGCGGTCGACGTCGGTCACGGTAACGGCGCTCCACCAGCCGGTGTGCTTGGCGAGCCCGAGTTGGTCGGTGGCGTTCTCGAAGCCGTGTTCGGTGTTACGGAACACCGCGATCGGGCCCCATTCGAGCGCGACGATCAGGTCCGCCCGACGATCTCCATCGAGATCGGCCCAGGTGGCCGCGGTGACGAGCCCGAGCGTGCGCAGGCCGGGCGCGAGTTGGTCGGTGACGTCGAGCAACCGGCCGTCGACATTGCGATAGAGGAAGCTGCGCGCAACCGCCGGGTAACGGCCTGGCACGGTCCGGCTGCCGGCGAAGACGTCCGCCTTGCCATCGCCATCAAAGTCGCTGACGGCGATCGCGCTGGTGCTTTCGCCGTCCTCCGGCAGCGTGCCGGCAGGCGCGAGCGTGAAGCCGCCGCGGCCGTCGTTGAGGTAGAGACGATCGTTCAGCAGTGCATCGCCTTGCGGGCGCTCCACGCCGCCGGAGCCGACGAGCAGGTCGGGATGACCGTCGCTGTTGACGTCGAGGAACACGGGCGAGACGTCGTTGGCCTCGAGCGCGTCGCCCCACGGCTGCGACGGCGCGGGCGTGAATGTGCCGTCGGCGCGGGCGAGGAAGAGCCGTGCGGCCTGTCCTGAGGACGCGGAGACGAAGACGTCCTCAAGCTGGTCGCCGTTGACGTCGGCCACGGCGACGTTGGCGCCGACGCCGTTCAAGCGGCGGGGCAGGAGTCGCTGCCGGGAAAACTCGTCGAACGGCCGCTGCGTGACGACCTGGTCCAGCCCGCGAGTCGCCGCGGATTCGGCCAAGAGCGCATGCGCGCGCCCGGGGAGATTGACGACCGCGGGAGCGAGTTTGGCGTCGGGCGCCAGCGCCGGTTCGGCGATCGTCAGCAGCTGATCGGCAGGCAGATTTTCCAGCACCTGCTCCTGTCCGCGGGGCCAGCGAATCGTGAGCCGGCGGATGGTGGTGGCGTCGCCGAGACCGAAATGCACGTCCGCTGGTTCGCTCGCGACGATGCCGCGTTCGGTGTATACCTGGCGCATCTGGACGCCCGCAGCGGTTTCGATTCGAAGCTCGGCGCCCACGCCGGTGCGGTTGGGCGCGCGACCGGCGAGCCGGATGACCGCGCGATGGCTGCTGGTGCTGTTGTTGCGAACAACCGTCGGAGGCGCGTCGTAGTTGGAAAGCACGATGTCCAGATCGCCGTCGCCATCCAGATCGGCGATGGCCGTGCCGAAGCTGACGCCGTGGTGATCGAGGCCCCATTGTGCGGAGACGTCGGAGAAGGCGAGGTCGCCGAGGTTGCGGAACGCGAGCGTGGTCTCGCGACGCGGCTCGGCGTTCTTCCATACCGCGGCGCGTGCGGCGAGGGTGCGGGCGACGTTTTGTTTGTCGACCAGATCCGCGTCGATGAAGTTGCGGATCATGCCCGTGCCGTAGAACGCGTCGACGCGGCCATCGTTGTCCAAATCAGCGAAGCGCGGGCTGAAGGTCCAGCCGGTGGCTTCCATGCCGGTGAGGTGCGCCACCTCGGCGAAGCGATCGGTGCCGGAGTTCAGGTAGACGGCGTTCCACATATACTGAGGAATCAGCTCGGTGACGCGCTCCATCTCCCACAACCCACGGCCGATCTCCTCCATCCCGGCGACGAACTCGCCGTGCGTACGGTCGCGCATGTCGGCGACCATGAAGTCGACGAGGCCGTCGTTGTTGATGTCGTTCGCATCGGCGCCCATCGAGAAATACGTGACGTGCGGCAGCCGCTCATCGACGACGTCGACGAACGTGCCGTCGCCCTTGTTCAGATAAAACCGGTCGGGCGTCTCGAAATCGTTCGCGACGTAGAGGTCGGGCCAGCCATCCTGATTCGCGTCGAACCAGATCGCGGCGTGCCCCTGCGTCAGTCCCCAGATGCCGGCCTTTTGGGAGACGTCGGTGAACTTGCCGGCGCCGTTGTTGTTGAAGAGATAGTCGCGGCGGCCCTGGGGACTCTTGGAGAAATCGAGGATGTTCGTGATCAGGTAGCAATCGAGGTCGCCATCGCGATCGTAGTCGGCGAACGCGGCGTGGACCGAGGCGTCCTTCACGTCGAGGCCGTAGTCATGCGCGCGCTCGGTGAACGTGCCGTCGCCGTTGTTGATGAAAAGCGCGTTCGGCGCGTCGAAGCGGCAGATATACAGATCCATCCAGCCGTCCTGGTTGATGTCGACGGCGGTGGCGCCGGTCTTGTTGGCCGGTTCCGCGCACGCAACGCCGGCTTGCGCCGCGATGTCGATGAACTTCAGCGGCTCGGTCTGGCGGTAAAGCGCGCACGGGCCGTTTTTGGAAGTCGCGAAGATATCGAGCCGGCCATCGTGATCGAAATCAGCGATGACCACGCCGGTCTCCACGGCGCCGAGCGTGAGTTCACGGAAGCGGTCGCCCCACATGCGGGGGTCGTTAAAGACGTTCGGGACGGTGAGATTCGTGTCGGCGGCCTCGAGCGCATCGAAGCGTTTGCCGCTGGTGGGTGCGGGCGCCGGGGGTTGCAGCGGGGTGGCGGTGAAGGCCGGCTCGGCATTTGCGAGCATGACGAGCCCGGAAAGAGCCGCGGCGGTGAGGAAAGGCTTCAACATGACGGTGAGGGGAAGGGGACGGTAGGGTGGTGTGCTCGCGGGGGCGAGAGGGGATTGCGAACGGACCAAGCGGGGGCTTCGGTCGGAGATCATGCCGACGATGGGGGGGCGTCGGATGGCGGGGGCGTGAAGAAGCGAGAGCCCGATGAGAACATCGGGCTCCACTTTTCAGTTCAGTTGCTGGCGTGCATGGCGCCGGAGCGCGGCTGCAGCGAATTTTCCATGACCCAATCGGCGACCTTGATGCCGCATTTCTGGCCTTCGACGTTGTCGGCCATGACATGGAAGCCACCGTAGAGCCGGCTCATGCCGATCTCGTCGCGGCACTCGGAGAGTCGCTTGAACGTGCGCACCGCGCCCGGCAGCCCGTCCGAAGTGGTGGTGAACTCGATTTCGTCGGTGCCGAAGAACCGCTCGAGCACGCGGGCGGCCGCGGCGGAGAACGTGCTGTGACCGGAGACGTAGGACGGGAACGACGGTGACATCATCAGCGGAATGAACTCAGGCTGCGGCTTCCAGTGTGCGTTGCGCGCGGTCTCGAGTTCGCGAATGGCGGTCTCGGGCCGCCAAGTGGAGTAAAAGAATTTCGTATCCCACGAGGAGATGCAGGCGTCCGCTTCAGCGATGTTGAGCAACGCGAACAGCCGCGCGGTTTCGGGCACCGAGAGTTTGTAGCGACGCGCGAGATCGGCGGCGATGATGTTCCAGTGGCCGGGCGGCGTGCAGGTGCCGAGGTCATCGGACCAGAAAGCGACGCTGAGCGTCTGATACTCGGTGCGCTCGGCGTTGTCGCGGGCGCCGATCTTGACGATTTCGGCCAGCTCCTTCGCGCACTGCTCGGAGTCGAGGGCCGGTGGCGGTGGAGCGCGGAATTGCGACGGCGAAGTCATGGCGAACGGCGTGACCTTGGCCCAATGCGGCAGCGTGGCGGGGCGGAAGCCGGGCGGCGTCTCGCGCCACTTGCCGGCGTCCTGGCTGCTGTAAGGGCCGGGGATTGGCTTGTCGAAGCCGCACGAGGCGCGCTTCGCGAGCACGGCTTCCGCGACGTGCTTGCCCCACGCGATGCCGGCGGTTTTGCCGGGACCGTCGGGAATCTTGGCCACGGTCTCCTCGTAGACGCGGTGGTGATTGCGCGGATTCGTCGACTGGCCCCAGCAAGCCAGCAGCACGGTGTGAGCGGCGCTGGCGATCGCGGCGTCCATGTCGGCGCCGGCGGGGGCGACCTCGTCGACCAGCCACGGCTGGTGCGTGCGGGTGATGCCGTTCACCGCATCGAAGATCGCGATATGATACGTCGCGATGAACAGCGAGATCGGCGGCGGCGGGAGCCGGCTGAGCCGGGTGGTGTTAAGCACGTGCTCGTTCCAATCGAGCACGGCGTTGTTGGCGGAGGCGGACGACTGGAGGAGCAGACCAGCCGCAGCGACAACTGCAGCGAAGCGGAGAGATCGCATGGGGGGGGGGTGGTGTGTGGTTTGCCGGCGGGAAGCCGGCAGCTAAATCGCCGCGGAGGATGCGGCTCAGTATCGAGGTGGAAATCTTATTGGGGTGAGTAGCTGAGTTTCTGGGGTGAAATGCGCCGGCACCGCGGCAACGGATGAGCGGGAGCGGCGGGCCGGGGCAGGAGTCGGAACGGGATGAGCTGACGCGACGAGGGCGTCGCGCCCCCAGCCGATCCGCAGTTCGCAGGGCGAGGCCCTGCAGGAAGGCGTCAGTCAGGGGCTGGCCGCCGCGATAATGTCCAACAGCTCGATCTCGAAGATGAGCGGGGCGCCGGCCGGCACCCCGGCGGGCCACTCGGCGGTGCCGAACGAAAGCGCGGGCGGAAGCACGACGAAGATTTTCCCGCCGAGCGCCAGCATTTGAACCGCCTCAGCAAGTCCCGGCAGCAACGCGGCGACCTCCACGCGCGTGCCCTGGCCCGAGAGGGCCGGCAAGGCAGTGGTGCCATCCGGACCTTTGGCCGCGATGTTGATCACAACGGTGTCCACGGCGCGCGGTCGTGGCCCGGCGCCAGCCTGATCCATTCGGTAGAGAACACCGCTCGCACTTTCCTGCAGGGTGAGCTCGTGTTTGAGCGAGCGCAGATAGCTCGCCAGCGGATCCGCGGCGGGTGCTGGACGCGGTGCACCGGAAGCTGCGACGTGGTGACCGATTTCGTCGAGCAACTCGCGGGCGCGTTCGTCCAGCGGCAACGCGCGACCGGCGTAGGCGGCGCGGAAACCGTCAAGGAAGGCCTCGAACTGAGCCTCGCTCCAGTGCAGCGCGGGAATGTTCAGGTTCGTGGCGACGGCGGACCCGACGGCGCCATAGGCACGCAGTGCGGGATCGGCGGTTGCGGTGGAGGGCTCGACTGGCTCGGTGGCCAGGGCCGAAGCGGCGCAACCGACGAGCAGGAGCAGCGCACGATGACGCCGGCGACAACCGGCGCACGTCGGAGCAGAGACGGCAATAGCTTCTGGTGACATCGGGCGGTTCAGCGGCTGGTCGCGAAATGCGGTGTGGGCACCGGCGGTGCCGACGCATGCTGGTGCGACGGATGATCCGGGCTCGGATCCGTGGGGAGGCGGAACGAGCGGACCTCGACCGCAATCGCGGCAGCGGCGTCTTCGCGAACGAGGTAGGATCGGTCGAGCGCGAGATTTTCCAGCCGCTGGATTTGGCCAGTCGCAGGCCAGAAGATCTCGACGCGCAGAATACGGGACGCGTCGCCGAGCCCGATGTGCTGCTGCAGCGGCGACGCGCCGAAGCTGCCGCCACTGCCGACCGCGCGGTGGATCTCGCGTTCGCCGGCCGGAGTCGCGACGACGACCTTGATCCGCGTGCCGAGGGCGAGCCGGTTCGAGCGCACGCCCTCGAGCGTGAGCGTGAGCCAGTGTCCTCCGAGTCCCGGGTTGGCGAAGAGCTGATTGCGGTAGTTGTCGGCGTTCACCGCGCCGCCGACGACGGAATAGATGTCCTCGTCGCCGTCATTGTCGATGTCGCCAAAGGCGATGCCGTGCCCCTTCTGCAGCTGACCGAAACCGCCGCTGGCCGTCACATCCTGAAAACCGCGGCCACCGTCGTTGCGAAACATCCGGTTGGGCAGCAGCGTGGCGAAATCCGGATCGCCGGTGCCGACGTAGAAATCGAGCCAGCCGTCGTTGTCGAGATCACCGAAGTTGCAGCCCATCGTGTGGAGCACCTGATGGAGTCCCTGTTCGCGCGTGACGTCGGCGAACGTGCCGTCGCGGCGGTTGCGATAGAGGCGCGCGTATTCGCCGGGGTGAGGCAGTCCTAGATAATCCGCTGCGATGTCGCCGACGTCCTGAATCGCGTAGCCGGTGACCATGAGGTCGAGCCAGCCGTCGTTGTCGTAGTCCCAGAACCAGCAGGAGAAGCTCCCGTACGGCTCGGTCACGCCGGCTTCGCGCGCCATGTCGGTGAACCGCCAGGTGCCGCGCGGGCAGGCGGCATCGGCGGGACCGTCGTTGCGCAGGAGCAGATTCGCGCCATCGCGGCGCGAAAGATAAAGGTCCGGCCGGCCGTCGTTGTTGTAGTCGCCGGTAACGACGCCTTTCACGTAACCGACCGCAGCGACGCCGTTGGCGGCGGCGCACTCCGTGAACGTGCCGTCGCCGTTGCTGCGAAAGAGTTCGCACGGATGCACGTCGTCCGGCGCGGACTCGTTGCCGATGAATAGGTCGAGGTGGCCGTCGCCGTCGAAGTCGAACCAGGCGGCGGTTTGGGTGGGGTGAAAGCTCAGCAGCCCGGCCTCTGCGGTGACGTCGGTGAACGTGCCGTTGCCGTTGTTCCGCAGGAGCGAGTTGGGGTAGTGGCCGAGCTGCCGGAGCCAGGCTCCGCGCAGAACAAGCACGTCGACGAAACCGTCGTTGTTGTAGTCGGCCTGGATGAGATTGAGCCCACCTGTCTCTCCCGTGAGGCCGGCGGCGGCCGTGCGCTCGGTGAACGTGCCGTTGCCGTTGTTCCGAAACGTGCGGAGCTGGCTGTACGGACCCCAGGCCGAAACCATCAAATCGAGAAAGCCGTCGCGGTCGAAGTCGTCCATGATCACGCCACCGGCGAGATCGTCGACGTCGATTCCGAGCCGACCGGCGACGTCGGGAAACCGCGGCAGGTCGCGCGCAGAGGCGAAGTGCTGCGGGTCGATCCGCCATTGGGCGGGGACGCCGTCGGGATATTCGCCGAGCGTCATGTGGGCGATATTGAGCAGCCAGCGGGCGCGCAGGTCGCCGGGGTAACGCGTCAGCAGCGTGGTCAGCGCGTCCACCGCGCCGCGCGAGCCGCGGGTCAGCGGATGCACGCCGCCGCCGCGAATCGGAAAGAGGCACGAGTCGGCGTTGTGGTTCAAGAGGCAGTTCTCCTGTTCACCGAGGCGAAGATAAGCGAGCGCGCGGATCGTGTGCAGCGTGGTGAACTGCACGGGCGTCATGGTGTGGCCCTCGGCGGTCAGCAGTTGTTCGAGCGTCGCGAGCGCGGCCAGCGCGGGCTCGGGTTCCCCGGCGCGCAGGAGATCGTGCGCGTAGGTCGGCAGGAACTTGATGCGCTCAGCGGAATCCGAGGTGCGCTCGATGATCTGCCGGAGCGCTTCGGCGCGACGGGGATATTCGTATGGGCTCTCGGGTGAAATCGACGCTTCCGCGATTTCGCGCAGGCGAGCCGCCATGCGTTGGGTGCTGGCCGGCTGCTCAGTCAGATCCGCCGGCGCGGAAGTCAGCGTGGACGACGGTGCGCAGAACTCCGGGTTCGCCGGTGGCGCGGCCAGCGCGGTCGTGAGGCTGGAGCACAAGAGCGCGCAGACGAGCGCAGGCGCCGACGCGTGCGCGCGCCAGCGGCGGCCGGACGAATCGGCCGCGCGGGGGTGGGGGAAAGGGAACACTGCGCGCAAACCGCTAGCGCCGGGCGTCGCGCCGGAAACGCTTTTGGGCTGAGGCGCTGAAAAACGAGGGCCGCGCGCGATAAACTCAGGGCAACGGCGATGGGCGTCACCGCGCTTCGGTCAGAGCTCTTTCGAGCTCGTTGCGACGGTATCGGCTGAGGGGGAGTCGGGTGCCGTTCAGCAAGACCACCACGTATTCGCCGTAGTTCGCCGACTCGAGTTCCTTGATTTGATCGGAGCGGACCACCGCCGAGCGACTGATCCGGGCGAAGTTCGCAGCGCCCAGCCGTTGTTCGACTGAGCCGAGGGATTCGCGCAGCATGAGCCGCGGCGCATCCGTGAGGTGGAGCACGCAGTAGTTGTTGGCGGCCTCGATCCAGACGACCTCCCGGGGCTTGACGAAAACAATCCGGCCGTCGACGCGCACCGCGATCCGTTCGGGCACCCGCGGCTGGACCTGGGCCAGGATGCTCTCCAGCCGCGTTTCCACCTCGCGCGCTTGGCGCGATTGGAGCAGCTCGAGCGCGCGCTCGACCGCTTGGTGCAGTCGTTCCTCGTCGAAGGGTTTGAGCAGATAGTCGACCGCGCGGGCGGCGAACGCTTCGACGGCGAAGCGCTCATGCGCGGTCACGAAGATGATCGCCGGGCGCGCGGTGGCCGGCAGCTGATTTGCCACGTCGAGTCCGCTGCAGCCCGGCATCTGCACATCGAGAAAAACGATATCCGGCCGTTCGCGTTCAATGGTGGCCAGCGCGTCCGGTCCGTCGCCACATTCGCCGGCCAGTTCCACAGTGTTCTGACGCTGGAGCAGCCGCTGCAGGCGCTCGCGCGCGAGCGGCTCGTCATCGACGATCAATGCACGTGGCTTGGTCATGGAATTTCTTCCGCGGGGGCGGGAAATGTGCCGCCACGCTGCCGCGCCGCGCGCACAAGGAAACGATTCTGGGGCGAAGCGCCGATGCGGGATGGTCAGCGGCCAATCGCCGCCGGGGAGATCACGCAAACTGGCGGGGAGGCCGGTCGCACCGCCGCGCGTGTCGGCCGGCGCGCGCTACTCGGCCGTGAACCGCTCGAGCTGACCGCGATAGCTGCGGCTCAGCGGCAGCCGGGTGCCATCGCGGAGCACGACGGTGTAGTCGCCGTGGAACGTGGGCTGCAGTTCCTTCACCTGCTCGACGCGGACGATGGCGGAGCGGTTCACGCGCACGAAATCCGTCGAGCCGAGCCGCTCTTCCAGCGAAGACAACGTGTCGCGCAGCATCAAGCGCGGCGCGTCCGCGAGGTGCAGCAGCACGTAATTGTCGGCGGCCTCGACCCAGACGATGTCCTCGGGCTTGAGGAAGACGACGCGGCCATCGGATTTGAACGCGAGCCGGCCGGGCTTCTTCGGCGCGGGCGAGGCGTCGGCGAGCAGCGACTCGAGCTTCGTATTCAGATCACCAGCGCGGCGGGCGCGGATCTGGTCGGCGGCGCGCTTGTAGGCGAGCAGCAGCCGCTCCTGATCGAAAGGTTTGAGCAGGTAATCGGTCGCGTGGACGCTAAATGCCTCGACCGCAAAACGGTCGTGCGCCGTGACGAACACGATCGCGGGCCGGTCGTCGGCGGGTAACTCGCCGACCACTTTCAGCCCATCGCAACCGGGCATCTGCATGTCGAGGAACACCACATCCGGCCGCTGCTGCTTGATGGCCGCGACGGCGTCGGGGCCGTTGCCACATTCCGCGATGATCTCCGCAGTCGGCTCGCCGGCGAGGAGCGCGCGCACGCGTTCCCGCGCGAGAGGTTCGTCGTCGACGATCAGAACACGGAGTTTGGTCATGAGGCGGGGTGGAAAAGGCTAGAGCTGAGAGTCCAGGGCTGGGAGCTGGCGATGGCTGAGCGACGCCGAAACGCTGGTGGATCGTCCGAGCGTCAGGTTCGGTGGCTGGGCTCTAGACTCTGGACTCTGGGCTCTGGACACCATGGCGGGGCTACGTCGCGAATGGAAACGAGAGCCGGACGCAAAGTCCACCCTCCGGTTGGTTAGTCAGCTCGAACTGTTGATCATCGCCGTACAGCTCGGCCAGCCGGGCGCGGCTGTTGGCCAGACCGATGCCTTCGCGCTTGAAGCCGCCTGCGGGCATTCCGCCGCCGTTGTCGGAGACGCTGAGCACGAGGTTGTCGCCGACGACGGCTGAGCGGAGCACGATCCGGCCGGTGCGCATCTGCGGTTCGATGCCGTGGCGGATCGCGTTCTCGACCAGCGGCTGGAGGATCAGGCTGGGCACCTGGGCATCCAGCGTGGCCGGATCGATCTCGAACTGCACCGTGAGTCGGTCGCGAAAACGAATCCGCTCGATTTCGAGGTAGCGTTCGAGAAACGCGATCTCCTGCCGCAGCGGTGTGAGCGGCGCGCCCGTCTGCGACATGGTTTGCCGCAGCAACTCGGAAAGCCGGACCAGCATGCGTTCGGCGGCAGCGACATCCGAATACATCAACGACGCGATGCCATTGAGCGCGTTGAACAGGAAGTGGGGCTTGAGCTGGCGGAGCAGCGACTGCAGCCGGGCCTCCGTGAGATGTTTCTCCAACTCCAGGGCCTGGACCGTGCGCTCGTGATATTTGCGATAATAGTCGAGCGCGTGCGTGACGGACACGATCACGCCGTAGATCAGAAGATTGAACGGATAGGTTTTCGCGAGGAGCGGAACGAAGATCTCGGCGAAGGTCGCTTCCTCATCGATCAACCAGCTGTGGGCTTGGCCGACGAGCGCGCGCAGCACGACGTAGATCAGCGCGAAGCCGAGGGCGGCGGCGAGATGAATACCGGCGGTCCGCCATGGTCGGTGCGGCTCGGCGGAGACGCGACGCGTGAGCCGGGCGATCGGCAGCGACAGCACCGCCCAAACGTACCAATCGGCGAGCGAATAACTGATCGCCTGCGTCCACGTGATCGATCGTCCGATCAGGCTGCTGGAGAGATAAAATTGTCCGGCGAAGGCGAAGCCGATCAGCGACCACAACACCAGGAAGCCGAGCGCGCCGAGCAGGCGCCGAAGCGGGGAGGGCGAGCGAAGCATGGGGCGAAGAGCTGAGAGTCTAGAGCGGAGAGTCTAGAGTGGTCTGACAGTCGACTGCACGGTTGCGGATTTACATCAGGGCGGTTGCGCTGGTTCAATCCTGTCGCACTGGATTCGGCAACGACTTCCTTCCCCATGCCTGGCGTCCAACCTGCCCCAACTTCGCCCCGCCCGAGCGCCGTGGCGGCAGGATCGTTGCCGCCGACCGGCGATGTGGTGCCGCCGCTCGTGCCTGTACTGGTGCCGATCGTGCTCGCGGCGATCGTCACGGGTATTTTGTTCGCGTGGTGGTTTCCGCCGGCGCCGCCGGGCGAGCTGGCGCCCGCGCCGCGGTTCACGGACGTTTCGGTCGAGGCGGGGTTGGCGTCGTTGCCGGTCGCGGCGGCGAGTGAGGATGCGCCGACAACGCTGGGCGGCGGGGTGGTGTGCTTCGACTACGATGGCGACGGGCACGAGGATCTGTTTCTGGTGCACGGGACGACGTGGCCATGGGAGGAGTCGTTCGCGCGGCAGATCACGCGCGGCAGTTGCGTGCTGCTGCGCAACGACGGCAAGGGCCGGTTCACCGACACGACCGCGCTCGCCGGACTGAATGTCGAACTGCAGGGCATGAGCGCCGCGGCGGGCGATTTCGACAACGACGGCCGGCCGGATCTCTACGTGACGTGCGTGGGCGCCAATCACCTTTTCCGCAATCGCGGTCATGGCCGGTTCGAGGACATCACCGAACTCGCGGGGGTGGGCGGGGAGGAGAACACGTGGAGCACCGGCGCGGCGTGGATCGATTTCGATGCGGATGGCCGGCTCGACCTCGTGGTGTGTCATTACGCGCGCTGGCCGCGTGAGCTGGATCTGCACACGGCGTTCATGGTGTCACAGGTGGGGCATTCCTACGGCGCACCGACGGGTTTTCTGGGCGCGTTTCCAACGGTGTATCGGAATCTCGGCGAGGGCAGGTTCGCGGTGGTGCCGGGCGGCGCGGGGTTGCGTGATGTGGACCCGGACACGGGCTTCCCGGTGGCGAAGGCGCTCGCGGTTGTGCCAGTCGACGCCAACAGCGACGGCCGGCTGGACCTGCTGTTCACGTATCACACCAGCCAGAGTGCACTGTTCGTGAATCAGGAGGGCGGCACGTTTCGACGCTGGACGGCGGCGGATGAAGGGCGGCAGGAAGGCGTCGCTGCGGGGCTGGTCGCCGCGGGCTCGCTGGCATTGGCGAACGTGTCCAGCCGGGACGAGCGGTTTCGCGTGCTGCAGGCGGCGCTCGCCGGCAGCGGGGCGGCGGCGGACGACAAAGTCGATCTGGGCACGAAACTGGGCGTGGCGGTGCTGGATTACGATCTCGATGGCCGGCTGGAGTTTTTCTCCGGCAACGGCCGCGCGGAGCCCGATACGAATCGCTTCGAGGCGACGCGCGATTTCAGTGCGGTGCCGCAGATCTGGTGGAATCGCGGCGACCGCTGGATTCCTGCGGCGCCGGACGCCACCGGTGAAACCGCCCTGGCGCCCGCAGTCGCGCGGGGCGTAGCCGCGGCGGATTTCGACGGCGATGGCGATCTCGATGTGGTGGTGGCACAATACGGCGCGGCGCCGCGGCTGTTGCGCAACGACCAGCGCTTCAGTTTGCCGTCGTTGCGGGTCGACCTCGTCGCGACCAAAACCGCGCGCGAGGCAGGCGGTGCGCGGGTGGAGGTGCATACGCCACGCCGCGTGATGGTGCAGACGGTGGCTCCGGCCATGAGTTATATGGCACAGTCGAGCCAGACGCTGACTTTCGGGTTGGGCGACGACGCCCGGGTGCGGAAAATCGTGGTGCACTGGCCCAGCGGCTTGCGTCAGGAAGTGCGGATGAACGGCACGGATCGGCGATTGACGATCAAGGAGCCGGAATGAGGAGCGGCCAAACAGCGGTGAGCTGGAAGCACCGTCCGGCGGGCTGCACTGCAGGCGGCGTATGTCCGCAGCGGCCGCTACGATTGAGGTGTTGACACCCGTTGAATTCTCGGGCGAGTAGTGCCCTCTTTCCCTCGATCAAGAGGGCGGTTTCCGCCGTCCGATCGCATCCTTTTCAATCAATCCGTCCCATGGCTCAGAGCGAAATCCTCCTCCTCAAACCCGTCGAGAACCTCGGCGGCGAAGGTGATCAAGTCAAAGTGCGTGCTGGCTACGCCCGCAACTACCTCCTCCCGAATGGATTCGCGGTGCCGTTGACCACGGCGAATCGCAAGCAGGTCGAGTCGCTGAAGAAGCGCCGGGCCGAGCGCGAAGCCAAGGAACTCGGTGGCGCGCAGGAGCTGGCGAAGAAGCTCGAGAAGAAGAGCCTGGCGTTCGCGGTGAAGACCGGCGAAGGCGGCAAGATGTTCGGCGCGATCACGGTGAACGACATCTTTGACAAGCTCGCCGCCGACGGCTTGGAGATCGAGAAGAAGCGGATCCACCTGCACACGCCGGTGAAGACGCTCGGTCAGCACACGGTGAAGATCAAGCTGCACGCCGACGTGACGGTCGACCTGAACTTCGACGTCGTGTCGGAGAACCCGATCGAGGCCGCGCCCGCGCCGGAAGCCAAGGAGCCCGCGAAGGAAGGGAAGAAGTAACCTTTGCCGACCTGATTTGCCGAGGGCCGCGTCCGGGTGACGCGGCCTTCGTGTTTTCAGCCGCAACCCTGAGTCCCCGCGTCGCATTCGGGCCTGCGAGCAACTCGGCGAGCAACTTGTTCAAAACCCTTTGTTGCCGCTTCGTCGGCGCGCGTGCTGACTGAGCGATCCCCATGGCCCAAGAAGCGCCCATTCCTTTTCGTCGTCCGGAGGCCACCGCTGCAGTCGCGGTGGGCGGCCGCTCCATGCCGCACAGCATTGAGGCTGAAGAATACCTGCTGTCGTGTTGCCTGCTCGACGGGGCCGACGTGCTCTCGCGCTGTCTCGAGGCGCGCATCCGGCCAGAATCGTTCTACGTCGGCGCGCACGGGATCATCTACGAGCGGTTGCTCGAGCTCTACAATCGGCAGTCGCCGATCGACGTGGCGGTGCTGGCGGAGGAACTGAAGACCAGCAAGCAGCTCGAGCAGATCGGCGGCTATCCCTTCCTCACCCAGGTGAGCAGCCGGATTCCGACGACGGCGCAGGCGGGCTACTTCATCGAAAAGGTCCGCGAGCTGCACCTGTTGCGCGAGATCATCCGCGCGGGCACGGGCGCGGTGGAAGAGTGTTACAATTTCTCCGGCGGCATCGACGAGTTTGTCGATCAGGTCGAGGCGCGGTTGTTCGCCGTGACGCAGAATCGCGTCAGCGAGAGCGCGAAGCCGATGCGCGAGCCGACGCGCGAGGCGATGAACGTCATCACGAAAATGATGATGAAGAAGGGCGAGATGACGGGGGTCTCGTCCGGGTTCAAGGATCTCGACGCGCTGACCTGGGGTTTCCAGCGACAGGAAATGATCATTCTCGCAGCGCGGCCCTCGATGGGCAAAACGTCGCTCGCGCTGAACTTCGCGGAAGCCGCCGCGATGCCGAAGCGTGGCGAGGCGCACGCGGTGCTGGTGTTTTCGCTCGAAATGAGCGCGGCGCAGCTCGCGTTGCGCATGCTCTGTTCGCGGGCGCGGGTGAACATGAAGCTGCTGCGCGACGGCCTGCTCTCGAAGAACGGCGAGGAGCAGAATCGGCTGGTATCCGTGGCGGACGAGTTCTCCAAGGCGCCGATTTACATCGATGACTCGAGCGCGCTCTCGATCATGCAGCTACGCGCGAAAGCGCGGCGCATCCACGCGCGCACTCCACTGGGCTTCATCGTCGTCGATTACCTGCAACTCCTGAGCCCGACCGACGCGAAGGTCCCGCGCGAACAGCAAGTTGCCGAGGCGTCACGCGGATTAAAGTCGCTCGCGAAGGAACTGAATGTTCCGGTGCTTGTATTAAGCCAACTCAACCGCTCATCTGAAAAGGAGAACCGCACCCCGAAACTGGCCGACTTGCGCGAATCCGGCTCGATCGAGCAAGATGCTGACGTAGTACTCATGCTGGCCCGCCCAAAAGACGCCGACGAAAAGTTCCAGGTCGCCGCCGATTCCGCCGAGTTAATCGTTGCCAAGCAACGAAACGGCCCGGTAGGAGAATTGAAGCTTACGTTCCTCCGAGACATCACCCGCTTTGAAAACTTCACTCAGTAACCCGCTGCGCCGGGTCACCCGTCTGGTCCTTGCTGTTGGTTGGTTGCTGGCCCTTAGCGGGGCATCGGTCTGGGGACAGGCCCGCCAGGAGGAACCGGTTTACAAGGTCGGCACGGTGACGGTGAAGTTCATCGGCACGGCCATCGTGAGCGAGCAGGTCGTGCGCGCGAACATGCAGATTCGCGAAGGCGGCGACCTCGACGACGCGATGCTCGATCGCGACATCCGCTCGCTGTATCGCACCGGCCTGTTCGAATTCATCGAGATCAAGCGCGAGGCGGTGAACGACCGCGTCTTCAATCTCGTGGTGGAGGTCACGCCAAAGTATCGCGTGCTGGCGATCCGCTACGAAGGCAACAAGCGCGTGAAGGACCGACGGCTCGAGCGCGAGATCAAGACCCGTCCGAACACCGCGCTCGACGAGCGCCAGGTGAAGGAGGACGCCGAGAAAATCCGCGAGTATTATCAGAAGACCGGCTACAACCAGGTGGCGGTCAACTACGCGATCGAGCGCGACCGTGCGACGAGCTTCGGCACGGTGATCTTCCGGATTCGCGAAGGCGAACGCGTGAAGATCGCGGACGTGCGCTTCGTCGGCAACCAGAGCATCAAGGCGCGGCGGCTGAAGAAGGAGATGGAGACGAAGAAATACTGGGCGTTCTCCTGGCTTCTCGGCACCGGCCGCTTGAAGGACGACGAGTTCGAGGACGACTTGGACAAGCTGCGCACCTACTACCGCGAGCAAGGCTTCCTCGACGTGGAGATCGCACCGGACCGGATCATTTTCGATTACCCAAAACCGAACCGGCTGGTCATCACGATCAACATCGACGAAGGCCGCCGCTACAAGGTCGGCGACATCACTTTCAAGGGAAACAAGCTGCACCCGACCGCGATCCTGCGCCGCGTCATCCGCCAGCGCACGGGCTCGATCTTCACGCCGTCAAAACTCGACAAGGACATCGAGCGGCTCGAGGACTTTTACGGGCACGATGGTTATCTCGACACGCGCGTGCGGCTGAACCGGAAGCCGAACATCGCCACCGGCAATATCGACATCGAATACGAGGTGGCCGAGAGCGAGAAGTTCAACGTCGAGTCGCTCGTCATCGAGGGCAACACGAAGACCAAGAGCACGGTGATCGTGCGGGAATTGGTGCTTGGGCCGGGTGACGTGTTCGACACGGTCCGGATGAAGATCAGCAAGCTGCGCCTCGAGAACACGCGGTTCTTCGAGGACGTGAGCGTGACGCCGCAGGAGACGAACATCCCGGGTCGGCGTAACCTGCGCATCGCCGTGAAGGAAGGCCGCACCGGCAATCTCTCGTTCGGCGCCGGCTTCAGCTCGCTGGAGCGCGCGACCGTGTTCGCGGAGATTTCCCAAGGCAACTTCGACTTGTTCAACCGCCGTTCGCTGTTCCAGGGCGACGGCCAGAAATTCCGGTTGAAGATGTCGCTCGGTTCACTGTCCAGCGAGGTGTCGTTCGCCTTCGAGGAACCCTATCTCTTCGAGCGCCGGCTCGGCTTGGGCTTCACGCTCTTCCGCACGAGCTCGGAATACAACAGCACCTTCTACACGGAAATCGACACCGGCGGCGAAGTGTACCTGCGCAAGAGTCTCTTTGGCATGTTCGAAGGCCGGCTGTCGTATTCCTATCAGGTCATCTCGATCGAGGACGTCTCGCCCTCCGCCTCGCAGGTGCTGCGCGACATCGCGGGCGACAACCCCGTGTCGATGGTCGGGTTCCAGCTGCTCCGCGACACGCGCGACAAGATCATCAACACGACGATGGGCAACCGCATCGAGCTGAACACCGGCATCGCCGGCGGCGTGCTCGGCGGCGACGAAGACTTTTACCGGCTCGAGCTGCGCGGCGCGCAGTATTTCCCGGTCTTCGAAACCCAGACCCAGGTGCTCCACCTGCTCGGCCGCGCCGGCGTGATTCAAAATTACGGCAACAGCAACGACGTCCGGATCTACAACCGGTACTACCTGGGTGGGCCGACGACGCTGCGCGGCTACGAATTCCGCGAGGTGGCGCCGCGCGACGAGTTTGGCGAGGTCATTGGCGGCAAGAGTTATGCGTTTTTCAGCGCGGAGTATTCGCTGGATATCGTCAGCCCGATCCGGTTCGCCGTGTTCTACGACGCCGGCTTCGTGAACTCCGGCGCCTATGACTTCAATCCGCGCGATTTCACCGACAACTTCGGCTTCGGCCTCCGGCTCTTCGTGGCGGGATCGCCGCTGAGCCTCGATTTCGGCATTCCGCTGACCTCGGACAAACGCGCGCGAAGCGGCAATCAGTTCAACTTTTCCTTTGGCACGCGCTACTGATTCCGTTTTCCTGACCGCTTGCTTTTGCCTATCAATTCTCATCCATGAAAAAAACCATTCGTACCCTGCTCGGACTGGCCGCGTTGAGCGCCACCGCGGCATTTGTGCAGGCCCAGCCTGCGCTGAAGATCCTCGTCGTCGATATGGCCAAGCTCTATGACGGCCACTACAAGACCGAGGAGCAGAATGCCAAGCTGCGCGGCGATGAACAGAAGGCGCAGGAAGAACTCGACAAGTTGAACAAGGAAGGCAACGGCCTCGTCGAGAAATACAAGGAGATGGTCGACCAGTCGAACAACCCGGCGGCCACCGCGGAGGCGAAGTCCAAGGCCCAGGGCGAAGCGCAGAAGCTGCTCGAGCAGATCCAGCGCAAGCAGCAGGAAGTGCAGAGCTTCCAGCAGAACACCCGCAATTCGCTGCAGCAGCGGATCCAGACCTTCCGCAGCCTGATGGTGGAGGAGATCAGCAAGACGGCGGTCGAAATCGCCAAGCGCAAGGGCGCTACGCTTCTCCTCGACAAGTCCGGCCCGACGCTGATCGGCGTTTCCAACATCCTCTACTCGGATTCTGGCTACGACATCACCGACGAAGTGTCGCGTGAGGTGAACAAAGACCGCCCGGCCACGTCGGCTGCGCCGGCGACGGCTCCGGCGGCAACCCCGGCTGCTCCGGCCGCCGCGCCGAAGACCGACGACTCGCCGCGGATCACGGTCCCCGGTGTCTCGCCGAAGAAATAAATTTCGAACCCACGTTCGCAACCGAAGCCCCGCTCATTCGAGCGGGGCTTTTTTTCGGCGCGGACCAGCAAGGGCGCGTCTCCGGTAGCCCGCAATTCTACCTGCAGGGCGCCCGTGCCACTGGCATGGGCGGTCGCCGCCGCTGTGAGGAGGCGGAAGCCGTGGGGCGAACCGCCCGATTGTGTTTGCCGCATTGCACCGCCGCATCGATCCGCCCACGCTGACGGCATGCAGCTCTCGCTTTCGCCCGCTGAAATCAGCGCGCTCGTTCAACCCCAAAGCGTTCGTGGCGCCACGACTGAAACCATCCGCGGCATCGCCCCGCTGCAGGAGGCGGCTGCGGGCGACCTGAGCTTCCTCGGCAACGCCAAATACAAGGCCGATGTCGCGGGCACCCGTGCTTCCCTCGTGCTGCTACCGCCGGACTACCCGGGGCAGCCGCAACCGAACCAGCTGTTCCTGATCGTCGCGAATCCGTCGGTCGCGCTGGCTCGGCTCTGCGGGCATATCGAACAGCAGACCTGGCCCACGCCCGTGCCAGGCGTTCACCCGCTGGCGTCGGTGGCGGCGGATGCTCACGTCGCGCCCTCCGCGACCGTCGGCCCCTTCTGCGTGATCGAATCCGGTGCCGTGATCGGCGAGGGCACTCATCTTCAGGCGCAGGTGTTCGTCGGTCGCAATGCGCAGATCGGGGCGAAGTGCTGGATCGCGCCAGGCGTCGTGATTCAATCTGAATGCGTCGTCGGTGAACGCGTCCGACTGCACGCCGGCGTTGTGATCGGCTCGGACGGTTTCGGCTACGAGTTCGTCGCGGGCCGGCACGAAAAGGTTCCGCAAGTGGGCACCGTCGTGATCGAGAACGACGTCGAGATCGGTGCGAACTGCACGATCGATCGCGCCCGCTTCAGCCGCACGGTGATCGGCGAGGGCACGAAACTGGATAATCTCGTGCAGATCGGTCACAATGTGATCGTCGGCAAGCATTGCCTGCTCTGCGCGCAGGTCGGCATTTCCGGCAGCACGACCGTGGGGGACTATGTCGTGCTGGGCGGGCAGGCCGGCGTCGGCGGGCATATTACCATCGGCAAGGGGGTCAAAGCGGGCGGGCAGTCGGGTATCAGCACCAGTGTGGAGCCGGGGAGTTTCGTCAACGGCACGCCGTCGCTGCCGTATGTGCTCGAGCGCCGGCTCGCCATCCTGCATCAGCGGTTGCCCGGTCTGTTCAAGCGGGTCGACCAGCTCGAGGCGCAGCTGCGCGACCGTGCGCCGGCTCCGGAAAACGCGGGGTAGACCATTTGCGGCCCGGCCGCGCGGGTTCGTCACGCTGATCCAGAAAAGTCTTTCGCCCGACCGTCCCGCCGGCAAGATCACGCCATGGGCGAATCGCGGCTGAAAATATTCTCGGGCAACTCGAACCGAGCCTTGGCGGAGGAAATCTGTCGTTCCATCGGCGTGCCGTTGGGCGAAGCCACTGTCACGAGCTTTCCGGACGGCGAGTCGTTCGTGAAGATCAACGAGAACGTACGCGGACAGGATGTGTTCATCATCCAGTCCACGTGTCCGCCGACGAACCATCATTTGATGGAGCTCCTGATCATGATCGACGCGGCGCGGCGCGCATCGGCGGCCCGCATTACGGCGGTGCTGCCGTTCTACGGTTACGCGCGCCAGGATCGCAAGGACCAGCCGCGCGTGCCCATCACCGCCAAGCTGGTGGCCAACCTGCTCGTGGCGGCGGGCGCGACGCGCATCCTGACGATGGATCTGCACAGCCAGCAGATCCAGGGGTTCTTCGATATTCCGGTCGATCATCTCTACGCGTCGCCGGTGTTTTTCGAGTACTTCGCGAAGCGCAAGCTGGACCGCACGCTGGTCGTTTGCTCGCCGGACGTGGGCGGCATGAAGATGGCCGCGGCGTATGCGGACGTATTGGGCGCCACGCTGGGACTCGTCGCGAAAAAGCGGAAGAGCGCGACGGCGGTCGAGGCGATGAGCGTCGTGGGTGAAGTATCCGGCTGCGACGTGCTGCTCGTCGACGACATCACCGAAACCGCGGGCACGCTCACGGCGGCGGCGAAGATCCTGCGCGAAGCCGGAGCGGCGAAGATCACCGCGGCGGTCAGCCACTGCATCCTCAACGACGTAGCGGTGGAACGGCTCAAGTCCGGACTGATCGACGAGCTGATCACCACCAACTCGACGCCGGTCGAGCCGCGCGGGCTGCCGATCACGGTGTTGAGCATCGCGAAGCTGCTCGGGCAGGCGATCATTCGAATCAACAGCAACGAGAGCGTGACCGGCCTGTTCCGGATCAAAGGATTTTAGCCGGAGATCGGAGAACCCTCCTGCAAACCCACGGGCGAGACGCCCGTGCCACGTGCCATGGGCGTGCCGTCCGTGTCAGAAAAGTGAAACGAGCGCCCCAGCGGGGGCGCAAATTAGCTTGGAGAACGTGGCACGGGCATGCTGCCCGTGGACGGCGCTCCGCGCCGCAGACATGGGCGAGACGCCCGTGCCACATACGGGCAGGAGAACCCGTGCCACCAGCACCAACTCGCGCCCGCTCAAAAGCTGATTTGCGGCCCCCCGCGGACCGCCTGCGTTCACCGATTGCGGACGGAACCTTTCCTCGTAACACTCTGTCCGCCGTCCCTTCATGAAATTCCGCTCTCTCGCCAGCTTGCTCTCGATCGCGATCGCGTCAGCCGTGCCTTTCGTCGCGCACGGCAAGGAAGCCAAACCCGATCGGAAGCCGCCTACGCTGGCGATCGATCCGAGCCCCGTCACCGCCGGCAAGTCAGCCCTGGTGACGAGCTATGCGGATATTCTCGAGCCGGCGCAGAAAGCGGTGGTCTCGGTTTACTCGATGAAGATCGTGCGCGAACGCATGGCGCTGAATCCGTTCCTGCGGCAGTTTTTCGGTAACGAGATTCCGGATCAGGAACGCGAGCGCAAGGAAGAGGGGCTCGGCTCGGGGGTGATCGTTTCGCCCGACGGCTACATTCTCACAAACAACCACGTCGTTGAAGGAGCGGATGAGTTGAAGGTGCTGCTCGCCGACGATCGCGAGTTCATTGCCAAAGTCATCGGCGCGGATCCGAAGACCGACATCGCGGTAATCAAGATCGAAGGCGAACGACTGCCGGTCGTGACGCTGGCCGACAGTGACAACATCCGCGTTGGCGACGTCGTGTTCGCGGTCGGGAATCCGCTCGCGGTCGGGCAGACGGTCACGATGGGCATCGTCTCGGCCAAGGGCCGCAGCGTGGGGATCCTCGACGAGGTCGCCGGCTATGAATCGTTCATCCAAACCGACGCGGCCATCAATATGGGGAACTCCGGGGGCGCCTTGGTGGATGCCAAAGGCCGGCTGGTGGGAATCAACAGCGCGATCCTGTCGCCCTCGCGCGGCAACATCGGCATCGGGTTCGCCGTTCCGGTGAATCTAGCCGCGACGGTCATGCACAGCCTCATCGAGACCGGAACGGTTTCGCGCGGCTATCTCGGCGTGCAATCGCAGACGCTCGCCGCCGACGAGGCGGAGGCGTTTGGATTGCCGCGGGACACGAAGGGTGTGACCATTACCGACGTCACGCCGGACAGCGCGGCGGACAAGGGCGGGCTGAAGGTGGGTGACGTCGTCCTCAGCGTGAACGACAAACCCGTCGCGGCGTTGCGCGACCTGCGCATCTACATCGCCCAGACCGCTCCCGGCTCCAAGGTGAAGCTGAAGATTTCTCGCGACGGCAAACCGCAGGTGCTCGACATCGTATTGGGCAAACTGGACGAGAAACCCAACGAGTTGCTGACCGGTGTGGAGGTGTCTGCGTTGACGCCGGAGGCTCGACGCCGGCTGCGAATTCCGCCGCGGTTCGACGGGCTGTTGGTGACATCGGTCGATCCTGAATCGCCGTATGCGGACCGACTGGCGCCTGACGTCCTGATTTTGCAGGTCGACCGCGAGGACGTGAGCGACATTGAAGCTGCGCGGCGTGCGCTGACGCCTGGCCGGCACATCCTGATTGTTTACTATCGCGGCTCGGCGCGCGTGATCGGGCTGACAGTGGAATAGCGCGTACGCTGGGGAGCGGAGGTTAACCCGCCGTCCCCGGCGGGTTGAACCGACAAAAGAAAGCCCGCCGGGTACGGCGGGCTCCACCTCCAAACGCAGCGACCCAGACTCAGCTGCCGGGCTTTTGCACGGGGATCTTCGCGAGCCACTCCGGAACGGCGTCGGCCGGATACGTCGGGAAGCTCAGCTCGAGCAGGGAAATCGCAGGCACGTCGAAGCGCGCCGCGCCGGCGCTGCGGTCAACCAGCATCGCCACGGCGACTGGCGTGCCGCCGGCCTTGCGCACGATATCAAGGCATTCCAGAACGCGGCCGCCGCGAGTGACGACATCCTCCGCCACCAGCACGCGTTCACCGGGCGAGAACGCAAAGCCTCGGCGCAACACCAGCGCGTTGTCCTCCTTCTCGGCGAAGAGGTAGCGCGCCTTCGCCTGCCGGGCGAGTTCCTGGCCGATCACCAGGCCGCCCATCGCGGGCGCGAGCACGGTGGTGAACGACAGTCGCTGCAATTTCACCAAGAGCAGCTGAGCGAGCCGCTCCACCGCATCGAGGTGCTGGCAGACCTGCGCGCACTGAAAGTAGTGCCCGCTGTGGAGTCCGGAGCGCAGAACGAAATGTCCCTCCTGCAGGGCGCGCGTGCGGATGAAAATGTCGAGGATCTCTTTCTGGGTCGAGTCCATGCGCCCCGACGCTGCGCGGAAGCCGTCGAAAAAACAAAATGATTTTGCACCCCGTCGCGTCCCGCGGTAGCTTCGGCCTCGCCGTGTTGAACCCAGTGCCGTTGGAGGACGAACTCGGCGATGTGCTGGAAAAAGCCATGCGCCAGATGGGCCTCACCGAGGAGGCGTTGGGGGACCGTGCGCACGTGGATTCGAGCCGGATTCGCGATGCGATCGACTACCGCTCGGACCTCTCCGGAGCCGAGTTGCGACGGCTTGCGGCCGTGCTGCGGCTCAACGAAGTCGGATTGTGTGCGCTCGGCTGCAACCAGTATCCGCTGCCCGTGCTGGGCGCGTTGCCGTTCTGCGTGCATCCGCTGCGGATTCCCTATGGCATCGGCGTCACCAACGCCTACATCGTGACGCCGTGCGGCGGCTCCCGTGGCATTCTGTTCGATACGGGGCCGGGAATCGCGGCGATGGAGGAGGTCTGGCCGGACGCGGTGCGTCAGATCGAGGCCGTTTTCCTCACTCACGTGGAGGCCGAGCACACCGGCGGGCTGTGCGATCTGGTCGAACGGTTTCAGGTGTCCGCCGCCTATCATCCGGTCGGTGCGGTGGTGCCCTGCGGCCAGCCCCTCGGAGAAGGGGAACGGAAGGTATTCGGCCGGGTGCAGGTCACCGCGTTCAGCACGCCGGGGCACGCACTGGCGCACAACTGTTACCTCGTGGAAAGTCTGGTCGCCGCTCGTGGGCGGGCGCTCCTGATCTCCGGCGATCTGTTTTTTGCGGGCTCCGTCGGATGCGCGCATCACTGCCAGCGGCAGCTGGCGACGAACCTGGGGCGGATGTTGCAGGCGATTCCGGCTGATACGGTGATTGCGCCGGGGCACGGCCCGATGACGACGGCCGAGAACGAGCTGCGCTACAATCCCTTCGTGAGCTGAGGCGGGTGCATCGCACGGGCTTCAGACTGGTCGGGGCGGTGAGATTCGAACTCACGACCTCTACGTCCCGAACGTAGCGCTCTACCAGGCTAAGCTACGCCCCGATTCCGTCTGCTCGAAGGATCTGCTCCGAGGAAGGCGGAGGAAAAGCCACGGGCGATGTCACCGCAAACAAATTCGCGCGAAGTTTTTGGCGTGGCGATCAGCGTCCGCGCGCGCACGACGAGCGCGAATCCTGGAACCGGGGTATCAGGTAGCGGCAGGCCTTCCTTCAACCTTGCTCGGGGCTCGGGCTTCTCGAACGGCGTCCCTGCGGGCCTGAGGGCGAACCGGCGCGTAGCCACGCCTGCCGCTGCCGGCAATGAGCACGAGATTCTCCCACTACCCACTCGCCCCGGCGTGGCAGGAGCGGAAACAACAAAAAGGCCCAAGGCACGGGGCCTTGGGCCTGAGAGAGTGAGCGTAAGCGTCCGGATCAGGACTTCTTCGCCGGTGGCGGCGGAGGAGTGGCAATGGCGCTGTCCGCCGCGCGTTTCGCGATCATGTCGGTCATGCGCTGGATCTCGAGTTCCGCGTTGCGCTTGGCGACGCGGGCGAGCTCCACCTGCTTGGCGAGCTCGAACTCCTCGCGATTCAGCTTTTCCTTCTGCGTGCGCAGGGCGCTGAGCTGGACTTCGAGTTCGCCGGCCTGCTTGGCGTAGCCGTCGGCTTTTGCGTTCGCGGCATCGGTGGCGTCCTTGACCTTCTTGTCTTCGGCGGCCTGCTTCGCAGCGCGATCGGCTTCCTTCTTGGCTTCCTCGGCGGCACGATCGGCGGCGCGCTTGGCGGCGTCGTCGCGAGCTTTCTGCTCGATTTCCGCTTTGCGATCGGCTTCGACTTTCGCCTTCGCGGCGGCTTCTTCCGTGCGCTTTTTGTCGAGGATGCGGGCCTCTTCGACGTGCGCGAAATAGAAGAAAAGGAAGATCGCCAGCAAACTGCCGACGGAAACGAGATACATCCACTTTTTCATGGGGAGGGGAGAGGTCGGTGATCAGGAGTTGCGGGCACGGGCGGCGAGCGCTTCAGCCTGGGCCCGGGCGTTGTCCGCCGCGGCGATCTTGTCCAACACCTCGGAGAGGCTCTTCACGTTGGACTCAGCCTGCCGCACATAGGTTTTGAGGAACTCCTGTTCTTCGATGGTGCGCTTCTTGGTGGCTTCGATTTCAGCGATGGCGTCCTTCTCCAACTTGATGTCTTTCTCGAGGCGTTCGACCTGCTGGGCGAGCTTCTGCTGGTCGCGCTGCGCCTTCTCCAAGGCCTCGCGAGCGAGTTGGCGGGCTTCCGCGTCCGCCTTGTCCTTGAGCTCCTTGGCGGCGCGCTCGGCCTTGCGGCGCTCCTGCGCGGCGAGGGCGTCCTGAATGGCCTTCTCGCGGTTCTTGGCCTCTTCGCGCAGCTTTTCTTCCTTCTTCGCGCGAATATCCGCCTGCTCCTTGGCGAGCTGCGCCTCGTAGCCCTCACTGAAATTCCAGTAGACGGCGCCAAAGGCGATGAGACCTATGAGCGGAACGAGAAAGTAGACGTGGGTTTTCTTCATGAGGATTGAAAGCCGGATTTACCGCGCGGCGACGTTCTTGGTGGCCGCCTCGCGCTCACGCAGCGCGTCTTGGATCGCGTTCTTCAGCCGCGGGAGCTGGGTGTCCTTTTGGGCGTCGGGGAAGGTCAGCGCCTTGTCCGCGGCCGCGAGTGCCTCTTCGAGTTTGCCGAGTTCCCACGCCACGTAGGCGAGGAAACCATAGGCGCCACCCGGCTTGTCGAGGTTGCCCTTCACCAAGGCGTCCTTGATGTGCTTGTAGGCCTCGTTGGGCTTGTTGAGTGAATAGTAGATCGTGGCGGCCGAGTAGTCGAGCTGGCCGGATTTCGGGAATTTCTTGGTGCCTTCCATCAACGCCTCGATGGCGGCGAAGGGCTTGTCGACCTGCTGATAGGAGGAGGCGAGCAACTCCCAATTTTTGAGGTCCTGCTCGATCGAACCGTCGCGCAGGCCGGCGTGCAGAATCTCCGTGGCCCGGCCAAATTGACCGACGTTGAAATACATGCCGAAGAGGGAGTAGTAGTCCTTCGGCGTCTTCATGAAGCCGAGGGCTTGGGCGCGTTCCATCGCGGTGATCGCGCGGGTGTTGTATTCGCGGGCCTTGTCCGGATCCTTCTCCTGGGCGGCCAATGTGCCGTACACACCGACGAGCTGGGACCAGTAGTCCTTCTTGCCGGGGTATTGCTTGACCAGCAGCTCGAGGATCTCGCCGAGCTTGACCCAGTCATTGTTTTGCTGGGCCACGGCGAGGAGGATGAGGAAGCTGCCTTCCTTCGGGCGGACCGCGGTGCGGAGGGCGCGCTCGATCTGCTCGCCGGCGCGCTTGACCAACTCCATGTCCGGCTTGTCCGGATTCAGCACGCCCTGCTGATAGAGCACATTGGCGAAGAACATCTGCGCCTCAGCCCGAGCGGGGTCGAACGGCGGCTTCTTGGACTGCGCCAACCAGCGCTCGAGATACTTGATGGCCTTGGCAAAATTCTGCTTCTGCTGCGCCGGAGATTTGCTCTCGGTGGCTTCCTGATAGCAAAGCTGGGCGAGGTAGTAGACGCGTTCCTGCTGGCTGTTTTGGTCGAAAAACTTGTAGGCATCGCCCAACTGGAGGGCCTGTTCCCACGGGGCAATCGCCTTGGACAGCTCGCCCTTCTGCAGGTAGAGCTTGGCTTCGACATCGCTCGCGATCGCCATGTCGTAGCTCTTTGCTTCGACCCGGCTGCGGATGCCTTGGATCAGCGCCAGCGCGGCGTCCCAGTTCTTCGCGTCGAGCAGCGGCTGGAGCTTGTCGAGATCCTGCGAGGTGCGTTCCTCGAGCTCGCGGGGCGGAGCGTTGTCATCCTGAGCGCGCACGAAACCCGGCGTGACCAGCGCACAGCCCAGCACAAGCGCGGCTAGGCGCGCGTAGCGGCGTCGGGAGGAGAGAGGGGAGGAAGAAACAGTCACGTTGGTAAATTAGTCCTCATTCAAACTGAATGAGATGGGCTGCTGCATGCGGGTGTTGACGACCCGACCGCCCTTCTTGCCGGGGCGGAATTTCCATTTAGCGACGGCCTGCACCGCGGCGGTTTCGAATTCGCGCTGGGTGGAGCGGACCGCGAAGGGATTGCGGACATCGCCGTTGGTATCGACGATGAACTCGACCAGGACTTCGCCCGTGATACCAGCGCGGCGCATTTCGAACGGATACTGCGGCGGAACGGTGGCGCGGATCTGCGGGATCTGATCGAGCTGATTGATGTTGAAGACCTGGATGCCTTTGCCGAGGCCAGTGGGCCGGTTCTGCGGGATGCTGATTACGCCGACCGCGGGCTTGAGATTCTCGGGCGGAGGCGGCTGCACCTGCTGCACGAAGGAGTCGAGCTGCACGATCTGCGGCACGTCGGTCTGCATCGGCGGGGCGAACTCGACGGGCGCCGCCTCGGCATCGCTGGTGTCAGCGGTTTCCGGCGGCTCGTCGGGCTCGAGCTTCGGCATCTCCATCAGCTGGATCGTCGGAGCTTCCTCCTGGACCATGTGTTTCTTGGTGGGGCGCTTGCTGAGCTCCTCGCTGATCCAAGCCGCACCCCCGTGGAAAGCGATGGAGAGAAGGATGCCAATGATTAAGTCACGACGCATGGAAAGATCCTCGTGGGATTAGCGGCCCGTGGGGCGCACGCGGGTCTCGACGGAGACCTGTTGAATGTCCGCTTTGCGCACCTCGTCCAGTGCCTGGACCGTGATGCCGAACTTGGCCTTGTCGTCGCCGGCGATGAGCACGCGCGGCACCGCGACCTGGGTCTTGTAGTGGGCGAGCCGCGGGCGGATCTCGCTTAGGTTGATCAGCTCCTTGTTCCAGTAGCAGGTGCCTTGGTCGGAGATCTGCAGCGTGACTGTGTCGTCGTCCGATTTGGACGAAGAGGCAGTCGACGCCACGGGCAGGTTCACGGGGACGGACTGAATTTTGTTCAGCGAGAGCGTGAAGAGAACGAAGGTGGCGAGCAGGAAGAAGATGACGTCGATCAGCGGAATGATCTCGATACGTGCCTTCTTCTTTCCTTCTTCAGGTACAACCGATTTGGTAGCAGGTCCGGCCATGGAAGTGAGGATTGGCTGTCAGGTAAGGGCGGGAGGCAACGGGCTCAGCTCGCGCCGGGCGGACGTACGCGCGTCTCGATGAGAACCTTCTGGAAACCGGCCTTGCGCACTTCGTCGAAGACGTAGATCGCCTGGCTGAAGAATGCGTTCTCATCGCCGTTGATCAGAATACGCGCTTCCGGATTCGAGACGTGGAAGGCGCGGAGCCGTTCAAGGAATTCGTCCAGCGTGACGGGGTCCTTGTCCCAGCCCAGCGTGCCCTCCTGGGTCACGGTGATCGTGACGGACTCGCTCGGGTCGCGCGGTTCGCCCGTGCCCGACTGCGGCAGCACGACGCCGCTCAATCCATTCGACTTGTTGAGCGACAGCGTGAAGAGGACGAACGTGGCGAGCAGGAAGAAGATGACGTCGATCAGCGGGATGATCTCGATACGCGCCTTCTTCTTGCCGCCGCTGGTTTTACCGCCTGAGGAACCGGCCATATTGGGAAGAGAGTAGACTGACGAAACGTGCCACCGGACGGGTGGCGTTAGCTGGCGACGGCGTTGCTCTCGGACTTCTTGATCAGGATCTCGAGGGCGTTGGACGCGTCGGCGACTTCGTGCTTCGCCTCTTCGGCGCGGGCGTTGAGATAATTGTAGGGCATCAGCGCGGTGACGGCGATCGCGAGACCGCAGGCCGTCGCGATTAGCGCCTCGGCGACGCCACCGGTGATGTTGGCGGCGGCGCTGCTGATATCACCGGTCATGCTGCCGAACGTACGCATCATGCCCGTAACCGTACCGAGCAGGCCGAGCAGCGGGGCGGCGGTGATGACGGTGTCGAGCGTGGCCATGCCCTGGCCGAAGCGTGCGAGCTCCTGGCCGGAGGCGCGAATGAACGCGTTCGACAGGGAGTATTCGCGATTCGACAGCGTGTAGACGAGGATCTTCGCGACGAAGTCCTTGCTTTGGCGGCCGATCGCGAGCGCGCTTTCGATGTCGCGCTTCTCGACTTGCTCGAGCATCTTCTCGACGACTTCGGGTTCACGATGGCTGTTCTCGCGGAAGATGAACAGCAGTCGCTCCACCACGACCGTGAAGCCGATGAAGGAGACGAGCAAGATGGGCCACATGATCGGACCACCTTTGATGAACAGCTCCATCAGTGTGGCATCACCGAGGAGGAACGCGAGGGGGAGGCTGTGCATAATCATAGGAATAAGAGTCGTGGGCAGTGACTAAGGAAAGCGCGTGACAGGTAGGACAGGGGAGGTAACAGGAGGTTGCCGGACCAAGCGAGATTCGGCCGTCAAAGGGGCATGCAGGACCGGAAGGCGAGCCTAAGCACCGGCGCCTTTTCTGCAAGGGGGGACTGAAATGTCAGCATGAGGCCGCTTAAGAAAGAGGGGGTCTGAACGCGTGAAATTCGAACTAGGGGTCATCGAATCTGGGGTGTCAACTTACTTTCCGGGGTAATCATTTAATGCATAAGAAACACCAAAAAATGATGTCTTACTATCTTGGTGACGCCGGGGTTTCCCTGAAGCGAATTTGCGGGGGTGGGGGGAGTGTGGAAGCTGGCTGCCCGACTAGGACTCGAACCTAGACAAAACGAGTCAGAGTCGTTTGTGCTACCATTACACCATCGGGCAGAAAACTTCGGCAGCGTGCGGTCGGTCCGGCAGGGGGCGTCCACGGACGGAGCTGGAGCCGGCGATGGGATTCGAACCCGCAACCGCCTGTTTACAAAACAGGTGCTCTACCGTTGAGCTACGCCGGCGGGACTGACTCGCAGCGCTCGCTGGGATAAACTGAGAAACAACAAAAGGGACGTTCGCGAATGACTGGGCCGCTCCTTCGTCAAACCTACGGGAGGGCATCCTTCGCATGCATTTCGAGAATGGGCTGGGATCAAACAACCGGAAACCATCAGCTGGCTCTGCCATCCGGAGCTGCGCTGCAGCGAAGGATGGTGGCTCCCCGGGGACTCGAACCCCGAACCAACTGATTAAGAGTCAGCTGCTCTACCATTGAGCTAGGAAGCCAAACAAGGGGCGAAAAACCTCATGAACGGCCCGGGGTTGTCAACAGAGATTTGGCGCCGCCTTGCGCGGGATTACGTTGATTATTTTGGGGGTTGAGGTTGCAGCGCGGCGCGCACCGACACACGCCCGGAGCGAAAGAGAAACCCCGGCGGGCAGGCCGGAGTCTGATCGGTGTATCGCTCATTACAACACTGCATAGGGAGCCTTCCCTTCACTCGTTGCTGGGGAGCGTTGCGCCTCGGAGCGTCACGCCGCCGACCGGCTGGGCCGCGGCGATGCTCTGTCGCAGCTCGGCCCACGCGGGGCGCTCGAAGCGCGAGCGCGCCAGCAGTTCCTGCAGTGGCACGAGCACGAAGGCGCGCTCGAACATCCGCGGGTGGGGGAGCGTGAGCGCGGTGGTGGTCCGCGTTTCGCCTTCGTAGGCGAGCAGATCCAGGTCGAGCGTGCGTGGGCCCCAGCGTACGGTTCGCACGCGGCCGAACTGCTGTTCGAGGGCGAGCAGCTGCTGCAGCAGCTGTTCGGGCGCGAGCGTCGTTTCGACACCGAGTACGAGATTTAGAAACGGCGGCTGATCGACGCCGCCGATCGGTTCCGTCTCGTACAACGCCGAACTCTCCACGTGCGTGATGCCGGGCAGCCCGCGCAGCCGTTCGGTCGCCGCGCGCAAGGTCGCGGCGCGGTCGCCGAGATTGGCGCCCGCACCGACCAACGCCTGCCGTGCTGCGACGCGATGCATGGTTCAACGCGGCGCGAGTTGCGAGCGCTCGCGACGAATTCGCACCGACACGCCGGCGAACTGGAAATCGACCGGCGGCCGTGGCTTCGTGATCTCGACCGTCACCGCGACCAGCAGCGGAAACGCCAGCAGCAATTCGCGGGCGACGCTTTCCGCCAGCGTTTCGATCAGCTTCTTGTGCGTGCCTTCGATGATCTTTCGGACCACGGCCTGCACCGCGCAGTAATCGAGCGTGCGATCGAGCCGGTCGGTTTCGCCCGCGGGCGCGAGCGGCAACTCGAGCTCCAACGTCGCGGAGAAGTGCTGGCTCGTTTCGGTCTCGATTGGCAACACGCCGTGGCGGGCCACGAAATGCAGTTCGCGCAGGATGAGTTTATCCATGATCTGGCGGGGAGAAGTTGAGTCCGGCCTTGATCGCATCCGCCGTTCGGGCGAATCGCACACTTTCGCGCACATCGTGTACGCGGACCATCGCACAGCCCTGTTGAATCGCCCACACGATCGTGGCGCCGCCGGCCTCGCAGCGGTCGTCCACGCCGGTGCCGAGCACGAGCCCGAGCGTGGATTTGCGCGAGGTTCCGACGAGCACCGGAAAACCGAGCGCGACAATCCGGCGCAGCTCGCGCAGCACCTCGAGATTGTGCGCGGGCGTTTTCGCGAACCCGAATCCGGGGTCGAGCCAGAGCTGGTGTGGCGGAATGCCCGCGGCGCAAGCGAGCGCGAGGCTCATTTGTAGATCCAGCAGCATGTCCCCCCAGAAATCGCGATAGTTCCGGTCGAGCCGATTGTGCATCAGAATCACTGGCGCTTTCGTCCGCGCGGCGGCCAGAGCCATCGGCGAGACACGCAATGGGCTGGCGGCGTTTGTAGCCGGGCTCGGCGAGCCCGGTCGGTGCGCTGGCAACCGTTCCCACAACCTTCCGGGGTCAACGACCCCGGCTACATCTCGAGCCGGCTCGCGCCAGCGGGCGCGTTCCTCCGCGGAGAGTCCGAAGGCCAGCCCCCACACATCATTAATAATATCCGCGCCCGCCGCCACGGCCGCTTCGGCGACCTCGGCCTTGTAGGTGTCGATCGAGAGCGGCACGTCGGGCAATGCCTGCCGGACCGCGGTGATCGCCGGCAACACGCGCGCGAGTTCGTCGTCGGCTGAGACCCACGCAGCTCCCGGCCGGGTCGATTCTCCGCCGATGTCGAGCACGTCGGCGCCGCTCGCCATCATCTCCCGGGCGCGCGCCACGACCGCCTCGCGGGTGGGCAGTTGACCGCCGTCGGAAAACGAGTCCGGCGTCACGTTCAACACGCCCATGACGAGCGTCCGCTGGCCGACAGGCGGCAGCGGCCGGCCGTGTGGACTGGCCCAGGACTGCATGGACGCAATGGAGCGTCTGCTCGCAGGGGATTCCAATCCAAAACTCCACATGTCGCGGAATGGACGTGACGTCCGGGCATGCGGCCCGAAGGTTCCGACCGATGAGACCAGCTTCCTCGCTTCCGATTGCCGTGACTCGTTTAGCGGAGGTGCTGCGCTGAGCGGCGAATGTGGGAAAGCAACATGGAGCAGCGGATCACAGCCGAACACTGGCGCGCTTGGGCGAAGGAGGGGTGCACGTTGCTGCCGGTGATGCTGAAAGCGGGCGCGGAGCGATTGCCTGAGACTTGGACGGCGCTGACCCACTCGCCGGCATCCGTCCTGCTCGAGAGCGCGCAGGGCGGCCGATATACCTACGTCTGCGATCAGCCGGCCCGCGTGATCGTGGGCGATGCGACAGCGGCGGAGGTGCGTTCGGGCGATGGGCGCTCCGTCCTGACGCGATATCAGGGCGATCCGCTGCAAGTGCTGACGCAACTCGTGGCCGAGATTCGGACGCCGAGAATTCCGGCGATGCTGCCGATGATCGGGGGACTCATCGGCGTGTTCGGCTACGACTTGATCCACACGTGGGAAAAGCTGCCGTGGATCGCGCGTCGCGATCTCGATCTTCCGCTGTATGCTTTTCTGGAAGCGCGGGAATTGTTCATCTTTGACCACCTCGAACACGTGCTACACGTCGTGGTTTGGACCGACGCGCCGGCGCGAGCGGAGGAATTTCCCGCTGCGTTCGCCTTGGCCGAAGCGCGGGCGGGCGACGCGTTGAGCCGCTGGCGCGATGCGGTCGCTCGGCCACCAATCACCACGAAGCGCAGTCGGGCTGACCGCGCACCGAGCCCGCCGCCCTCGTTCTCCGCGGAAGCGTTTCAAGCGGCGGTGCGGCGGATCAAGGACTACATCGCCGCGGGCGACACGTACCAGGTGAACCTTTCGCTGCGCACCAGCCGCGCGGCGACCGCGCCGGCCGAATGGATCTACGACGCGCTGCGGCGAATCAATCCCTCGCCCTACATGGGGCTGCTCCGACTCCCGGAGTTCGCGCTCGTCTGCGGATCGCCGGAGCTGTTGGTGCGAGCGGTGGACGGCGTCGTCAGCTCACGGCCGATCGCCGGCACGCGACCGCGCGGCGACGTGCCGCCGCAGGACTCGCACTTCTCGGCGGAGTTGTTCGCGAGCGACAAAGAGCGCGCGGAGCATCTCATGCTCGTCGATCTGATCCGCAACGACCTCGGTCGCGTGGCGGACTACGGCAGCGTGCGCGTCGCGGAGTTCATGGCGCTTGAGCGCTACTCGCACGTGATGCATATCGTCTCACAGGTGGAAGCGCGACTGGCGCGCGGCCGATCCTGGGCGGAGGTCCTGCGCGCGATGTTCCCCGGCGGTACGATCACCGGCTGCCCGAAGATCCGGACGATGGAAATCATCGAGGAACTGGAGCCAGTGGGCCGCGGATTCTACACCGGTGCGCTCGGCTGGATCGGCTACAACGGAGCGATGGAAATGAACATCGTGATCCGGTCGATGCTGGTGAAGGACGGCGTGGCGCACGTGCAGGCCGGCGCGGGAATCGTGGCCGATTCGCAGCCCGAGCGCGAACTCGACGAGTCGCTCCGAAAAGCGCAGGCTCTGTGGGTCGCGCTCGAGCAAGCGGGCGCCGAATCCAATGCCTGAAGTTGCCACCCCGCCTCCGCCCGCTCCCGTCTACCTCGACGGCCGGTTAGTTCCCGCTGCGGCCGCTGTGCTGCCCGCGGATGACCACGGCGTGCTGTTCGGGCTTGGGTTCTACGAAACGTTTCGGACGAGTGGGGGCCGGCCGCATCTCTGGAGTTATCACCGGCAACGACTCGGGCTGGCGTGTGCCCGGGCGGGAATTTCCCTGCCGTCCCACGCGCTGGCCAACGATGAGGAGAGATTGCGCGCGGTGGCCGGCGAGATGTTGAAGAGCTTTGGCGTACATGATGCGGTCTTTCGCTACACGATCACAGCGGGCACCAGCAATTCGTCGGCGAGCGGGCTGTCCGGCGACCCGCTCTACGCGGAGCCGCACGAATTGATGACGGTGCGGGCGGCGCCAGCGCCGCCGAACGCCGAAGGGGTCCGGCTGCACGTCCTGAACCTTCGCCGGGACAGTGGGGAATGGCTGCCTCGGCCGAAGAGCATCGCGTGCGCCAACGTGTTGCTCGGCGCTGCCGAATTGCGGCAGCGCGCCGCGGAGCCAGCCGACGAAGGCCTTTTGCTGAACCGCGAGGATCGGTGGGTCATCGAAACGTTGCGGCAAAACGTCGCGTGGATTTCCGACGGTCGACTCTGTTATCCGGACCTGGCGCTGGGTGCGATCGCGGGGACGTGCCTGGCGTGGGTCCTCGAGCTTGGTTGCCCTTCCGCTCCGCGCCGCGCGCACGTCGATGAACTGTTGCAGGCGGACGCCGTGCTCGTGATGAATTCGGTCCGCGGGATCACGCCGGTGCGAGAGATTCGCGGACAGGCGGGAGAGGTGCTGCGCGCGGAGATCGCGTCGCACGAGGATCCATTTGTTACGTCACTATCCCGACAGTGGAGCGAAGCACTGGACGCCACGGCGCGCGGCGCATGAGCGACTACACTGCCGCGACTCGTTACTTGCTCGAGTTGAAGACCCGCGGCGTGGCGCTGGGTCTCGAGCGGATGCGACGCTTCGTCGCATTGCTCGGCGATCCTCACCTCGCCGTGCCTTGCATCCACGTCGCCGGCACGAACGGAAAGGGCTCGGTCGCGGCGATGCTCGAGGCGATCCTGCGCAGCGCGGGCTGGCGCACGGGGCTGTATACGTCGCCGCATCTCGTCCGGCTCGGCGAACGCGTGCAGGTGAATCGCCGGAGTCTCGCCGAGCATGAGATCGCCGGCTACGTCGAGGAACTGCGGCGCGTGGCCGAGGGGATGGAGGCGGAGCAGGGCGCGGAGCGGCGCCCGAGCTATTTCGAGTTCATGACCGCGCTCGCGTTCCTGCATTTTCAACGGAGTGGTTGCGACGTCGCGGTGATCGAGGTGGGCCTCGGCGGCCGGCTGGATGCGACCAATGTGGTCGAACCCGAGGTGAGTGTGATCACGTCGATCGGGCTCGACCACGTCGAGCAGCTGGGGCCGACGCTCCTCGCGATCGCGGGCGAGAAGGCGGGGATCATCAAACGCGGACGTCCGGTGGTGATCGGCCGGTTGTCAGCGGAGGCGGAGCAGGTGATTCGTTCCGTCGCGGCCGAGCAGCACGCGCCGCTCGTGTCGGTGCGTGCGGATTTTGGCGAGGCGATCGAACATTACCCGCGAACCAATTTGCCGGGTCACTATCAGCGTTGGAACGCCGCCACGGCCACACTCGCCGCGTGCGCGTTGCCGGCGCGGTGGCGGATCGACGGCGGCGTGATCGAACGCGCGCTGCAGCAGGTGGACTGGCCGGGCCGATGGCAGCGTTTCGCAGTCGATAGGCGAACTGTCATCCTGGACACGTCGCACAATCCGGAGGGGATGGAGGTGCTCGACAGCAGCCTGGCTCGGCTCGTGGCGGAAACCGGGCGGCAGCCGATCATCGTGGCCGGCGCGCTGGGGCCGGCGCGGGCGCGAGCGTTGTTGCCCGTGGTCTGCCTGCACGCCGCGGAATTGCGGCTGGTCGTTCCGCGACAGTCACGGGCATGCAGCTTTGAGCAACTGGAGAGCTTGGTGCCGGCGGACTTCCGCGGCCGGGTCGAGCGATCCAGCGTGGACGCGCTGTTCCCCGGGCCCGACCAATGCACGGCAGGCGAGCCGGGCGGGGTGGTGGTCGTGACCGGCTCTATCTATCTAGTAGGCGAAGTGCTGGCGCGGCTTGAGCCCGAACGCGGGCCGGACGACGGCCAGCTGCAGGATTTCTGAAAAGAGGGCGGTCGGGTGAAACTTTGCCCTTTACAGTCGAGGGCGGCTTCTCTGTTTTCGACCGCTCTCTCCATGCAAAAGACCAAAAAGTCCATTGCCAAGCGCTTCAAGCTGACCGCTCGCGGTAAGCTCGTGCGCCGCACGCCTGGCTTTCGTCACCTGCTGGCCACCAAGAGCTCGAAGCAAAAGCGTCGGGCCTCGCGGGACAAGCTGGTGGCCGAGGGTCACGCTGCGCCGCTGAAGCGCGCGCTGCCGTTCGGCCTGTAAGCCGTCGCCACGCGTTCACCATAACTTCGCCAGGCGGGTGAATCCCTAAGCCGACCCGCCGGCGACCAACCTACCAAACCAACATGGCTCGTGTCACAAACTCCCCCGCGTCGCGCAAGCGCCGCAAGAAAGTGCTGAAATACGCCAAGGGCTATTTCGGCAGCAAATCGAAGCTCTACCGCTACGCCAAGGAAGCGGTTCAGCACGCCTGGCAGTACGCCTACGACCACCGCCGGAAGAAGAAGTCCGACTTCCGCGCGCTCTGGATCGTCCGGGTGAACGCCGCCTGCCGCAACGCCGGCATCAGCTACAGCCGCTTCATGGAAGGCCTCAAGGCCGCGAATATCGCCCTCGATCGCAAGGTCCTCGCGGATCTCGCGGTGCGCGATGAGGCCGGCTTTAACGTCCTGGTCAAGCAAGCCCAGGACGCGTTGAAGACCAAGGCCGCTTCCGCGAAGAAGGCCTAACTCTCCCAAACGCGAGCCCGGCAAAGGCTCGCCTCCTTGCTGTTTCCCGGAGGACGGGCCTCGACCGAGGCGCCGTCCTTCTTTTTTTGGCTTCGAACAGAAGGAAACCAAGGAAACGAAGCGTGTTTCCCTTGCTTTCCTCTGGGTTTCACCTGCTTCGCCGCGATTCGATCTGATCGTTCCCGCGAAAAAAGCCTTCGTTACCTTCGTTATCTTCTGTTCAGATCCGACCTTCCTCATGCAAGAACAACTTTCCGCCCTGCTCGCCAAAGCGCAGAATGAACTGCCAGCGCTGAAAACACGGCCGGAGTTCGAAGCTGCGAAGGCCCGATTCGTCGGTCCGCACGGTGAACTCACCGCGCTGATGAAGCAGATGGGCACCGTGCCGAAAGAGCAACGGCCCGCCCTCGGCAAGCTCATCAACGAAACCAAGGGGCAGCTGCAGCAACAGCTCGACGCCGCGCTGCGCACGATCGAGGCGGGAGAACTGCAGGCCCAGCTCGGGCCCGCGGTCGATCCCACGCTGCCGTCGCCCGATGCCGGCCCCGGCACGTATCACCCGCTCACGCTTGTGCGCGAGGAGATGTGCCGGATCCTGCGCAAGGTCGGTTTCACCGTGGCTGACGGGCCGGAGGTGGAGACGGAGTTCTACTGCTTCGATGCGTTGAACACGCCGCCGGATCACCCGGCGCGCGACGCCCAGGACACGTTCTATTTTCCCGACAACGCGCGGTTCGGCAACGTGAGCAAGAAGCACGCGCACGAGAAATACCTGCTGCGCACGCACACCTCGTCGGTCCAGATCCGCACGATGCTGAAAGGTGAGCCGCCGATCCGGATCGTCTCGCCGGGCCGCGTCTACCGGCGAGACACGACGGACGCCACGCACTCGGCCAACTTCCACCAGCTCGAGTGCCTCTACGTCGACAAGCACGTCACCGTCCGCGATCTGAAGGCGCTGCTCGACTACATCTTCGCTTCGCTGCTCGGGCCGGACACGAAGACGCGATTCCGGCCGCACTACTTCGGCTACACCGAGCCGAGCTTCGAGGTCGACCTGACCGCGAAGCACCTGCCGAAAGTGAACAAGGAATGGATCGAGATCGGCGGCTGCGGCATGGTCGATCCGGCGGTGTTTGCGGCAGTCGGCTACGATCCGGAGACGTGGACCGGCTACGCGTTCGGCATGGGCCTCGAGCGGCTGGCGATGCTGCTCTACGGCATCGATGACATCCGCTACTTCTACCAGAACGACCTCCGCTTCCTGAAACAGTTCGCGTGAAAAATTGCGGTTGAACAGAAGGCCACGAAGGGAACGAAGCGACCAACGAATGCATCCGCTGTTTCACAAAGCCGACGCGTTAAGTGGCGACGTGATCGGAGCAGCCATCGAGGTCCACCGCGACAAAGGTCCCGGCCTTCTGGAGTCGATCTACGAGCGTTGCTTGATCCACGAGTTGTCGTTACGCGGACATTCCTCCGTAAACCAGAAGCTTGTTCGGATCACCTACAAGGATCTCACCTTTGACGAACCTCTTCGTTTCGACGTGCTGGTGAACGATTGTCTTTTGATCGAAGCGAAGTCGGTTGAAAAAATTCTCCCGATTCACAAGGCGCAACTTCTGAGCTACATGAAGCTGCTCAACGTCCCTGTCGGTCTGCTTATCAATTTCCACGAAGCGGTTCTGAGAAACGGAATCAGCCGCCTCATCCTGCCGGGCTCCAATCTATCATAGCTCTTCGTTTCCTTCGTTCCCTTTTGTTCAAGCTTCCCCGTGAAAATCTCCCTCAACTGGCTTAAGGATTACGTTCAGCTCGACGCGTCCGTCGACGAGATCTGCCGGGCGATCACGTTTCTCGGCTTCGAGGTCGAGCAGGTGCTCCATACCGGTGCGCCGCAGCTGAGCAACGTCGTCGTCGGCGAAATTCTCACGCGCGCGAAGCACCCGAACGCGGACAAGCTTTCCGTGTGCACGGTCGACGTCGGGCCAGCGGGTGGGGTGAAGACCATCGTCTGCGGCGCCCCGAATTGCGACGCCGGCCGACGTGTGCCGGTCGCGCTGCCGGGTGCCGTGCTGCCGGGCAATTTCACGATCAAGCAATCAAAGATTCGTGGACAGTCGTCCGACGGCATGATGTGCGCGCCCGACGAACTCGGGCTCGGCAGCGAGCACGCGGGTTTGCTGATTCTCGACGGTCAGCCGGCGCTCGGCACGCCGATCAACGACGTGCTGCCGCCCGGCGACGTGGTGTTCGATGTCGAGATCACGCCGAACCGGCCCGACTGCCAGTCGCACCTCGGCATCGCGCGCGAGCTGTCCGCCTGGTTCAAGCTGCCGCTGATCTACCCGCAGGAAAAATTCCGCGGCGATCTCACCGACGCCGGTTCGCGTCCCGAACTGCTGCGCAACGTCTCGGTGACTGCGCCGCAGGCGTGCCCGCTTTACACCGCGCACGTCATCACCGGGATCAAGATCGGCCCAAGCCCCGAATGGATGCAGCGCCGGCTCACCGCGGTCGGACTGCGGCCGATCAACAACGTGGTTGATGTGGGCAATTACGTGATGCTCGAGACGGGCCAGCCGCTGCACGCTTTCGATGCGCGCAAGCTCGGTGGCAACGAGATCATCGTGCGACCGGCGGCGGATGGCGAAAAGATCGTCACGCTCGACGGCAAGGAGCGCACCCTCAACCACCGGATGCTCGTGATCGCGGACGCACACAAACCGGTCGTCATTGCCGGCATCATGGGCGGCGAAAATTCGGGCGTGAGCGACGACACGACGGATCTCGTGCTCGAATGCGCGATCTTCAATCGTCAGTCGATCCGCTGGACCTCGCGGCAGCTCGGGCTGTCGTCGGATTCCTCCTACCGCTACGAGCGCGGGGTGGACCCGCACTCGTCGCTCGAAGCCGCGTGGCGCGCGATCGACCTGATCATCGAGACCGCCGGCGGCAAAGTGGTCGGACCGGCCTTCAAGGTCGGCGGCGAAGCGCCGTGGCAGCGCGAGATTGTGGTGACGCACGATTTCATCTGCGAGCAGGTGGGCTTTGACATTCCGGCGGCGGAGATGCGCGCCTCGTTCGAGGCGCTGGAGCTGACGGTCGTCCGCGAGGAGCCGACCGAGCGGCGCGGGCCGGCGTGGACCGTGAACATTCCGAGCTGGCGCGACGATCTCGACCGGCCGATCGATCTGGTGGAGGAAGTCCTGCGCCTCTACGGCACGGAGAAGATTCCCGCGAGCCGGGTCGTAGCGCCCTCGCTCGTCGGCGACGACGCGCCGGTGGTGCGGTTCAATCGCCGCGTGACCGACTACCTCGTCGGACACGACTTCCACGAATGCGTGAACTACACGCTCCGGCCGGCGAAGGAGTTGAAGACGTGGGTTTCGGAGACCGCCGCCGCCGAGCTGGCGCTGGCGAATCCGTTCGTCGAAGACCAGTCGCACCTGCGCCCCACACTGATCATGGGCCTGCTCGACACGCTGAAGCTCAACCAGGCGCGCGGCGTGCCGGTCTCGCGGCTGTGCGAGACAGGCCGGGTATTCATCGAGCGCAACGGCCAGAACTTCGAGTGTGCCGCGGTGGGATTTGTCATCGCCGAAGACGCCGAGCGGCGCTGGCTGAAACGCGAGCCGGCGGATTTCTATACGACGAAGCATCACGTGGCGGCAGTTGCCGCGGCGGCGGGAATCGATCTCGCGCGGCATCAGCCGGTGCCGGTCACCGGTTCGTTCTGCGGCTGGCAGGAAGGTCACTCCGCCTGCGCCGGTCAGATGGAGCACGGTTGGACCGCACGATTCGGGCTATTGAATCTCGCGATGGTCCACGCGTTGGGGATCGAGGGGAAAGTCTACGCGGGCATCTTCGCGATTTTGCCGGAGCGGATCTCCGCGGCGTCGAGCCGCCGCCGCTACGCCGATTTCAGCTTGCTGCCGGCCGCGCTGCGCGATCTCGCGGTCGTGGTGGACGAGTCGACGCCGGCCGAGGAGGTTCGCCAGCAACTCGTGCAACTCGGCCGGAAGGCGACGGGCAGCGCGTTTGGCGTGGAGCAGATCGAGATCTTCGACGTTTATCGCGGGGCTGGTCTGCCGGAGGGCAAGAAGAGCATCGCGTTCTCGCTGGTGTTCCGCGCCGCCGAACGGACGCTCACGGACGACGAGGTGAACGGCGCGTTCCAGAAAATCCAGGACGAGCTGCTGAAGAACGCGTCCTGGCAAATCAGAAAATGAACGATGCGTTGGCAGCGAAGCTGAACTGGGGACGCGACGCCCTCGTCGCGTTTTCCCGAATCGCCGCGACGAGGGCGTCGCGGCTCCATATCTGACACTGACCGAGCCATGGCCACCGACCTCAACATCGATCACGTCGCGAATCTTGCGCGGCTCGCGCTCACGCCGGAGGAGAAGGCGACCTTCGCCCAACAACTCGGCGACGTGCTGCACCACATCGAGCAACTCGCGAAAGTCGACGTCGCCGGCGTCGAGCCGACGGCGCATGCGTTTGCGGTGACGAATGTCTGGGCCGACGACGCGCCGCAACCAGGGTTATCCGTCGAAGCCGCGCTCAAGAACGCCCCGGCGCAGCGCGAGCACATGGTCGTCGTGCCCAAGGTGGTGGAGTGATCTGGAATTGAACAGAAGAGAACGAAGAAAACGAAGCAGCCACCGGCATTCGAACGCTCAGGAGATTCTTGGTTACCTCCGTTTTCTTCTGTAAAACGTATTTCTGAATGTCGCCGGAACTCTGGTATCAGCCTATCACCGAACTCGCGGCCGCTCTCGAGGCGAAGGAACTCTCGTCGAGGGAGCTCATCCAGGCCGTGATCGCACGGACCAAAGCGGTGGAGCCGCGGGTGCATGCGTTCAATTCGTTCGATGAGTCGGACGCGCTGGCTCAGGCCGCGGCGTCGGATGCGCGGCGCGCCGCAGGGCAGGCGAGGGGAACGCTCGATGGCATTCCGATCGGTTTGAAGGACGTGATTGCGGTCGAGGGCCAGCCCCTGACCGCGTCGAGCAAGATGCTCGCGAATTTTGTGTCGCCCTATGATGCGACGGTGACCACGCGGTTGAAAGCCGCCGGCGCGGTGTGCTGGGGCCGGCTGAACATGGACGAGTTCGCGATGGGCTCGTCGACAGAGAACTCCGGTTTCGGCTCGAGCCACAATCCGTGGGATCTCACGCGCGTCCCGGGCGGTTCGTCCGGCGGCAGCGCAGCGGCGCTGGCGGCAGGCGAGGCGATCGCGACGCTCGGTTCCGACACCGGCGGGTCCATCCGTCAACCGGCCGCGCTTTGCGGCGTCGTGGGGATGAAGCCGAGCTATGGGCTCGTCTCGCGCTACGGATTGATCGCGTTTGCGTCCTCGCTCGATCAGATCGGGCCGTTTGGCCGGACGGTCGAAGACGTGGCCACGGTGTTGCAGACGATCTCGGGTCACGACCTCCGCGACTCCACTTCGGTGAAGATCGAAGTTCCCGACTATCGCGCGGAGCTGGCGAAGCGTCGCGGGCCATGGAAGCTCGGAATTCCGAAGGAGTATTTCGGCGAGGGGCTCGATCCGGAAATCGGCGCGGCGGTGGAGCAGGCGATCGCGTTTTACCGGCGGCAAGGCTGCGAGGTGAAAGAGGTCTCGCTGCCGCACACGCGCTACTGCCTCGACACGTATTACATCATCGCGACGGCGGAGGCGTCGTCGAACCTGGCGCGTTACGATGGCATCCGCTACGGGCATCGCTCCAGCAAGGCGAAAGACATTGTTGATCTCTACTTCCAGTCACGCGCCGAAGGATTTGGGCCGGAGGTCAAGCGGCGGATCATCCTCGGCACTTACGTGCTCTCGAGCGGCTACTACGACGCCTACTACTTGCGCGCGCAGAAGGTCCGGACACTGATCCGGCAGGATTTTCTGAAAGCGTACGAGCAGGTCGACGCGTTGATCACGCCGACGTCGCCGGTGCCGGCGTTCAAGATCGGCGAAAAGTCTGATCCACTCGCGATGTATCTGCTCGATGTCTATACGATCGGCGTGAATCTCGCCGGCCTGCCCGGGATCAGCGTGCCGTGTGGTTTCACGAAGAGCGGTCTGCCGATCGGCGTGCAGCTGATCGGGCAGCCGTTCAAGGAAGCTGATCTGCTCGCGATCGCCCACGCCTACGATCGCGCGCACGACTGGAACCGGAAGACCCCCAACCTGTAGGCCCGCCAATCACGCCAATGTGCACGAATACGATGGAAACCATTCGCGTCTTTTCGCGTGATTCGCGGGAGGTCTGTTTCTCGTGATGAACTACGAAGCCGTCATCGGACTGGAAGTCCACGTGCAGGTGAAGACCGCGTCGAAGATGTTCACGCGCGTGGCCGCCGGTTACGGACATGCCCCGAACACGCTCACCGATCCGGTCGTACTCGCGCTCCCCGGCACGCTGCCGGTGATGAACAAGGCCGCGCTCGATGCGATCATCAAGGCGGGCCTGCTGCTCGGCTGCGAGATCGCGCCGGTCTGCAAGTGGGACCGGAAAAACTATTTTTATCCCGACTCGCCCAAAAACTACCAGATCTCGCAGTACGATCAGCCGATCTGCCTCGGCGGCGCAGTTGAGATTGAACTGCCCGGGTCGGCGCGGAACGTCATGGGCGAGCACAAAAAGATCCCGCTCACGCGCATTCACCTCGAGGAGGACGTCGGCAAGCTGAACCACGAGAGCGTCGACTCGCTCGTCGACTACAACCGGGCGGGCACACCGCTGATGGAAATCGTGTCCGAGCCGGCAATCCACTCGGCCGAGGAAGCGTTCGCGTATCTCACCTCGCTGCGGGCGACGATGATTTACGGCGGAATCTCCGACTGCGACATGGAGAAGGGCCAGCTGCGCTGCGACGCGAACATTTCCGTGCGGCCCGTGGGGGAGACGAAGCTCGGCACAAAGGTTGAGTTGAAGAACCTCAACTCGATCTCCTTCGTGCGCGACGGCATCGCCCACGAGATCAAGCGGCAGCTCGCTGTCATCGAGCGCGGCGGCACCATCGTGCAGGAGACGCGCGACTACGATGGTCAGACAGGAACTTCACAGTCGCTGCGCTCGAAAGAAATGGCGCATGACTATCGCTATTTCCCGGATCCGGATCTGATGCCGGTCGTGGTGGACCAGGCGTGGAAAGCGCGAATCCAGACGACGTGTCCGGAACTGCCGTTCGACAAGCAGCGCCGGTTCTTCGAGCAATATCGGCTGCCGTATACATTGACGTCCGTGCTCGTCTGGGATCGGGAGCTGAGCGACTATTTCGAGGAGACGGTGAAGATCGCTGGGGCCGATAAGGCGCAGACGGTCGGGAACTGGATTGTGAACGACCTCTTGCGCGAGATCGGCACCGCGCGGGTGCCGCTGGCCGACGCCAAGGTTCGCCCCGCGCACATCGCCGAACTGGTGAAGCTGATCGACGCCGGCACGATCCTCACGAACGCCGCGAAGGAAATCTTTGTGGAGATGTTCGCGACCGGCGACACGCCGGCGATCATCGCCGACCGCCGCGGGCTCAAGGCTGCGCCGACAGACAGCAATGAGCTCGAGCAATGGTGTCGCGACGCGATCGCCGCGAATGCCAAGGCGGTGGCAGAGTTCAAGGCCGGCAAGGACAGCGCGATCAACGCGTTCAAGGGGCCGGTCATGAAGGCGGCGAAGGGCAAAGCGAATCCGAAGCTCGTCGACGAGACGCTGCGGCGGTTGCTCGCCGCGCTCTAGGGCGGCGAGATCGTTTTGAGCGGGTTCCGTCGCGGCTGCCGCGGGTCGCGAGTTTTACGAGATTTTGCGGTGAAACGGTTGCGCGTTTGCCGCGCGTGCGCACGGGCTCCCAGCATCGTGAACACTGTCCGTGCAAACTCGCGCGCCCGAGCCAATTCCGCGGGCGCCCGGTGCACGTGCGACCGCGTTCGCGCCCGGCGGCTGCTGCGTAAGTCCTGCGCGCACCTGAGCGCAGGCCACGCGTCGCGGGTTTCGACTGCGCCGCATGGGGAAGAGTGCCGTAACGAGGATCAGGTTTTCTCCGGCTTCGCTTGCATGCACTCCACAAGTGAAATCCTCCTCTTCCGCTTCGTTCGACAACACCTCCCGTCGCGCTTTGCGCCTCCTCGCCCTGCTCGGAGGCGCCGCCTCGCTGGTCGCGACCGCGTTCGCCAGCTCTTCCCCTCCGGCCGCAGCTGCCGTCGGTGCCGCGCGCCCGATGGCGTTGGCGCCGGCACCGGATGATCCCGGGGCCGAGCTGAAGCCGATTCAGCTCGATCCTTACATCGTCGAAGCCAAGGCGGAGCGATCCTGGCGCGCGCGGGAGTCGGACGGCTACGCGCGTCAGGAGGCGGTGGGCAACCTTGACCTGATGCGAACCGCCGACGATGCGCTGCCGTTCACCATTCTCGAGCGCGAACAAGTTTTCCGGAGCGGCGCGGTGACGCTCGATGAATTCCTGCGCCGCGAACTCCTCGACGCGGTCGCGGGCAGCTCGTCGGGACAGAAGGTGAGCGCCAGCAGCTTCAGCAGCCTCACTGCGGACAGTACCACGCTGCAGCTCCGCGGCTTCGGGGCGGATGAAACGGTGATTCTCATCAACGGCCGCCGGTTGCCGGAGAGCGTCACGAGCGGCGCGAATTCGCAGCCGCAAGCGGCGAACGTGAACTTCATTCCGTTGAGTTTGGTGGAGCGCGTCGAGATCCTGCCGGTGTCCGCGTCCGCGCTCTACAGCGGCAATCCCGTGGGCGGCGTGGTCAACATTGTGCTGCGCCGTGACGTCGAGTTGACGGAGGTCACGGCGAGCACCACGAACGCGCTAAGCGGCTTCGACGCGCCGCAGTCGATGGCGTCCTTTCTCCACGCCAAGACTCTGCTCGGCGGCGCGCTGCGGCTGCGGTTGAGTGCCACGTTCACGGACGTGATGCCGCCGAGCGAATCCGAGTTGGGCTACATTCAGGCCCAGCTCCGTGCGCAACCGGACACCGCGCGGATGTATCGCGCCACGCCGAACGTTCGCAGCGCCAATGGCGCGCCGCTCTCTGGCCCGGGCAGCAGTTCCCGGACTTCGGTGGCGCCGGGAGCAGACGGCACCGGCGGCCGCGGCGCGTTCGCGAACCGCGCGGGACAGGCCAGTCGCGAGTTGTTCGATGCTCCCGGAGGCGCAGCGTTTTCACCCAACAGCGTCGATTTCCCCTACGGCCAGCGGCAACACTCGACCAGTTACTACGCCTCGGCGGCCTATGATGTGAATTCGTGGCTGCAGGTGGGGGTGGACGCGATGTTGTCGCGGACCGAGATCAACCGCGGGTTGGATGTTTTCCCGGCGGATTTGAAGATGGCGCGCAACCTGCCCGCGAATCCGTTCGGCGAGCCGCTGATTGTTTCCCTCAACGAAATCGCGCCGCTGCTCGGTGATCAGTACAGCCGCGCGCAGCGCGAACTCTCGTCGGTCGTGCTGGGCGTTCTGGTCCGGCTGCCGGCCGAGTGGAGCGTGTCGCTCGATTCGCAGCGGGCGCGCAACCGCACGCGCTATCGCGGGCTCACCGGTGTGGATCCGAACCGCTGGCAAAGTCTCGTGGACCAGTCGCTCTACAATCCGCTGCGTGACACCCAGCGCTATGGCCCGCCCGGCGAGTTCTATGATCAGGCGTTGATCTACGCCGGCGGTCGGGGCCGGACGGTGGCGGTCGGCGACTACGGCACCTGGGACAGCGCGTTGCGCGTGACGAACCGCTCGCTCTGGTTTCCCACCGGAAGCGCGGCGATCAATTTGGGCGGCGATTTCCGGCTGACGGAGCTCGATCCCTACACCGACGAGCAGCGGTTTGGCGACGGCGTCTATGCTGCGGTGCCGGTGCGCTGGCGGGGGCGCACGCTGCAGCGACTGAGCGGTTTTGGGGAATTGCAGGCTCCGCTGCTGCCCGCGCGCTGGTTGCCGCGGGCGGTGCGCGGCCTCGATTTCGACCTGGCCGCGCGGTATACGATCGCGGATACGACGCAGGAAACGAATCTCGCCCCGACCGGCGGGTTGAAGATCGGGTTTCGCGGCGGCTGGGCGTTGCGCGGCTCGATCGCGACGACGAACCGACTGCCGACGCCGTTCATGAGCCAGAAGGCGCGCGACGCCGGCTTGCGGACGAGCAGCGTGGGCGCTGCGCAATACGTGCCGATCTATGACCCGCTGCGCGGAGAGCGTTACGGGATTCGCGCCAGCGACGCGGTGAACCCCAACCTGCGGCCGGAGTCGGCGATGACGCGCACGGTCGGCGTGATCTACGAGCGGGGCGGCGTGCATCGCGTGCGCGCGGCGACGGATTTCGTGGACACCCAGAAATCGGGCGAGCTGATCTATCTCGACGCCCAAAACGTGCTGAATCTCGAGCCCCTGTTTCCGGAGCGGGTGGTCCGCGCTCCGCTCGAAGCGGACGACACGCACACCGCGGGCTACGTGACCCAGGTGCTGCGCGGCAATTTCAACCTGGCGTGGCGGCATTCGCAGAATGTGAATGCGTCGTTCGACTACGCCTGGACGGCGTGTCGCGGCGGCACACTGGACCTCTACTGGCGCTGGGTGGCCCTGCGACGCTACGACCGGCAGTTGCTGCCGCATTCGCGCACGATCGATGCGCTGCACGAGCCGGACAGTGCCTCGCCGGAGCTGTTGCCGAACCGGATGAACTTCGGCGGCGGCTGGCCCAATCGCAGCTATGGCTTTCGGCTGGACGGTCGGTTTTTCGACGCCCGAACGCTGCCGTCGACGGAGTGGCGCAGTCAGGGCGCGTCGGAGATCGAGCCATATTATCAGTTCGACGCGAGCGTGCAAAAGGAGCTCGCCGGGTGGTGGCCGTGGAGGAGCCTGCGCACGAGCCTGCAAGCGCAGCTTCGGGTGAACAACGTCTTCGGAGCGGAGCCGCCGCGTTACGCCAATGATCCGTCAGGCGCCGGTGTGCAGTCTTACAGCGACTGGCGCGGGCCGACCTATTCCCTCTCGCTGCGCGCGAGCTTTTAGGCGACGGCGCGATCGCCCGACTACATGTCGGCGATCCGCGGCGCGCGTCGTCCCGTGAGCACCGCGCCGCGCACAGAGGTGTAGGGCAGCTCGGTGCCGGCGCGCGCAGCTCGCAGCAACAAGCCGCCACGGCTCATGTCACCGCGGCCGACAAAGTCCTGCGGAAATACCAGCCGATCGCCAAACACGTCGAGCAGCACATCCCGGTATTTCGCCGTCGCGATGCTGCCGAGCAGGATCGCGACGCCATCGCGCGGCAGTTGGCGTGCGAGGGCGGCAGCGTCACGGCGCAAGGGCCGGCGGTAGCGCGCATCGGACGCGTCGATGTCGACTTCGCCGAATGCCCGCAGGTCAGCGGGCATGACAATCAGATCGGGGTCGAGCAGACCCCGGTTCGCGGTGATGACGCGGATCAACTCACCGCGCGCGGTGTCGGCGAAGCGGCGCGCATAAGCGATCTTGCCGCGGAAGTAGAGCGCACTGGCGAAGGCGAAAATCTCGGCGAGCGGGAGACCGCGGGCGTGAAAGGTGCGGGCCCGCGGGAAGGGTGCCTTCGGGTTGAGCAGCAGTTGCGCTCGAATTCCGCTGACTTTGGCCGGCGATAGCAGAAACACGCGCTGCATCCAGACTGTGACCCAGCGTCGCGCGGCAGGTTCACTTGCGGCTGTTGCCGCTGGGCCCTCGCGGAATTACACGGAGCAGCGTTGCACGGCGTCGCGCAGCGAGGTGAGCGGATCGCGCTTCGGAATGAACTCCTGCGCCACGAACCCCGTAAAGCCGGTCGCCTTGATCGCGCGCATGATCGCCGGGTAGTAGAGCTCCTGCGTCTCGTCGATTTCGTTGCGCCCCGGATTGCCGCCGGTGTGGTAGTGACCGATGAACGCGTGGTTCTCCTGAATCGTGCGGATCACGTCGCCCTCCATGATCTGCATGTGGTAGATGTCATAGAGCAGCTTGAACCGCTCGGAGCTCACGCGCCGCACGAGTTCCGCCCCCCAGGCGGTGTGATCGCACATGTAGTCCTTGTGGTTCACCTTCGAGTTGAGCAGCTCCATGCAGATCGTGACGCGCTGTTTTTCCGCTTCACCGACGAGCTGCTTGAGCGCGATGGCGCAGTTCTCCAAGCCCTGTTCGTCCGGCATGCCGTCGCGATTGCCGGAAAACACGATTACGTTCGGCAGGCCCGCCGCGGCGACGGCGCGGATCCGTTCGATCATCGAGGGGACGTAGTCGGCGTGGTGCTCGAGCCGGTTGAGGCCGCGCGGAATCGTGGTGGTGCCGTTCGCCATCGCGCAGGTAAGCCCGTGCCGCTGCACGACGGGCCACTCGTCGGGGCCGAGCAGCTCGACGGAATGCAGCCCGATCTCCTTCGCGGCGCGCGCGAGTTCTTCCAGCGGGATTTTGTTGTAGCACCAGCGGCAGACGGAATGGCGAAAGCCGGGACCCGCACTCGTAGCCGGCGCGGTTTCCGGCGTGGTCGCGGTCGCGGCGCGGCCGAGTGCAGGGAGGGAACTGGCGGCGGCGAGACTGGCGAGGGACAGGACGGCTTGGCGCCGGGTGAGGCCGGGGGGCATGTGTCAAAGGTCGGCGGCCGAGCTCCTGTTGGCAAGGGTCACTTGCGTCTCAGGCGGAGCTCGTTAGCGTCGCGCATGAACTCGTTGAATGCGGATGGATGGTCGCGGCGCGATGCACTCAAGGCGATCGGAACGGGAGCGGCGCTGGTCGGATTGAGTGGTCTGTCGTTGCGGGGCTTCGCGGCGGAACCGGCGGCCGTCGGCGGCGGCGCCAGCGGAGCAGCGACTGCGGCGGGCGCGGCGTTGCCGCAGCCGTTCACGCTGCCGCAGCTGGGCTACGGCTATGACGCATTGGAGCCGCACATCGACGCCCGCACGATGGAGATTCACCATACCAAGCACCATCAGGCCTACATCAACAACGCGAACAAGGCCCTGGCTGAGTATCCGCATCTGCGGACGCGCACGGCGGCGGAGTTGCTGCGGGATCTGCCGGCGCTGCCGGAGAAAGTTCGCACGACTCTGCGCAACAACGTCGGAGGGCATGCGAACCACACGTTCTTCTGGGAGGTCCTCTCGCCCCAAGGCGGCGGCGAACCGGGCTCGGAGCTGGCGACGGCGCTGAACAAGGCGTTCGGCTCATTGGACGCGTTCAGGACCCAGTTCACCGAGGCGGCGATGAAACGATTTGGCAGTGGCTGGGCGTGGTTGAGCGTGAAGGACGGCACGTTGCAGGTGCACTCCACCGCAAACCAGGATTCGCCGTTGATCGAAGGCGCGCGGCCGGTGCTGGGGATCGACGTGTGGGAGCACGCTTACTATCTGCACTACCAGAACCGCCGGGCCGACTATGTGAAGGCATTCTGGAACGTGGTGAATTGGAACCAAGTCGCGACCAACTATCGCGCCGCGCTGGGCTGAGCGCGGGCGGCCGGTCGGCGTGGTCGGGATGGAGAACGCCGCGCCGCGCGGGCCGCGCTTGCGTCGACCAACCCGGCGTGGTGCAAAAAAAACGCGGGCTGTGATGCCCGCGTTTCGGATGAAAGCTGGTGAGCGAATTACTTGGTCGCGGTGCCGGCTTGCGGCGCCAGACCGAAGAACTCGACGACATGCGTGACGTTGTTATAGCCGCGCGCCTTCAGGAGCTCTTCGATCGCCTGCACGTTTTTCCGCAGCTCGGCGGTCGTCTCGAGATCGATCGCCTGCACTTGGTTGGTTTCCTTGCAGATAACGTGATACGGATGGGTTTCGCCGAGGTTGATCGCGTAGAGGCTCGTTCCATTGTGGTAGAACGAACGCCGCACGAGACCGATGTCCTCGAAGGCGCTCAGGCAGCGGTAAACCGTCACCAAGTCGCATGAGCCGCTTTCAAGGTCGGCATGAATCTGTTCGATGGTCGTGGGCTGGCCACGCTTGATCAGAGCGGCCAGGATGGCGATGCGGGGTTGCGTGATGCGCAATCCTGCGGCTTTGAGCCGCGCGCAGGCCACGTTGAGAGGAGACTGGCCCTTCGCCGCGTTGGACTTGGCGTCGGACGGTGAGTTGGACTGGTTCGTTGCAATCATTTCGCCCCCGAGATTGCCGCTCGCTGGCAAGCGTTCGAGGCTATAATCATCTGTTTGCATCGGGTCTTTCCCTGAGCCTAATCGGGTTGAAAAAACAGCGCTCCGGCTTGCGGGTTGCAGGGGTCAATCGGGTGTGCTACTTCGAGGCGAAATCATGCAAGACCCGGACTTCGCCGAGATCGTCGGCCTCATCTGCAAAGAGGATCCGCGATACGATCGCAAAGCCTACGAATTTGTGCGCCTCGGCCTGGACCACACCGTCAAGGAGTTGAGGAAGAAGGAAAGCTCGCGGGGTGGCCGCTCGCGCCACGTGTCCGGACCGGAGCTACTCGAGGGCCTGCGCGTCTACGCGCTCGATCAGTTCGGTCCACTCGCCAAAACAGTGCTTAACTCCTGGGGTGTTCGCCGGTGCCAGGATTTCGGCGAGATCGTCTTCAATTTGATCGAGTATAATGTCTTCAGCAAAACCGACAGCGACCGGCGCGAAGACTTCGCAGACATCTACACCTTTGAAGACGCGTTCGTGAAACCTTTTCGCCCGGCGCGTTCGCCCCACGGACCCTCCAGCACCGAGGCCGTGGAATCCACCTGATCACCGTCCGTATTTCGCGACGGGCCGCCGCGCGGCGTCAATCGCTTGGATGCCGCGCGCGATCCGCTCCACCTTCCATGCCCACCTCCGCTGCCGCCGCTGATTTCCGTTTGCTCGAGCCGTTCTGGCGCGAGCCGGTCGAACGCACCGTGCTGCCAAACGGGCTCACGCTGCTGCTCAAGCCCGACCGCTCGGCCGCGCTCGCCTCGGTGCAGGTCTGGGTGAAAACCGGCAGCATTCACGAGGGCGAGCAACTCGGCGCAGGTCTGTCGCACTATCTCGAGCACATGCTGTTCAAGGGCACGGAGCGGCGCGCCGGGCGCGACCTCTCAGCCACGGTGCAGGCGCACGGCGGCTACATCAATGCCTACACGACCTTCGATCGCACGGTTTACTACATCGATCTGCCAAGCGAACACACCGCGGTCGCGATCGATTTGCTCGCCGACGCCGTGTTGAATTCCACCCTGCCGGCGGACGAGTGTGCGAAAGAGAAGGAGGTCATCCTCCGCGAGATCGCGATGACGAAGGACGACCCCGACAACCGCGTCTGGGAAACGCTGTTCGCCGCCGCGTTTCGGGAGCATCCGTACCGACAGCCGATCATCGGCCACCGTGATGTGTTCTCGGCGGTGACGCGCGAGGACTTGTGGCGCTACTATCGCACGCGCTACGTGCCCAACAATCTTGTGGTGATCGTGGTCGGCGACATCGATATCGCGGCAACGCGGGCCGCCGTCGAACAGCACTTCGGGGCCGCGCCGCGCGCACGGCTGGCGCCAGTGCTCGTGCCGACGGAGCCGTTGCAGCTGGGCACACGCAGCGAACATCGTTTCGAGGACGTGGAGATCACGCGGGCCGTGCTGGCCTGGCCGGTCCCGGGCCTCACGCACGAGGACGCGCCGGTGCTCGATCTGCTCGCCGGCGTGCTGGGCGGCGGCGACAGCTCGCTGCTGTGGCAGGCGATTCGCGAGCAGGCGAAACTCGTCCACTCGATCGACGCCTCGAGTTGGAATCCGGGCTCGAGCGGACTGTTCTGCGTCTCGTTCACCGCCGATCCCGAGAAGCGGCTGGCCGCGATCACGGCGATCGAGCGGGCGCTCGCGCGGTATGCGCAGCGAGGGTTCACGGCGGCGCAGCTGAAAAAAGCGGTGCGGCAGCTCGTCGTCAGCGAGATCAACACGCGCAAGACGATGAGCGGGCAGGCGTCCCGCCTCGGCGCGGCCGAAGTTGTCGTGGGCGATCTCGATCACAGCCGAACTTATTTTCAACAGCTCAGCCAAGCGACGCCTCGGGATCTGCAGCGGGCATTGATTCGCTACCTGGTGCCGTCGCGGCTCACGTCGATTTCGCTCAATCCCACCGCCGCGGCGCCCAAGGCGAGCGCGGGCGCCGGCGAACCAGAGACGCCGCCGGATTTCACGGAGGTGAAGTTGCCCAATGGCGCGCGGCTGTTGCTGCAGCCGGACCGGCGGCTGCCGAATCTGCACCTCCGGCTGCTGATGCAGGCGGGCCCGCTCTTCGAGCCGGCGGGCAAACGCGGCGCCACGGCGCTGCTGGCGACGATGCTTACCAAGGACACCCGGATGCGCTCGGCGGCCGACGTGGCGGAGTTCATCGAGTCGGTGGGCGGGGCGTTCCACGCGGTCGCGGGCAACAACAGCGCGGGGCTCGCGGCGGAAGTCCTGCCGCCGGATGTTGATCGCGCGTTGTCCGTGCTCGGGCAGGCGATGTTGGCCCCGGCCTTCAAGCGGGCGACGCTCGCGCTCGAGCGCGACGCGCAGATCGCCTCGCTGCAGCAGGACGACGATGACGTGGTGACCCTCGCGCGAAAACGCCTGCGCGAGCGGTTTTTTGGCGAGCATCCCCTGGCCTTCGATTCGCATGGCAACCAAGCCGGCGTGAAAGCGCTGACGCGGTCAGACCTGATCGCGCTGCACGCGCAGCTGGCCGTGGGGCCGAACGTCGTGCTGGCGGTGGCAGGTGATTTCGAGCCGAGGAAACTGCTGCCGAAGTTGAAAGCGTTTCTGACGCGTCTGCCCCGACGAGCCGCACCCGTGATTCCCGGGTTGTCGGCCAGCCTGCCAGCGATGACGGGCGAATTCATCGAACAGCAGCCGCGCGAGCAGGCGGTGGTGCTGCAGGCCTTCCCCGGCCCGCGCGCGAATGCCGAGGATTTTTACGTCGGCGAGATGGCGGACGAACTGTTCAGCGGCATGGCCTCGCGGCTGTTTGAACGCGTGCGGGAGGAAAAGGGCCTCGCATATTTCGTGCGGTCTGCGCGGGTGACCGGCCTCAACGCGGGCATGTTCTATTTTTTTGCCGGGACGCAGCCGGGCAAGGAGGCGGAGGTGTTGGCGGAAATCGACGCGGAGATCGCGCGCGTGGCGGCGGGAGAGGTGGAACCGGCGGAACTGGCGCGCTGCCAGGCGCGGCTGAAAGCGGCGCGCCGGCAGGGCCTGCAGACGAACGGGGCCCGCGCGATGCAAGCGGCGCTGAATGCGTTGCAAGGGCAGCCGATCAACGACTGGAAAAACTACGACGGCCGCATCGATGCGGTGGCGATCGCGGATCTCGCGGCCTTCGCCGCGCGGTATTTCCGGCGCGAATTGCGCACGCAGCTCGTCGTCCGGCCTTGATCGCGCCGCCCTGCGATTGCGGCGCCTAGGCGGACGGACGAAAACAGGCGATTCCCTGCCACTGCCAGATTTATGCAAAAACAGCTCGTCTCGGCGGCTGGACTACCGCAGGATCCGCGACCGTCATGAAGTCGAAACTCCTCGTTACGATCGTCGTGCTCGCCTTGGCGGGCGCGATTGCGGTGCCGGCACTCTGGGCCGGTGATGACGGCAAAGGCAAAGAAGCCACGGAAAAACCGGTGAGCAGCCGGGACATGAAGAAATACGACACGAACAAGGACGGCACGCTCAGCGCGGAAGAGAAGGCCGTCCGCGACGCCGACAAGGAAAAGGCCAAGGCCGAACGGAAGGCGAAGAAGGAAGAAAAGAAGGCCACGAAGGAAGCGCCCAAGGAAGACAAGCAGATGTGATTCCGCTGAGCGGATTTCGCGCCCCGGCCCCCCGCCGGGGCTTTTTGTTTGTGCGCGAGTTAACGACCGCGTGGAGGAGGCAGGGTGATCGGTAGGCCGGCTTGGTGGCCGGGCTCATAGCACCTTGCCCTTTGCGCAACCTTAGCTTCGGTGCCGAAGTTCTTCGCCAAGAGCGCCGCTCCACGAGAGTTTCGTGCGCACGACGGAGAAGTGCGAGTAGTCGACGCGCTGCGCGAGCGGGAGCTTGAGCTTCGAGATCGTGATCTCGATGGGCGAGCCGACGCCGACCTTGAGATCGCGCTGGCCGTCCATCGCGACGAGCAGCCGCGACAAGTGCGAGCGGTTGAAGACCCGCAGGCACACGGTTTCGCGGAAAATGATGGAGCGGTTGCTCAACGTGTGCGGGCAGATCGGCGTCATCGCAATCACGGCCGCATCCGGGTGAATCAACGGCCCGCCCGCGGAAAGATTGTAGGCCGTCGAGCCGGTCGGCGTGGAAAAGATCAGGCCATCGCAAGTGTAGTTGGTGACGAGTTCGCCGTCGGCGCGCACCTCGAGCTGCACCAGCCGCGAGTTGACCTCGTTTTTGATCAGCACGTCGTTGAGCGCGAGGTCGTGCGAATCCGGGCCGGTGGAGCACTGCAGCAACGAACGGTGCTGCACGCGGTAGCCGCCGCGCAGGACGTCACAGAAGTGTGCGCGGGCCTCGTCCGCCGAGAACGTGGTGAGAAAGCCGAGGCTGCCGCGGTTGACTCCGATGATCGGCACCTGCTGGTGGGCCGATTCGCGCGCCACGCCGAGCAGCGTGCCGTCCCCGCCGATGACGCAGCACGCGTCGAAGCCGCGCAGGTAATTTTTCGGTAGCGGAAATCTCGTGGTCTGCTTGACGCGGATGTCCATCCGGCGCGCGGCCTCGATCAACTCACGCGTAAGTTCGGGCGCACCTTGTTTGTCGTTGTTGGTCACGAACGCGAGCTTGCGGATGGGCTTCATGGGAAAGGGAAACGCGGTGGGAGCCACAGACTACAGCGACAATCCGCCATAAGTCAGGTGCGATCCGTGTCTGAGCCCGGGCGCTTGCGCAGGCCGAGCAGAAACTCGCGATTGCCGTCGGCGCCGGTAATGGGCGAGTCGACGGTGCCGATGAGCTGCGCGGCGGGCAGGTTTGTCAGGGCAAATTCGCGAACGCGGGCGAGGGTGGCCTCCTGTACGACGGGATCGCGGATCACCCCGCGGCCCTTGTCGACTTCGGACTTGCCCGCCTCAAACTGCGGCTTCACCAGCGCGATCAGTGTGCCGTCGCCGCGCAACAGCGGCCATACGGCCGGCAGCACCGCAGTGAGCGAGATGAAGGAGAGGTCCATCACGATCGCGTCGAACTCGCTCCGGGGCAGATCGGCGGCGGTGAGGAACCGCGCATTGATTTTTTCCAGATTGGTCACGCGCGGATCGGCGCGGAGCCGCGCGTGCAACTGCGCGCGGCCGACGTCGACGCACACCACGTCCGCAGCGCCGGCCTGCAGCGCGCAGTCGGTGAAGCCGCCGGTCGACGCACCGACGTCGAGCACATGGGCGCCGTGCAGATCCAACGCGAAATGTGCGAGCGCGGCCGACAGCTTTTCGCCGCCACGCGAGACGAAGCGCGGCGGCTGTTCGACGATCAGCTCGATCTCAGTGGAATATTCCTTGCCGGGCTTTTCGAGTCGCTCGGTGCCATGCAACACCCGGCCGCTCATGATCAACGCCTTTGCTTGGGCGCGCGATTCGGCGAGCTCGCGGAGCACGAGCAGTTCGTCCAGCCGAATTTTTTTCGGTGCGCTCATGACCTGGCGGCGGGGCGCGGACGGGGTGCGCGGGGCGGCGCGGGCTGGCGTGCCGGCGACCAGCATGTGGTCCGCCCGCCGATCTCGGCGCGCTCCAGCAGCACGCCGGTACGCGGGCAGCGACCGCCGGGCTGCCAGCGGTGGTGAAACAACCAGGTGTCAGGAATATTCACGTTGAGGTCGCGGGGCAGGCTGCGGCCACGGCCGGCGATCGTGTCGAGTGCCATCCGGCAGACGTGCCGCGCCTCGCGCCACAGCGTTTTGCTTTGGGCTTCGGTGAGCGAACCCGCCGCCGTGCGCGGATGGATTCCGGCGCGCCAGAGAATCTCGTCGGCCATCCAGTTGCCGATTCCCGGAAAACGTTCCTGCATCAACAGCACGGCCTTGATCGGCGCACGACCACGGCGATGCAGAAACTCCCGCACGGCTGCAGGCGTGAAAGCCGCCGACAAAATCGGCGGCGCGATCTTCGTCCACCAAACCGGCGGTTCTGCACCGCGGTGTAGCAGCACGCGGCCGAACATCCGCGGATCGTTGAACACCAGCGCATGCTTGGCCGTGTCGAGCACGAGGTGATCGTGCCTGCCCGCCGGGCAACCGGCCGGCTCGACGCGCAGCTCTCCGCTCATGCCGAGATGAACGCCGAGCCAGATCTCGTCCGAAAACCGAAAGAGCATTTGCTTCGCTGCCGCGTCGGACGACTCCAGCACGGCGCCGGTCAGCGCATGACGCAGGGTGGAGGGACTCGTGCCGCGGAAGATTTTGGCGTGCGGATGCAGCCGCACGGCCGTAACGCGACGGCCGCGCGCAGCGTGGTCCCAGCGCTTCCGGAAAAACTCGACTTCGGCGAGCTCGGGCATCGCGGCGATTGCGCGGCTGGTTAGCGGAACTCCCAGTCGTAGGGGTGCGACGACAGCATCCGCGGCGCGCGCTCGGTGACCTGCACGACGTCTTCGATCCGGCAGCCGCCGAGTCCCGGATAATAGAGCCCGGGTTCGACCGTCACCACCGCGCCTTTCTTGAGCGGCATCGAAACCAAGCCGCCCATCCGGGGCGGCTCGTGCACGGCGAGACCGAGGCCGTGCCCGGTTCCGTGGAAAAATCCGACGGAGCCGTGCGGTGTGCGCCGCGTCTCGAACCCGGCTGAGGTGAAACTGTCCACGACGGTCTGGTGCACGGCGCGTCCGTCGACGCCGGCACGGACGACTTTGAGCGCGGCCAGCTGCGCATCGCGCACGGCGGCCACGAGCCGGCGTTGGGCTTCGCTGGGGCGACCGCGCAGATAGGTGCGCGTCATGTCGCCAAAGTAGCCGGTGCGTGTGACGCGAGGGAAGATGTCGACGATGATGAGCTCGTGCGGCCGGAGCGGGCCGGTGCCGCGCTCGTGCGGATCGCAGGCCTGATCGCCGCCCGCGACGATGGTGGTGCCGTTGGCCTGTCCGCCCTCGGCCATCATGGCGGATTCGATCTCGAACCGGAGCTGCTCTGAGGTCAGCGGCTGGCCAGCGTAAAAAAGCTGCCGGCCGCGCGGTTTGGCGGCGCGCAGAATTTTCTCGGTCACCGTGAAGCCGACGGCGCACAGCCGGTTGCCTTCGCGGATCGCTGCGGCTTCGCGGGGGGACTTGATCTCGCGTTCGGGAAACAGCGGTCCGTTCGCTAACTCGAGCCGCACGCCGAGCGCGCGCAGCTTTAGGAAAAGCGCCGCGGGAAAATCGTCGGCGACGCGGAAAGCGCGGATGCGATAGGCGCGGGCGAGTTCGGTGATAATTTCCGCCACGCCGATTTGGCGGCGCGGCCAGCGCTGTTCTGCGCGGGCGCGCCAGGTTTCCAGCGACAGCACCTCGTCGAACGTGCGCGCCTTTTTGATCCGGCCGAACTCGAGCGCGTTCTGCACGCTGATCCGGCGCGGCCCGACGCCGAAGGCGATGAACGGATCATGCACGTCGACCTGGCTGAAATAGCGCTGGTCGGGATTGCTGAGCGTGTCGGCGTAGAGGAGGGGAGGCAATGGGTTGGAGCGCACAGTGAAAGATTGAGTCGAACGCAGGCGGGCATTAGCCACGCGGGTAGTGAAAAACGCAAATCTGGTTTGTCGGGGCGGCGCACAAGCGCAGCACGGTGCTGGCCGGCCTTGGTGGTTAGGACTGATCGTGCTCGGGCTGGTGCTCGGCATGGCCGGATGCAGCGGCGAGAAAGCTGCCAGCAAACCGGCGACCAAGACACTGGCCGATCGGTTTGAGATCAAGGTCGGCAGTCAACCAGTGCGGATGCAGCTCGCCGTGCTCGAGGCGGAGATGATGCGCGGATTGATGGAGCGGCGCGATCTGGCGCCGGACGAAGGCATGCTGTTCGTCTACCGCCGGCCGCAACGGTTGAGCTTCTGGATGCGGAACACGCCGCTGCCGCTCGACATTGGATTCTTCAACCGGCACGGAATGCTCGAGGAAATCTATCCAATGCATCCGTTCGACGAAACCAGCGTGCAGTCGCGCAGCACGATGCTGTCGTTGGCGCTCGAGATGAACCAAGGCTGGTTTCGCGAGCACGGGGTGAAGCCGGGAGCCGCGCTCGACATGGCGGCTCTGCGGGCGGCATTGACGGCGCGGGGGTTCGATCCGCGGCGGTTCGGGTTCGAGGAATAGCGGCCGCGGCGCGTGCTGCGAAGCGCGTTGAGCGCAACGCGTTCCACTGGAAAGCCGGATCGGCAGGTGGAGTGGCTTGCCGTGAGTCGATAAGGGATCGCGGTAGCGGCAGGCCTCCGTGCCTGCCGGCCGAGCGGGAGACCCGGCAGACAGGGACAGCTGCCGCTACCGAAGAAGAAATGATGAGACCGTCCTAGTCGCGCCGGCTGCTGCGCTTGTTCGCCTCGTCCTTCGGGATCTCGTTGTCGGTCTTGAGAACCAGCACCGGCGTCTTCGTCTTCACCCAAAGATCGGCTTCCTTGAAATGCTTGGCCGGAATGTTTTCCAGGGCTTCGCCGACGGTCTTCGCGGGATAAAGCCGGCCCTTGCGCGACGCGTTGTAGTCGTACGCGCCGCGGAAAATTCGCTCCTGCGTGGTGGCCGGGCTCTCATTTTCCGGGATTTGCAGCACCCAGCCGGCAAACTCGCTCTTCGGGAACCGGTCTTCGGGATCCGATACCAAGATGACGAACTGTTTTTTGAGTGGCGGCGGCTTGTCCTCGTCGTTCTCCGGCTGCACGACCGTGTTCATTTCCTCGATGACGCGGCGGAGCACCGCGGGATCGATCTGGTTTTTCTTCAAGATCTCGGCGACCTTGCTGACGTCGATTTTCGGCATGATGGTGAGCGGTGACGGTGAACGAACGACCCCCAATGTAAAGGCAGCGCAATGGCTGACGAATTCTTCGATGTGGTAAACGAGCGCGACGAGCCCGTCGGACGGGCCCGGCGCAGTGAGGTGCACGCGAAGGGCTGGCGCCACCGCGCGGTGCACGTGCTTGTGTTCGACCAGCACGGGCGGGTGTTCGTCCAAAAGCGTTCGATGAAAAAGGATTGCTCGCCGGGGTTGTGGGACTCGTCCTGCTCGGGACATTTGGACGCGGGAGAGGACTATGACGCGGCGGCCGTTCGCGAGCTGGAAGAAGAGCTCGGAATGAAGGTGTCAGCGCCCCCCAAACGCTGGTTTCGGATCGAGGCCTGTGAGGAAACGGGGCAGGAGTTCTGCTGGATTTACTGGCTGCGGGCGAACGGCCCGTTCGTGCTCCATCCGGAAGAGATCGATGGTGGAGACTGGCTCACGCCGGACGAACTTACGGCCCGGGTCGCGGCCCGTCCGGGCGACTACTGCACGTCTTTTCGTTTGATTTGGGAACGCGCCCGCCGCGAAGGCATGCCCGCGCAACCGCAACCCGCGCCCACTGCGGTGTCGCACCACCCGTTGGCCGCGCTACGCCGCGTCACCGCATCTCGCGGAGTTGCCTGATGGCATCGAACTGCTTCGGCGAGATCAGTCGCCGGGGAACGCGGCGCTCGGCTTCCTCGATCAATCTATCCCAGTCGGCCTCGCTGGGAACATGAGATTCCCACGGGGTGTGATGACCCTGCTTGCGAGTCCACTCGATGTTCCCGCCATGGATCGAGGCGCTGACTTGGTATTTGCCCTGCTCGGGGTCTTTGTTCCACCAGCCAAACTCGATGCTCATGGCAGCAGTCTCGCGGTCGGCTACGACTGGGCGAGCGGAAACTCCGCCAGCGTGCGGCCCAGGTGGTAGTCAGATCTGTGGCGCTCGACGCGACGCAGGACCAGCCGATCGGAGGTGAGCTCAATCACGCCAGGATGACAGGGTGGGCAGAAAGATCCGGTGTTGAGCACGGTCAACCCGCGGGCGGTCCGGCGAACGCCCAACCGATGGGTGTGGCCCATCGCCAGGAACCGCGCTTTCGGCCGGTGGTGCGCCACAAACGTTTCCGCGAGCTGCGGTGTCACGTGCCAGGCACGAAGCACTCGCAGCACCCGCGTCGGCGGCCAGACGGTGTCCTGCAGAAATCCGATGAGATATTTCAGGCCGTGCGGTTCGGACTGGTGCCGCTGGGGAATCGCGGCGGCCGCGCGCCGAAACGCGCCCAGGCGCGCGTGCAGTTGCTCGCGTTCGCCCGGCGGCAGCGCCGCCAGTTCCTCCGCCACCAAGCGACGGGCGAGCGGCGCGTCCTGGCTCCACGGCACCAGATCATCAAAAAGCGCGTCACCGTGCGTGATGAGCACGGCCGGGCCAAAGTCGATGTGATGCTGGGCGGAGATGTCGGGATCGTGATTGCCGGTGAGCAGCGTTACGGGCGAAGCCGCGCGAGAGAAAAATTCCGACACTGCGGCCCACAGCCCGAGCGTGGCGCGCGGGTCGGCGCCGGGGCGCGTGTCGAGCGTGTCGCCGTTCAGTACTATCCGCGTCGCGCCCTCGAAAAGGGGATGCAGTTGCTCGAGTCGGGTCAGACTGCTGGCGCGATCGCCGTAGTGCAAATCGGAGAGGATGCGAATGGGTTCGGCTGGCACGCGAGCCGTCAGGACTATTCAGCCACGGACGCAGCGCAACCACGGGCTGATGCGGAAGCGCGTCCCGCTGCCCGCCGCGCTTGATCGACGCGGAGTTTTTGTGACGATCGCGGTATGGTCCGGCTTACTCTGCTCTGCTCGCTGATCCTGTCCTGCTTCGCCGCGCATGCGCTGCGCGCCGAAGACGTCGAGGAACTGGCGCGTATTCACGTCGAGGCCATCGGCGGACGCGAGCGGCTGGCGCGAATCGAGGCCCTGCGGGCGCGCGGACATGTGGTCGCACCTGATCAGATGCTGTTGTTCGAAATGATGGCGCAACGTCCGAACCGCGTGCGGATCACCATGCGCGGTGGCGGACGTACGCTGATCCAGGGGACTGACGGCGTGGCCGCGCCATGGCGGCAGGAACCGGAAAGATCGCCGCGCGCGGTGCCGATGAGCGAAGCCGAGGGACGCGAGTTCGCCGCGGATGCCGAGTTCGACGATCCGCTCGCGAGTGCGGCGGAACGAGGCTACCAGCTGGATCTGGCCGGCGAAACCGATTGGGAAAACCGCCGCGTGTTCCGCGTGCTGGTCACGCGGCGTGACACCACGCCGTCTTATCTGCTGGTCGACTCCGAAACCTATTTCATCCTCGCGCGGCTCACCACGCAGCGGATGCCCTCGGGCCGGACCGTGCAGGTGGAGATGCGCTACGACGATTTCCGGCCGGTGGGCGGCGTCATCTATCCCCACCGAGTGGAAACGCTGATCGACGACCAGCGGGTCCGGCAGACGGTGCTGACCAGCATCCAGGCGATACCGGCGCCGCCTCCGGAGATCTTTGTGATGCCGGGCGCTGCAGGCGCCGGCGCGAATCTGTAGCAGGGCGGCCGCAGGGAGTGCCGGCTCAGCGTTTCCCGCCGGGAAGCATTCCGCGCATCATTCCGCCCATGTCGAATTTCTGGTATCCCGCCGGCGGAGCGAAGAGCTCGGCGGGCTGCGGGCCCTTGTCGACCGCGACGACCTCCATCCTGAACTGCTCCGCGCCCTTCTGGTTTTTCACCACGACGCGCAGCGGGAAAAGGTCCTTGCCCATCAGCGCCTTTTCCCAGCCGGAAGTCTGGGCTTTGCCTTTGCCGCCCTTGCCGCCACCCGCCATGCCGCCAAGCCCGGCGAACGAGCCCAGCTGTTCCGTGACCCAGACATCGCTGATGCCGTCCTTAGACTTGGAAATGTACTTCGTGCAGTCGTAGCCGAGGATCTTTTCCGTATCGCCGGTCTTTTCAAAGGTCACATCCGACGCCTGCTTTTCGACCGCGGCGCCGGCCGCGGCGAGTGAGTGTACCATGTACATCTGCTGTTCCGGCATGAGGACGATCATCTCCTTCTTACCGAGATCCATGATGGTCGCCATCGAGCCATTGCCAGTCTGCATCTCGGTGCGCATCAGCCCCCCCTTCATGCGATAGGTCATCTCGAACGCTTCGCCTTTGGGCTGGCTCATCTTCATTCGGACGGAGCCTTCAAACGAAGCGGCGTGGACCGCGGCGGGTGCTACGAAGACGGCGAGGGCAACGGCAAGAATGGGGTGGAGTTTCATGCGCCAGCAGCAAATCGGATCCATCCAAACCTGCAACTCTGCTCTCCATACTGACAAACACCAGCAACCGCATCAGTGGGGCGCCGAGGGCCGGGCGGTTTCCGCGTTGCCAGCGCGCGCGCGCGCCGGAGGATGGCCGCATGGCAATCTTTGGCACCTTGGCCACGGTCCTCGCGCAGTTGGGCGGTGATCCGACGTTCGCGTCGGTCCGAACCTATCTGGAAGAAGTTCGTCGAGGGGACTCGGCGATCGCGCAGCGGATCCGCGAGGTGCCGGTGGGTGAAACGCGGCGGATCGAACTGGCGGGCGGCGCGTTTGCGCTCGAGCAGGCGTATCGCGCCAAGCCGCGGCATGAGGGATTCTTCGAGTCGCACGCGAAATTCATCGACGTCCAAGTGATCGTCGACGGCGAGGAAGCGATGGAAGTGGCGGATGCGGCGCAGATGACCATCGAGAAGTCGCTCGATCCGCAGCGGGACCTGATCGTTTACCGGGATACGGCGGGCGCCTCGATTTTGAAGTTCGGCCGGGGAACCGCTGCGGTTTTTTTCCCCGCCGACGTGCACATGCCCGGACTCTACAACGGCGCCGCGTCGGTGGCGGTCCACAAGACGGTATTGAAGGTGCCCGTGCTACCGCAGTCCGCGTAGCTGCAGGGCGCGCGTTCTGCGATGAATTATCGTCATCTATTTCACGCGGGCAATTTCGCCGACGTGATGAAGCACGCGCTGCTGATCGAGCTGATCGGCGCGCTGCAGAAAAAGGAGAAGGGGATCTTCTACCTCGACACACACGCGGGCCGCGGAAGTTACGATCTCGGATTGGCGGCGCGCGGAGACACGCTCGAGCGGCAGCCGGAATGGCCCGACGGCATCGGCCGAATCCTCGCGGCGCGGAGCACCGCCGCCGCGGATGCGAACGCGACAGGGGATCCCTTACGTGCGTATGCGGACCTGGTGCGTCGGTTCGATGCCGAACGTGGGAACACGAACGGTTCTCCGCGCTTCTATCCGGGGTCGCCGGCAATCGCCCAGGTACTGGTCCGGCGACAGGATCGGCTGGCGCTGTGCGAACAAGTGCCGGAAGAGCACGCGTTGCTGGCCGCGGAGTTTGCCCGCGCGCCGCGCACGAGCGTTCACGCGATCGACGGATACGTGGCGGTGCGGGCGATGTTGCCGCCGCCGGAGCGGCGCGCACTCGTGCTGATCGATGCACCGTTCGAGGCGCAGGACGAGTTCGCGCGGATCGAGACGGCGCTGGCGGAAGGGCTCGCGCGGCTGCCAGCGGGGGTGTTTGCCGTCTGGTATCCATTGACGGAACGGGCGCGGGTGGACGCGTTCTTTGCCGGACTGGCGGAGCGACGACTGCCGCCGACGCTGGTACTCGAACTCGCGGTCGCCGGGGAAAACTCGGCGTTGAAAATGCGCGGCTGCGGGCTGGTCGTGGTGAATCCGCCGTGGCACTTCGAGCGGACGGCGGCGCCGATCCTCGAGGCGTTGGCGCGCGAACTGGCGCAGGCGCCGGGCGCGGCGGGCCGGCAGCAATGGCTGGTGCCGGAAAAGTAGAAGCTGTCGTCGAGCGCCGGTTCTAGACCGGCACTACCGTAGCGCCCGTCTCCGAGCGGCGCGCCGGTCGCTGTGCGTTGGCCAAAAAAAACGGCGGTCAGTGACGACCGCCGTTGAAGAAGATGGAAGAGGGACGCTCCCGGTCAGGTGCCCAGCGCATCGGGCTTTCGAATATCCAGGACGAGCTTGGAAATATCGGCGAACGGCGGAATGACGTTCAGCGGCGGGGCCTTGAAGACCGGTCGGTTCCAAGTCACATCCTCGCGCGCCAGGTGGCGCACGATCGCGGGCGTATTCGCCGGCGGCTGATGGTCCATGGGAACGGTGAAAGGCATGACGGGGTGATGCGACCTACTGTTCGGAACAAAGTGCCATATCCCTGAGAGATTTTCTTTGACGAAATGACGTAGAAGTTTTTCTCACGTTTTTTTTGCGGGACCGAGGGCGCGGAGGGGAAAACCCGGCCGCGCCCGGGAAGTTACGCGAGCGGTCGACTTAACCGGCCGCCGGATGCCGCGGGCAGCTTGGGCAAGGTGACGGTGAGCACGCCGTCATCGATCTCGGCCTGGAGCGCCGGGTAATCGAAGTCATGCCCGAGCCGCAACCGCAGCTGATAGTCGCGCTGCGCAGACTCGAGGTGGAGCGCCGTCCAGTTCACGCGGACGAAATGCGGTTTGCGCGCGGTGACGAGCAGGTCGGGGCCGCGGGCCTCGATCTCGACGCCCGAAGCATCGACGCCGGGGACGTAGACCGCGAGTTTCACGGCATCCGCGAGTTCGCGGCACTCGTAGCTCGGCTGACGGAACGGCGACGAGGACGTCGTTCGTTCCGCGCGCCGGCTGCGAGTGGGAGGACTACTGGGATGGATGATCGTGTGCATGGGAAAAAGTGGAAGGGAAGAGGAGGGAGCGGGAGAACGCGCAAAGCGCCGCGGAGGCTCGGGGCCGCCGGGCTTCAGGGAGAGTTCTAAACTGGGTCCGTTAAACGGAAGGTTTAGGCCTGAGAGCCCGAGCCGGCATGCTGTTTAGACCAGCGATGCGTGACCGGACGCATCTGAACGCGGCAAAGAGACGTGACGGCCTTCGTGAACGAAGTGCCGGCAGAGCCGCGAAGATGTTTTTGTTGTCCGATCATGGAAACGTGATGCACGCTGCATACTGCAGCCGGCGTGCCAAGCAGAATTTTATTGTGGTCGTGAAGATTGCGTGACGCTGTGCCGGTCGACACGCTGCCGCCATGGAAGATGCCCAGACCACATTTGCCGAGGTGAAGGAGAAGGTGATGGCGTTCGCGCGCGAGCGGGAATGGGAGCAGTTCCACGCGCCGAAGAACCTGAGCATGGCGCTGGCGGCCGAGGCCGCGGAGTTGATGGAGCACTTCCTCTGGGTGAGTTCCGAGGAGTCGCGCAATGTATCGGCGGATCCGGCCAAACGTGCCAAGATCGCCGAGGAACTTGCCGACGTGATCATCTACGCGCTGGAATTCGCGAACGCGACCGGACTCGACGCGGCGCGATCAATCGAGGCCAAGATGGCGGCGAACGCCCAAAAGTATCCGGTGGAGAAAGCCCGCGGCCGTGCGGTGAAGTATACGGAGCTGTAGCAGGGCACCGAGTCGCAGCGGCAGGCACTAAAGAGTCATACTGGTAGAAGTAGCCCCCGGCTTGGGCAGGGCGGGACCGCTGGGCCCGCCGCTTGTGATTCGCGGCGCGCCGGGCGGTCGCGCTATCGAGGCCTACCTCATCACTGCTTATGGCACTGCGCTGTGTGCCTGCCGATGCTTCGCGGTGTTGTACCTGGCCCGCAGGCGCGGCGGCCTGCCGCTACCCCCCGGTCAATTGCTGCAGCCGCAGCCACAGCGACCGCAGCCGCAACCGCCGGAGGCGCCGGAGCTGGTTCCCGGGCCGGACTTCTGCGCGACGAACCCAAACCCGCCGCTGATGACGCGACGCACCGGCTCGCCGGTGGCGGGGTCCGCCTTGAGTGGGGCATCTTTCATGGATTGGCGCACCTCGAACCGCCGCGGCTCGACGCCGGGAATCGCGGGAATGGTTTCGTAGACGTAGGTGGTCATCGCGGAGCAGTGAAGGCGGCTGGCGCCGGTTTGGCAAATGGGGGCTACGACGCTTTCGGCCGAAAGACGCTGACCGTGTCCGGCCGCGCCTCCAGCCGGGCGCCCCCGGCGAGTTCGATGCAATACGGGATCGCGGGAAACACCGCCTCCAGGTTTTCGCGAATCGCCTTGGGCCGGCCGGGCAGATTCACGATTAGCGTGCGGCCGCGAATCCCGGCCGTCTGCCGCGAAAGAATCGCCGTCGGCACGTAGCGCAGCGAGGTGGCGCGCATCAGTTCGCCGAACCCGGGCAGCTCTTTCTCCAACACCGCACGAGTGGCTTCGGGAGTCACATCGCGCGGCGCCGGCCCGGTGCCACCGGTCGTCACGACCAGGCAACAGCCGGCGACGTCTGCCATGCGGCGCAGCTCGGACTCGATCACTGGCCGCTCGTCGGGAATGATTCTGTAGTCGAGTTCGAAAGGCGTGGCCAACCACTGGCGTAGCAGTGCCACACAAGCTTGTCCGGGCTCGTCGGCATAGACGCCAGCGCTGGCGCGGTCGGAGATGTTGAGGACGCCGATGCGAATCATGGGAACGGGACTGCCCGCGAATTACGCGAATCGGGCGCGAATAGACGAGATCACATTCGCGTGGACTCGCGTCATTCGCGGGAGAACTGCTCGCAGATTTCCCGCGGCGAAGCGCCACGTTCGCGGAGTGCGCGCAGGCTGAGCGCGTCGTGGCGTTTCGCGAGCCGCTCACCGCGATCATCGGTCATCAGCGGGCAATGAAAGTAGCGCGGCGCGGCGTGTCCGAGCGCGCGCAGCAGCAGCAGCTGGCGAAATGTGCTCTTGATCAGGTCGGCGCCGCGGACGACCTCGGTAATCTGCATCGTCGCGTCGTCGACCGCACAGGAAAGCTGATAGCTGGGGACGTCGTCCTTCCGCCAGACGAGGAAATCTCCAAAGTCACGGCCTGCGATCGCTCGCTGCTCGCCGAACCGGCCGTCGTGAAACACGAGTTCTTCGTCGGGCACGCGAAAACGCCAATTGACCGTGATCGGATCGCCGAGTGGCGGCAGCGGCGTGTCGGCAGGCGGGCGGAAGGTTTTGGGGTAAACCGGCTCGTCGTCGGCGTGCGGCGCGCCTACCGCTTCGATGACGTCGCGACGCGAGTGCGTGCAGGGGAAGATCAGCCCGGCGGCGTGGAGTTGCTCGAGCGCGGCGCGATAATGCGCGCGACGTTCGCTCTGGTTGTAAGGCGCATGCGGTCCGTCCACATCGGGCCCTTCGCTCCAGTCGAATCCCAGCCAATGCAGGTCTTCGATCATCGCGGCGACGAAATCCATGCGATAGCGGGTGGAGTCGAGATCGTCATTGCGGAGCACGAGCGTGCCACCGGCGGCCCGCGCTCGTTCGGCGGCGAACCAGAACGTGCGCGCGTGACCGAGGTGGAGCAGGCCGGTGGGCGAGGGCGCGAGCCGGCCGCGATACGGCGCCGAAGGCCCCGAGTTGAGAGCTGAGAGTTGAGAGTTGAGTGAAGCCACGCTCCGCTGAAGCAGCTGCAGCTTTGGGTTGAACCCTCAACTCTCAACCCTCAACTCTCAACCTTCGCTTCCTCTCAACTTTCTGACATGCCCAAGCTTCTCTGTGTCTACTGTTCCTCCAGCGACCGGCTGGACCCGAAATACTATGCGGCGGCCGAACAGCTCGGGCGCGAGATGGCGGCGCGCGGCTGGGGCCTCGTCTATGGCGGCGGGAAAACGGGCCTGATGGGCGCGGTGGCGCGCAGCGTGAAGACCGGCGGCGGGCACGTCGTCGGGGTGATTCCCGAGTTCATGAAAGCGCGCGAGCTCGCCTATGACGAAGCCGACGAACTGGTGACGGTGGTCACGATGCGCGAGCGAAAGCTGCTCATGGAGACGCGGGCCGACGCGTTCGTCGCACTGCCGGGTGGGTTTGGCACGCTGGAGGAGATGATGGAGATCCTCACGCTCCGGCAGCTCACGCTCGTGAAGAAGCCGTGCGTGTTCTTCAACCAAGATGGGTTCTACGACGATCTGCTTCGACTCTTTCAACGGATGCTGGCCGACCGCTTCATGAAGCCGTCGAACCTGGAGCTGTTCCGGGTCGCGGCCACCATCGCCGACATCTTTCTGCAGATCGAAGACGTCCCGCTCGCCACCGCCGAGTCGAAGTGGTTCGAGACGCGCTAACGGGATGTCCGCAGACGAGCTGAACAGCCCCATCGCGATTTGCGACTTCCGCGGGTAGGCGCGCCCTGGGATCCTGCGCTGCGGGTGACAAAGGGAATTTGGCGAGGTTCTTTCCGGGCCCATGCTAGGCCACGCGCGCGGTGAGGATCGGGCGCTGCGGCATGGCGTTGAGTGCGTTGACAAACGCCTTGACGGGCGCGGCGGCCCGACCGCGCTGCCAAAGCACCAGCAAGTCCCAGTGAGCGCCGGCGTCGACCACCGGCACCGTGGCGATCGAGGGGGCGGCGGGTTCGGCGGCAAATTCCGGCAGCAACGCGACGGCATTTTCGCTGACCGCGAGCGACAGCACTTCGGAAATGCTGCCGGCGTGCTGCACGAAACGCGGGCGGAAACCGGCGCGTCGACACATCTGCGCGATCCATTCGTTGTGACCCGGCGATTCGCCGTCGTCCTTGCCGATGAAAAGCTCCCGCCGCAGGTCCGCGAGGCGCAACGTGGCGCGGGCCGCAAGCGGATGTCCGACCGGCAGGGCGGCGATGACGGGCACGCACTGGACGCGGCGGGCATAAAATTCCCGCGAGAGCAGGCGCCCCTCATGTCCGATCAGGGCGACATCGATCTCGTTCGCGCGGAGCGCGCGCATCTGGCCCGCGGCGCAGAGATTGATCAGCCGGACCTTCACGCCCGGATGGACCTGGCGCAGCGCGGCGAGCGCCGGGTTCAGATACGAGCGAGCCAGCGACTGCAGGTAGCCGATGCGAAGCTCGGTGCGATCGCCGCGGCCAAACTGGCGCGCGAGCAGGATCGCGCTCTCGATGCTGCCGAGCGGGCCCGTGATCGCATCTGCCAGGGCCTGTCCCGCCGGCGTGGGCGCGACACCCCGGGCGTGGCGCTCGAGCAGGGGAGTGCCGATCTCGTGTTCCAGGGCTGCGATCTGCCGCGTGAGCGTCGATTGGCTCAGGTGCAGCCGCGTCGACGCCGCCGTGACCGAGTGTTCCGCGAGCACCACCAGGAAGGCGCGAAGGGTAGCGAGTTGCATCGGCGGTAGGTATGCAAAAGGTGCATCGCTGCAAGCGAGCCTTGGCATTGGTCGCAGATTCGCCGGCAGATAGAGTGTCGGGTGAATACGACAACTCTGTCCGAATCCTCCCCTGCAACGGTGCTCAATGCGAGCGCCCCCGATCTCACACGGCATCCGCCGCGCAGCCCCCGCGTCCGCCTTGGCGGCTATGCCATCCTGCCTCGCAGCCTCGACAAGGGCCGTGCGACACTGGCCGGCCGGAGCGGCGAATATCATTTCGCCTGCGCCCTCGACCAGCAGTTTCTCCAGTTCGTCGGGATCTCCGCCGAGGACCTGCGCGCGCAGCTCGCGGCCGGCAAATCGGACGGTGAAATCCTGGAGTGGGTTCGCGTCCATGCCACGCGGCCGCGGTCCGCGGCGGAAATCGATGCTTGGGTGCGAGAGCAGGAACGCCGGGCGCCGGCGGATGGCGACTCGCGGGCCTATTTCGACGGCTTGCGAGCCCAGATTGCTCCGCGCCGCGACGACATCGCCTCGTGGTTCGATCTCCTCGACGTCGACGATCACGTGAGCTTCGGCGGCAAATCGTGAGCCATGTGGCGGCGCACGCGTTTCACCCAACGCCTGGGCATCGATTATCCGATTGTCCAGGGTCCCTTTGGCAGCGGCCTGTCGAGCACGCGACTCGCCGCAGCCGTCTCGAACGCCGGTGGGCTGGGCTCCTATGGCGCGCACATCCTCGGTCCCGAGGAAATTCGCGCCACGGTGGCAGAGCTTCGCACCCGGACCGGGCGGCCGTTCAACCTCAACCTGTGGGTTCCGCTGCCGGGTGAAGCTGCCCTGACGTTGACCGAGAGCGAATTTGCCGCGGAATCAGCGCGGTTCGCATCCGCGCGGGCGGAGTTCGGTCTGCCGGCACCGACGGCGCCGGCGACCTATGCGGCCGCCGATTTCAGCCGGCAACTCGAAGCGGTGATCGAAGCACGGCCGCCGGTGGCGAGCTTCGTGTTCGGGCCGCCGCCGCAGGCGGCGGTGGAGGAGATGAAGCGCCGCGGCATCGTCACCATGGCGGCGGCGACCACCGTCGACGAGGCGGTCGCACTCGAACGCGCGGGGATCGAACTAGTCGTGGCCTCGGGCTCCGATGCCGGAGGGCACCGTCCGTCTTTCCTGCGGGCCGCGGGTGAGTCGCTCGTCGGCACGTTCTCGCTGATCCCGCAGATCGTCGATGCGGTGAGCGTGCCGGTGATCGCGGCGGGCGGCATTGCCGATGGTCGAGGGGTGGCAGCGGCGCTGATGCTCGGGGCCGACGGCGCGCAGGTCGGCACGGCGTTCCTGGCCTGTGACGAGTCGAACGCGAGCGAGGGGCACAAAGCCGAATTGGTGAAACCATCGGCGCGCTGGACAAGCCTTACGCGCGCCTACACGGGGCGGCTGGCGCGCGGCATTCGCACGCCGATGATGATGGAACTGGAGCGCGACGCCGAGGTGCCGCCGTATCCGATCCGTGCGTGGTTTACCTCGCCCCTGAGGAAAGCCGCGGCCAAAGCGGCCCGGCCTGAGCGGCAGGCGCTCTGGAGCGGCCAGGCGGCGGGACTGGTCCGGCGCCGCACGGCGGCGCAATGCTTCGCCGCGCTGATCGAGACCACGGAACGGGCATGGCGGCGAAGCGCCGCGCCCAGCTGATTTGGTTGGACCCGCGGCCCCCGTCGACGCGAGAAAGAAGGATGCACCGTAGCGACGTTCTGAAGAAGCTGCGCTTCCATGCGGCGGCACCGCTGGAGACCCACGAAGCCGGCATGCTAGCCGACATGATCCGGTTCGTGGAAGCGCACGACGACTGCCTTCTCCGCTCGTGTGTGCCGGGCCACCTGACGGGCTCGGCATGGGTGGTGGATGCCGCCCGCCAGCGCACGCTGCTGACCCACCATCATAAACTGGACAAATGGCTGCAGCTCGGCGGACACGCTGATGGTGACCCGGACCTGCTGGCGGTGGCGCTGCGCGAAGCCGCCGAGGAGAGCGGGCTCACGCGACTGCGACCGGTTTCTGCGGAGGTGTTCGACGTGGACCGGCACTTGATCCCGGCGCGCGGCAAGGACCCGGAGCACTATCACTACGATCTGCGGTTCATGATCGAAGCGGACCCCTCCGAGCCGCTGGTCGTGAGCAACGAGTCGAAGGATCTCGCCTGGGTGAACGTCGTAGACGTGACGCGGCTGAATCCCGAAGAGTCGATGGCGCGGATGGTGAGAAAGACGCTGCGCGCGTAGCGGAGCGTCTTGTCACTTCCACAACGCGATCAAATCGTCCTGCCGGACCCAGCCGGTTTGGCCGTTGTCGAACGTGAGCTGAACCCAGCCGAGGAAGGTTTGTCCCGCGAGCCCGACGCTGCCGGCGGGCAGCGGCGTGGTCTTCTGCGTGGTATCCGCCTCGGTCGGAATCGACCGGAGCGTGCCGGTGCGCCATGCGATCACGGCGCGGCGATCGGCCGTTGGGCCAAACGCCCGCAGGCTGGCGAGCGCGGCGAGCGCGAGAACCAGCGCGAGCCCCATTACCATGACGCTGGCCCAAATCCGCCGGCGCGACGAGCGATGATAGGCCCCGATCAGCAGGACGGCGATGGCGGCGGCGAACAACGCGGCGGCGGCGGCGAGGATCATCTGCCAGGCGCCGGGCGAGGCGAGCCGTGCCAACGCCTGCACGGGGCCCGCCGGGAGAAAACCGGCGAGCGGTGCCGGAATGTAGCCGGCCTTGCCCGCAGTCAGCGCGAGCTGCCACTGCACGGGCTCGCTGCGCGGGCGCTGCACGAATGCTCCCGCGGCGTGCGCCGCGGCCTCGCCCCAGCGATCCTGCTGCGCCAGCGCGAGCGAAAGATTATGCCGCGCGATCGCGTCGGTGGGATTACGCGCGAGCAGTTCGGCCCACGCTTTGGCGGCGGCGTCGAACTCACCGCGCCGGTAAGCCTGCGCCGCTTCAGCCGCATTCATCGTCGGGGCTGTGGCGGTCTCGGCGACGACGCGAGGAGCGAGCACGCAGCACAACGCCAGCACGGCGACGAACGGCAGCAGGTTGCGCGGGAGCAGCGCCGTGTAGACGCGGAATCCGGGTACGCGTTTTTCGGCGAGCGCGGCTTCGGCGCGGTCGACCCACTCGACGGGCAACTCAGCGTTCGGGCTGTAAAGCGCGCGATCGGCGGCCTCCCACAAGGCGCACCACGTCGCGCCGACGCCATCGTTGCCGGATGTGCGGGAACCGGATTGGCCGGCAAACACCGCCGCGCTCGGCGCGGCGTGGCGGATCTGCCAGAGGATCGCCGTGTCGTGCTGCCACTGCAGCAGGAGTTGGGCACGCACCGCGGTGCCGGCCGGCCCGCGTGCGGTGCGGAGCGCGCCGAGCGTGGCCGTCAGCCGCTCCTTGGCGGCGCGACGATGGCGTTCGCGATCGGTCATCTGCGCCCGGCGCACCGCCAGCCATGCCCAGAAGAACAGCAGCAGCGCGAACGGCAGAATCACCAGACTGATCAGCACGGGCGCGGACAGCGGCACCATCGCGGTCGTCTCGCCGGGCAACGGATCGCGAGGAATTCCCAGCGGCGTGGTCGGCGGCGGCGGAATCCGCGGCGTCGCAGCTTCCGCCTTGGGTGCGGGCTCGGTTTTCGCCGGCGCGGCGCTCTCGGGAGTCGCGGTCGGCGCCGGCGGTGGCGGCGGAGCCGCGATCGCGACCGTCTGCCGAGGTGTGGACACCGTCTGATATCTGCCAAGCGCCGGGTCGAAGTAGACGAAGCTCACCGGCTCGAGCGTGTAGGAGCCGGCGCGGGTGGGCACGAGGACGACGTCCTCGGTGAGCGTGCTGTCGAATAGCTTGCCCTCGGCGGGCGTGCGCCGCGCCTGCGGCTGGACCACATTGAAATCTTTCGAGACGCTGCGTTGCGGCAGCCCGGCAATCTCGGGCCAGTTGCCGGTGCCGGTCAGCTCGATCGTCCACGTAATCGGTTCGCCGACGGTCGCGTTGGTCGGAATGACCTTGGAGGAAAGCTTGAACTGGCCGACGGCGCCGCTGAAGCCCGGCGGCGGAGAGGGGAGGGCGCGCACCAGCAACGGCGGCTGGTTGGACGTGACGGCGAGTTGTTCGATGCGCGGCGTTTGAAACAGCCCGAAGCCGATGCTGCCGCTCTGGAGGTTCACCAGTTGGTTCGCGGCGTGCAGCGTGACGGCACCGGGGGCCTTGGCGTAGCCGCGCGTGCGGCTGCTGATGCGCAGCCGGGTCTCGCCGCCGACCTGGGCTTCGCTGGGCTCGAACTTCGACCAATCTTCCACGACGAGCGGCGCGGCGTCCCATTCAATATTGCTCCCGAGTTGGTTGAACGCGCGGCGTGACACGTCGAGGACGTAGGTCAGCGAGAACACCTCGCCGGCCCAAACGCTGGGCGCACTGAGCTCGATCCGCGAGGTGATGTTCGATTCCGCCACTGCCGCACTGTTGAAGGCCGGCACGCGAATCGTGCCCTTGTTGGTCTGCACCGAAAACGCGGGGATTCGCAACGGGCCCGAGCGCTGCGCGCGCGCGCGATAAGAGATCACCGTGGTGCGCGTCATCGAAAGATTGACGATGCTGGTCTGTTCCGAACGGCCGAGGAGCGAGAACGTCACACCCTCGATCGTGGGCAGCTGCGGATCGCCCTCGGGCGCGCAGTTTTCAAAAATCAGCTGGAGCGCGGAGGGGTCGTCCGAATCGGCGGCTTCCCAGCGGACCGACTGGGCGCGGGCGGTGGTGAGGCACGCGATGGCCACGAGCAGACACGCGAGCCAGCGTCGCGGGCCGGCAGCGCGCGATGCCGTCTCCCGGCGACGGAGCGAGCGGACGAAGTGCGAGCGAACTTGCGGCAGGATGACGGACATGAGTGTTACCAATCCTTCGTTTTCTTGCGGGGCGTGGTCTGCTTCTGGTCTTCCATCAATTGGAAAAGCTCAGCCGGTGAATCCTTGTCGCGGAGTTGGTCGAGCTTTTGCAGCGGCAAGGCGAGCGCGGGATCCGTCGGCGGCTTCTGCTCGCCGGGCTTGCGCTCCGGGACGCCGCCGACCTTCTGGGTTTGTTCGGGCGGAGGCTGCTGCTCCTCCATTTTGCCGAACGCCGATTGCTTTTGGTCATCCTGCGGCTGCTTGGGCGGTGACTTTTCCTGCTCCGGCGAAGATTGCTGCTGGTCCTGCTGCTCCGGTTTCTCCTGCGGCTGCGACGATCCGTCCTTCTGCTGCTGTTGCTGCTGTTGCTGTTGATCCTGGTTCTGCTCGTCCTGCTTCTGTTGATCCTGATTTTGCTGCTGCTGCTGTTGTTGCTGCTGCTGGTCCTCAGGTTTCTGCAGCAAGGCCTCGAGCTCCGCGCGGAGCTTCGGCCAGTCGGTCGTGCCGGCGTCTAGAGCGGAGCCAAGCTCCACGGCAGCGAGCGCATCGCGCACCGGTCCCTCTGGCACGGGCTGCTGTGCGGACTGCAGGCGCTTGCCCCAGGTGACCGTTTCGCGGCCGAACTCGGCCCAGTCGCGTGCGGTGCGCTGGCTCGAGTTTGCCAGCCGGGTGACAATCTTGGAGAGCAACGGCGGTTCCGGCGCGGCGGCGGGCTCGGCGGCTCGGACGTCCGGTGAGAGCAGCGAGAACGGCGCCAAGAGCAGGACTAGAAGCGTGGCGATTTTTTCGGCGGACCGACGCGGCGGCGTAGCAGGGACGTCGGCGCGCAGCGTGATGGCGCGGGATTTCGGCCGGACGGGAAATTCGTAGTAAAGGCTCACGAGCAGAAACCAGAGTGCGAGCGCAAGCGGCCACTGGAACCGCTCCACCAGTCGGATCGTGTTCTTCTCCAAAAACTGACCCTTCTGCCCGGCTTCGACGGTGGCGGCGAGCACCGCGGCGAGATCCACCCACGTGCTGGCGTCCTCATACACGCCGCTGGTCGCGGAGGCGAGTTCGCGCAGCGTGTTGCTCTCGAGTTTGGAGAGCACGACGGCGCCGCGTTCGTCTTTCACCAGCCCGCCGGCGCCATCAGGGATCATTGCGCCTGCGGTCGTGCCGACGCCCAGTGCGATCACCCGAATGCCGCGATTCTTCAACTCCGCCACATGGCTGCGCCAGTCATCCTCGGTGGCCTCGCCGTCGCTCAGGATGATCAGGAACCGGTCGGCTGCGCCGGTCGCACCGAAAGCGGTGAGCGCGGTGTTGATCAACGCGTCGTAGTTAGTGCCGCCTTCGGGCAGGAACGTCGGATCAAGCGCCGGCAGGAATTCGCGCAGGATCTCGTAGTCCGAACTCAACGGACTCTGGAGAAACGCCGTGCCGGAGAAAACGATCAGACCGACGCGTTCGCCGCTGAGTTTTTCCAGCAGCGATTGCGTGAGCAGCTTGGCGCGATCGAGCCGGGACGGCTTGACGTCAGGCGCGAGCATTGAGCGGGAAAGGTCGATCGCGATCAGGATCTCTCGCGCCTGGTCGAACACCGGTTCTTCGAGCCGGCCCCACTGCGGACGCGCGACCGCGATCACGCCAAACGCGAGCGCGAGGGAGAGCCAGGGCCGCGCCCGGCTCGGCGCGGAGGTGCGATGCGTCGCCAGTCGCAACGAATGCGGGCCCGCCTCAGCGCGCAGGATCTTGTCGTGCGCGTCAGCGTCGCCGGCCCGGCGGCGAACGAGTCCCCACACGAGGAGCGCGAGCGGCACGAGCAGGAGCCAGAGAAGTTGTGGCCAGGCGAAAGTCACGATTGAGCGAAGTATGGTGGTGGCACGGGCATCTTGCCCGTGGTCCGGAGCCGTCTCGGTGATGACGGCGCGGAGCGCCGTCCACGGGCGGGAGGCCCGTGCCACGTGTCAGACGCGCGCGGCCGGATAGCGCCTTGGGGGCAAGGCACTCCACCTCGAAGAATCGGATCAAGAGTCGGGCTCATCGGGTGGCGGGTGCGGCGGTCAATTTCGAACGCGTGGTCGGCGTGGCGCCGTTACCACGGGCGCGCACCAGGAGCGCGGCGAGCAGCAGCGCGGCGAGCCCGGGTGCGGCGAGCCAGTGGAAAAGTTCGGTGGTGAGCAGGTAGCTCTTCGCCTGGAACTCGATTTTTTGCGCGCGATCGATGGCGCGGAAGGCGGACTCGACCGTGCCGACGTCGGCAGCGCGGAAGAAATGGCCGCCGGTCATTTCGGCGATGTCGCGCAGCGCGCCTTCGTCGAGGTCGGACATGATCCGGCGATAGCCGAGCTTGCGGCCCTTGTCGTCGAAGACGGGGAATGGCACGATGCCGTCCTGTCCGGCGCCGATCGTATAGACGGGGATGCCGCGGGCCTTCGCGAGCTCGGCCGCCTGCTGCGGCGTGAGCGAGCCGCGATTGTTGGCGCCGTCGGTGAGCAGGACGACGAAGGCGCCCTGGCGCTTGCCGCCGCTTTCACGCTGGGCCTGCTCGAGCCGCGTCAGCCCGACGCCGAGTCCGTCGCCGATGGCGGTGCCGTCTTCGATCAGCCCCACCTTGATGCGCTCGAGCTGGCTGCCGAGCCAGCGGTGGTCGAACGTCAGCGGCGCCATCGTATAGGCGCGGCCGGAGAACAGCACGATTCCGATCCGGTCGGACGGACGGCGCTCAATGAACGCCTGGATGACCGGCTTGATCGCCTGCAGCCGGTTGATGCGATCGCCGCCGCGTTCGTAATCCTCGGAGAGCATCGAACCGGAAAGATCGATGCAGAGCATGAGATCGTAGCCCTGCGAATGGACGTCGCGCTTGTCCTCGACCTTCTGCGGACGCGCGAGTGCGGCGATGATCAGGATGACCCCGAGCACAGCCAGGCCGATCGGCCAACGCGACACCGACGCGCGCGACGGCCGGTGCCACGCGGCGGCGAAAGGTACGAGCAGGACCGGCACGCGGCGCCGACCGCGCAACCAGAGCAGAAGGGGGAGGATCGTTAGCGCCAGGAGCCATTCAGGATTGGCCAGCCGCAGATCACCGCCGGGCAACTCCAGCACCGCGAGCGCCGGAGCGGCGTTCGCGAATGACGCAGAGATGAAATCCGGAAAGAGTGCGGACATATCTGGCGTGCTTAAACGGCCGGACTGGCAGCAAAGGGATCAACTTTCGCGATCCGAGCTGAACCACAGATGGACACAAATGAACACAGCTCCCGGGGCTCCCCTTCAGCGACTCTTCCCTGTCTGTGTCCATCTGTGTTCATCGGTGGTTAATGGTTTGAGCGCGTCAGCGTGCGTTCATCCGCGCGTGGAAGAAGCGGACGAGCGCGTCGAGGCGGTTTTCGTCGGTGCCGACGACGAGCCGGCTCAGCGGCGCGGGGAAGAGCGCGCGCCAGGCGGTCTCACGTTCCGCGCGCCAGGCGGCGTGCGCCGCACGTTCGCCGGAGTTGCCTTCGAGCGTGACGAGTCGGCCGGAGGTCGGATCGTAAGCGGCGAACGTGTCCTGGGCCGGCAGATTACGTTCCCATGGATCCTCGACGCGAAAGCCCATCGTCTGATAACGCCGCTGCAGCACGACCCAACCCTCGGGTTGCGGACGCGGCGGAAAATCGCCGAGCCAGAGCAGCACGCTGTGCTTGGGGGCGGCGCGCGAGAGAAACCGCCACGGGATGGAGGAGGCGGAAAGTTGAGAGGCGAGAGTTGAGGGTTGAGAGTCGGAGCGCGGCGATTGGAGATCGGAGTTTTCCGTTTGGCGTTTGACGTCTGGAGTTTGGAGTTTTCCGAGCGGCGGGGGCGGCTGAGACAGGAGCGAGGCGGCGGCGTGCAGAATCGCGCCGCGACCGCGGACCGGTTCGCGAAAGACATTGCCGGTCGGCGAGGCGTGGACGAACCCGACGCGGTCGCGATTGACCGCGCCAAGCAGCATGACCAGTCCGGCCAGTTCCATCAGCGCCTCGCGCTTGGACTGCGCGCCGGAGCCGAAGAGCAGCGACGGGGAGTCCTCGAAAACGACGAGCAGCGTGACCTCGCGTTCCTCGACGAATTTTTTGCGGTAAGGTTCGCCAAGCCGCGCGGTGACGTTCCAGTCGATATCGCGGATATCGTCGCCGAATTCGTAGCGCACGACCTGATCGAACTCCATGCCCCGGCCGCGAAACGTGGAGCGATACTCGCCGCTGAGCATGTTCTCGACCGCGTGCCGAACCCGCCACTCGAGCTGACGCAGCAGCGCGAGGGGGTTCTGGGTGGTGGAGGGTGTCGGTAGCGGCGAAGGCATCGATCAGATCGTTCTCGTTCTCCTAATCTTTCTCGTTCTCGCATCGGACCCGGGAGAAGGAGAACGATGACGAGAACGAGGAACGATGGTTAAACGGTCGGCACCGGCGTTTGCTCGAGGACCTGCGCGATGATCTTGTCGGAGGTGACCTCCTCGGCTTCCGCTTCGTAGGTGAGTCCCACGCGGTGACGCATCACGTCGGGGGCGAGTTCCTGAATCAGTGCCGGCGAAACGTAGTCCTGGCCGCGCAGCCAGGCGAGCGCGCGACCGGATTGGTAGAGGGCGAGCGACGCGCGCGGCGAGGCGCCGAAGGTGAGCCAGCGCTTGCCGCCGGCGGGTAGCGCGGCGTTGGCGTCGGCGAGGTTGCGTGTGGCGCGAACGATCGCAAGCACGTAGCCCTGAACGGCGGGCGACATGTGGATCCGATCGACCTCGGTGCGCAGCTCGAGCAACTCGTCACCGCTCGAGGTGGCGGCGAGCGCAGGCTGTTTCGTCACCTGGCCCCAGCGCTGCATCATGGCGGATTCCTCCTCGGCGCTGGGATATTCGACCAACAGTTTGAACAGGAACCGGTCCGTCTGCGCTTCCGGCAACGGATAGGTGCCTTCCTGCTCGATCGGGTTCTGCGTCGCCATGACGAAGAAGGGCGTCGGCAACGGGTGGGTTTGTCCGCCGATGGTGACCTGGCGTTCCTGCATGGCCTCGAGCAGCGCGCTTTGCACCTTGGCCGGCGCGCGGTTGATTTCATCGGCGAGCAGCAGATTGGCGAAGATCGGCCCGCGATGGGCGGTAAATTCCCCGGTCTTCGGCTGGAAAATCATTGTGCCGACGACATCGCTCGGCAGCAGGTCGGGCGTGAATTGGATCCGCTCGAACTGCACGCCCAGCGCGATGCCGAGCGATTTGACGAGCAGCGTCTTGGCGAGTCCGGGCATGCCTTCGAGGAGGACGTGACCGTTGGCGAGCAGCGCGACGAGCAGCCGCTCGATGACAGCGTCCTGGCCGATGACCGCCTTGCCGATTTCTGCGCGAAGTTTCTCAGACCAAACAGGACCGGTAATCATGGAAAAAGGAGTGAAGCGGAACGCGGTGGGACTTGATGGTGACGAAGAAGTTTCAGGCGAACGGTGGTCGCGGAGGCTGCCCCTGGACAAAACGATCAGGCCACCACGTACCGAGCGAAGCGACATCAGACAACACACGAGACACACGAAATGAAGGCTGGATTTCGGGTGCACCCTGCGCGCGGCCGTCCACCCTGGGCGGATCTTGCGTGTATTTCGTGTGTTTCGTGGTTACTCCAATCCGGAGATTGAAGCGAAACGCGGTCCGATGGCTTTACCAATCCAAATTGTCGAAAGGCTAAACCGGCTGGGGGTGAGGGTCGAGGAGGTGGACGAGCGGTTTGTGCGCGGCAGCGGCCCCGGCGGCCAGAAGATCAACAAGACCTCCTCGACGGTGTGGCTGCGGCACGGGCCGACGGGCGTGGAGGTGCGCTGCCAAGCCGAGCGGTCGCAGGCGGCGAATCGCGAGGTGGCGTGGTGGGAGTTGTGCGAAAAACTGGAGGCTCGGGTCCGCCGCGAACGGGAGGCGTCGCTGCAGGCGCGGGAGGCGGAACGGCGCCGGACGCGGCAAAAGAGCCGGCGGCAAAAGGCGCGGATGGTGCAGGCCAAACGCCATCGCGCGCAGCACAAGTCCGCGCGCGGACGCGTGCGCGGAGAGGAGTAGTGGCGGCGAGAAGAACACGATGAGGGCAACGCGTTCCACCTCGGCTGGCCCGAGCTTGCGAAAAGTGTTTTGCCTCCCGGCGAACGCGAGGGAAGATGTTCGCGTGGAGAATCCCGAAAAAGCTCTGGAAGAGGCGCGACAGGCGGGGATCGATCTGGATCTGCTGGATAGCAACCTCGCGCTGCCGGTGAAAGAGCGGTGGCGCCAGCATGATGGGGCGTTGGCATTCATCCTCAAGCTGGAGGAAGCAAAAAGAAAACATGACGCCGGACTTCAGTCGGTTACTCGCGAAGCTCGCTGACTCCGGATTCGAGTTCGTGATCATTGGCGGCTATGCTGCCGTGACGCACGGCTCCGCGCAGGTGACCCGGGACATCGACATGTGTGCAACCCTGACCACCGAAGCGGTGGCGACCCTCCGTCGTGCACTGGCGGAATGGAATCCCCGGCATCGAATCACGCCGCAACGACTGTCTTTTCTCGATGTGTCCCCAGCGGGAACGCCGGTGCAGAATCCATACCTTCAGACGGATGTCGGGACCGTGGATATTCTGTCGTCAGTGCTGGGGGTCGGCGATTCGAACGGCTGAAAAGCCGGGCTGAAAGACTTGAGGTCGAGGGGCGCCCCTACTGGATCATCAGTCTTGAAGATTTGATTGCGGCCAAGGAAACGCTGGGACGCGAGAAAGACCTGCTCGTGGCGGAGGAGCTGCGGGCGATCGCGGCCAAGCGAGCGCAGCGCGCGTAGCGTGCGAGGTGGAGCGGTTTGCTACGAAAGCACTTCGACGGGATCCCCGACGCGCAGGGTGCCGGATTTGGTTTCGTGCACGAGGTTCTGGCCGAAGTTGATTCGCGTGCTGTCGTCGGGATCGCGGCGGAACGTCGCGAGCGTGCGGAGCGGTTCCGCCCCCATCCGCTCGCCGCTGAGCTGATCGGTGGTCGTCACGATGCACCGCGCCGACGGTCCGCCGTTGCGGAACGAAAGCTCGCCGACGCGCAGTCGACTCCAGCCGTCCTCGGCGAAGGGCGCACTGCCGGAGATCACGAAACTGGGACGAAACCGATCCATCGGCACGGGCGCGGCGCCGCTTTCGGCCAAGCGGTCGTTGAGCAGAGCGAGCGACGACTGGGTCGTCGCCATGAACGGAAATCCGTCGGCGAAATGAAACACGTCGGAGGCGGACGCGAGCCGTCCCTCGATGAGCGAACCGCTCGCGCCGCCCGGCGCGAACGCCGGACGATCGAGCACCGGTCGTCGAAACGCGCTGCCGATTCGGACGAGATGAGCCTTCAAACCGAGTTGGCTGGAAAGCCAGTCGGAAGCTTCAGGCCCGCAGTCCTCGGCGAGCAGTCCGTGGCTGCGCCAGACAGCAACGGTGCGGAGCGGCGCGTCCGTGGCGGCGAGCGGCACGGCGAGGGGCGCACCGGCTTGCGCGCGGAGCAGTAGATCGGTCGCGGTGAGCTCGGTCGTGATTCGCGCCATCTGCGGAGCCACGCGCTGGGTCAGCATGGTTCCCTCGCCGTCGATCACCAGAAACCGTCGATCGCCGACCATCCCGAGCGCGTCGACGCGCGCGGCGCTCACCGCAAAACCGCGAAGCGATTTCACCGGATAAAGAAACAGCGCGGAGACGTGCATGGAGAGTGGTGGTGAGCGAGCGATTTCAACCGCCGACCTGCTCAGACGGAAGAGTCGACTGTGTCACGCTCCTCCGTGCAGCGGCGATAGGTGGCGAGATAGTGCGGCTCGTCTGCTTGGGTCGTGAACTGCGTTGGCGTCCGGCCGTCGAGCCCGTAGCAGATCCGCAGGCGGTCGCCGACGAGCTGATAAATGCAGCAAACCACGCGGCCGGTGTGCGGACCCTTGTCCGCCTGCAGTGTCAGCATGCGAGTCGCGGCATCGCCCTCGGCAACATAGCTGCCGGCATCCGCTTCGACGCCGTTGAAGACCATGCTGTAGCGATCCGCCGTGAAATGCAGCACGGTGCACGCGACGACCAACTCCGGCGCCGCCGCACCCGCGAATTCGGCGCGGATCATCTGCCAACGACCGGGAAGAGTGGAGGGAGCGGACATCGGAACGAAGCCACCAAACACACGAAGCAGCCGAAAGGAAAGCCGGAGTGCCTTTAGTCACGCAGGGCTAAAGCCTGACGGCTGCTGCTACGAGACGGATCCAACCGTAGCGAAGGGTGGGAGCAATTGGCAACGCGTTGAGGGCAACGCGTTCCACCTGAGCAGCAGAACACGGGCGCGCCGCCCGGGCCACGGCCGAATTCAACCGCGCTTCACGATTTCGCGGGCGTTGGCTTCGACCACCGCCGGCGTGGAGAGTTCTTTCGCCCCGCGGGCACCGAGTTCCGCGAACCGGCGCGCACCGGGCATCACCGACGACTCGAAAGAGCCCACCGCGGAGTTGTAGCCCTTGAGCGCGTTGTCGAGTCCGCGGCCGATCTTGTCCAAATGCTCGGCGAACGTGACCATCCGATCGTAGAGCTGCCGGCCGAGCAGGCTGATCTCCTCGGCGTTTTGGGAAATCGATTCCTGCCGCCAGCCGTAAGCGGCGGCCTTGAGCAGCGCGATGAGCGTCGACGGGGTGGCGAGCAACACGCGCTTGGCGATCGCGCGATCCATCAGCGAACTGTCGGCGTGAAGCGCTGCGCCAAGGAACTGGTCGCCGGGCAGGAAGAGCACCACGAATTCGGGCGCAGGTTGAAACTGCTCCCAGTAGTTTTTCGCGCCGAGCGCATCGATGTGGTTGCGCACCTTCTGCGCGTGCTCGGCGAGACGCGCGGCGCGGACGTTCTCGTCGGTGGCCTCGCTCGCCGCCCGAAACGACTCCAGCGGCGTCTTCGCGTCGACGACGATCCGCTGGCCGCCGGGCAGCCGTACGACCAGGTCGGCGCGCAAGCTGCCGGAGGTCTCCTGTTCGCAGAAATCGCAGTAGCCGAGCATGTCCGCCATCTCGACCACGCGGCGCAGCTGCAACTCGCCCCAGCTGCCGGCGTAGGTGGTGGAGCGGAGCGCGGTGGACAGCCGCGACGCTTCGGACTGGAGCTGGAGTTGCGCGGTGTTGAGCGAGCGCAGCTGTTCGGTGAGCGAGCCGTAGGCCTCCTTGCGGGCGTTCTCAATCGCACCGATCTTCGCATCCACCTGCTGCAGCGATTCCTTCAACGGCTGCACGAGCGCGGTGATCGCCTGCTGACGCTGCGCGAGTTCACCGACCGATTGCTGCTGCAGCTTGGCAAACGTCTCACGGGCGAGTTCGAGGAACGAGGTGTTGTTGCGGCTGAGCGCGTCGGCGGAGAGCGCCTTGAACTCGTTGGTGAGCCGCGTGTGGGCGTCGATGAGCGTGGCGAGTTTTTCCGTGGCGGAGGCGCGTTCGGCCGCCAGCTGAGTTGAGAGTTGAGTGTTGAGCGATGACAGTTGGGCGAGCTCGGCGCGGACGGCGGCGAGTTCGGTGGCGAGTCGTTGGTTTTCCTCGCTGGCGGCGCGTAGCCGCTCGCGCACAGGCGCGTGCCGCGCAACGAGAAGCAACCAGACCAGCAGGCCGCTCACGGTGGCGGCGGCGAGGGCGACGAGGGCGATCACGCGGGCAGTGTCATCACCGCGGCGCGCGAGGCAATCCCGGAGCGAGCGCGGCGCGGCTGCCGCGCGGATTTTCATTCGGCGCAGCGCGGTGCTTCAGCCCGCCCGGAAGCAGGTGGAGCACGGTTGCGGAAGCATCGCGCTATACCCGGATGGATGGCGCGGCGGCTCATCTCGCTGCGCGAAAAGCTGATCGGCGGACGCGAAAAAACGCGGATGACACGATTGGGCAGCACGCCATACCGCGCGACGGCTGGTCCCCTTGACAGCGCCAAACACGGCCGCCAAAACGCAATGAATTGAAGTAGCATTTGGCCGATCTTCCTTGGGCAAAGCGATTCTTCATGTGCCCGCCAATGCTCACCGAATCTCCTGCTGCCTCTGTTTCAAAAACCGCCAAGCCACTCGTGCTGGTGGTGGACGATGAGTACGGGCCGCGCGAGTCGATCGCGTTCTCGCTTTCGTCCGAATTTACGGTGGAAACGGCGGATCGCGCGGCGGAAGCGCTGGCGAAACTCCGCGCGCAGCCGTTCGCGGTCGTCGTGCTCGACATCCGCATGCCCGAAATGGACGGCATCCGCGCGCTGGAGGAGATGCGCAAGATCGACCCCTTCGTTTCCGTGGTGATGCTCACCGGTTACGGCACGCTGTTGACTGCGCAACAGGCGATGCTCGCGGGCGCGAACCAGTATCTGCGCAAGCCGCCCGATATCGCCGAGCTGCTGGACGCGGTCCGCAAACAGGCGGGCGCCGCCCGGCTGCGGCGGCAGCAGGCGATGATCGCGGACGACCTGCAGGAGATGAACGCCGCGCTCAAGCGCGAGATGGCACAGACCGCGCCGCAGCTCTGGCAGGGCAAGGCATCGGTCGACCTGGTGCACGATTTGAACAATCCGCTGACGGTCGTCGTGGGGTATTCGGCGCTGCTGCTCGAGGAGGTGCGGGCGCTCGCGGCGGCCGATCCGGAGCGGAGCGACCGGCTGCAGCGTTACGCCGAGGTGGTGGAGAAGGCCGCGGAGTATTGTTATCACCTCGCGGAGAACTGGCGGATGGCCTCGCACCAGACCGTCGAGTTCACGCGGCTCGATCTGGTGCAAATCATCCAGGAAGTGCGGCACGTGGTGTTCTTTGGGGAGATCGCGGTGCAGTTCAGCGGGTTGACGGCGGCGTTCGTGCGCGGCTCGAGATTCGAATTGATGCGGGTTTTCCAAAACGTTTTCCGCAACGCGCTCGAAGCGGGGGCGAAGCAACTCGTCGTCGGACTGAATCGCGCGGGTGATCGGATCGAAGTCAGCATCAGCGACAATGGCGAGGGCATGGCGCCGGAGCTGCAACAGCGCGCGTTGAAGGGCGGCTTCAGCAACCGCGAGTATGGACTCGGCCTTGGGCTCGGCATCTGCCGGCACCTGCTCGGCACGCACGGCGCGACACTCGACCTGCAGTCCGCGCCCGGGCAGGGAACGACGGTGAAAATGGTGTTCCCCGCGGCGGAGTGAGGCGACCGATGAACACGAGCACCTTTCCGCTGCGAGTTGTGCCCCGCGGCCGCAGCGATCGTCGCGCGGTCGAGCCGGCGGCGCTGCTGACGCTCGGCGAATGGATCGGAAGGTGGGCGTCGCCATGAGGCGTCGCCGCGTCAAGATCACGGGCATCGGTCCGGTGACACCGGCGGGGGTGGGATGCGAGTCCTTTTGGCAGGGGATCACGCAGCCCGTCAGTCGCGTGCGCCCATTCACCGCGCTGGGGGCGGAACACGGCCCGATCGCGGCGGCGTTTCTGGAACGGTTTAACGTGGCGGAATACGTGAAGCCGACGCCGGCCCTGCGCGGTGCGGCGCGACACACGCTCTTCGCGGTGGCGGGCACGGCGCTGGCGCTGACGGATGCGGGGCTCGCGCTGGACGAACTGCGCACTGCCAACAGCGCGATCGTCACCGGCACGTCGGTGATGGACTTCGGCGGGATTTGCCGCACGGCGGATTCGGTCCACAAGTTCGGCGCGAAAGGCGCGGATGGGCGCGTGGTGTTCACGACGAACGTGGCGGCGGTCGCGGGAACGATCAACCGGGTGTTCGGACTGGCGGCGCGCACGATGGCGCTGCAGAGCTCCTGTTGCTCCGGGTTGGACGCGATCGGCCATGCGGCGGGACTGATCGCGCGCGGCGAGGTGGACATCGCGCTGTGTGGCGGCGCCGAGGCGCCGCTGCACCGGATGCCGATGCTGGAGTTGCGCGCCGCGGGGCTCGCCCCGCAGAGCGACGAAGGCGCGGCGCGGATCGGCCGGCCGTTCGATTTGTGGCGCACGACGGGCGTGGTGAGCGAAGGCGCGTGCCTGTTTGTGCTGGAGCCGGAGGAGAGTCCGCGGGCGGGCTACAGCTTCGTGGCGGGCTATGCGCACGCCAGCGACGCGGCGACGGAGCTCTGCGGCGGAATGGTGCCGGCGATGCGGCGGGCGCTGGCGGATGCGCGGCTGCGACCTGCGGCGATCGATGCGATCAGTGCATGGGGGCCGGGCCATCGCGAGATCGACGCCGCGGAAACGCGCGCGTTGCAGCAGGTCTTCAACGGCGCGCTGCAGGACATCCCGGTCGTCTCGATCAAGGGTGCAATCGGCACGCCGCTCGGCGCGTCGGGGGCGATTCAAGTCGCGGCGGCGGCGCTGGGCCAGCGCGCAGCCGTGGTGCCGCCGACGGCGAACTGGGAGTATCCAGATCCCGCTTGCGAGCTGAACCTGAGCGCGCGCGCGCGGGCCCTGCCTCAGGCGCGGGTGCTGGTCAACGCGCACGGGCTTGCTGGCGTGAATACCGCGGTAATTCTCGAGCGATGCTAGTCACGTCCGCGCTGCTGGCCGCGGCGATCAGCGTCATCGCCGCCCTCCTGATCCTGTGGTCGAACCCGGCCCGGAACGTCAATCGCGCCATTTTCAGCTGCACGCTGCATCTGGCCGCGTGGCTGTTCTGCCTGCACCTGGCCTTTGTCCTCGTTCCGGGCCTGCCGTGGGTGCGCCTCGCCTCCGCGGTGGGCACGTGGCTGCCGATGCATTTCTGGATCGTGAAGCAGACGATCGTGATTCCGCCGGGCGAGTATGGCCGCGGCTGGCTGCGGCGGCACTGGGCCTGGATTGCGCTCTGCTCCCTGCTGGCGGGCGTGTGTTTCACCACCTGGTTCGTGCCGGCGCATTCGACCGGGACGAATCGGATCTACGGCTGGGGCTACTACGGCTACATTGCAGTCAACCTCGGGCTGTATGCGTTTCTGTTGCGCGACGCCTGGGTGGGCACACGCAAGCTGAGCGGCGTGCGCCGGCTCGAGCTGCAGGTCTGGTTGCTCGGTGGATGCTCGACGGCAGCGGGCATCCTCGCGCTGATGAGCTTGAGCGCATTGACGCACGACCGCTCCTACGTGCGGTTGCAGCCGCTCGTGGTGCTCTTGTTCTACGGCGCGACCGCCTACGCGATCACCACGCACCGGATCCTGAATGCCCGCCAGCTGCTCATGGTCGCCGGCAGCCGGCTGATGCTGGTGATGGTGGCGTCGGCGGTGGCGTTCCTGCTCGATCGGGCGCTGTCCGCCGTGTTCTCGGACGTGGTGGCGCTGCTGATCACGACGGGCGCCGTGCTGCTGCTCGCGGCGGAACTCAACACGTGGCTGCAGCAAACGCTGCGACTCTATCCGCAGGCGGGCGCGGCGCGGCTGGCGGCGTTCGAGATCGCCCGCCGCGAAATGGAAATCGCGCGACTCCTGCCGGCGTTTTCCCGGCTGATCAAAGGGTGGGGGCAGACCGAGCGCACCCTGCTGGCTTTCGGGGAAAAAGATCTGCTCTCCGGCGATGGTGAAGCGATCGCGGACGGCGCCGCCGTGCGTGCGCTGCGCGCATTGCGCTGGGCGACGCCCGAACGGCTGGCGCGCGAACGCAACAGCCCGGACCGCGCCGAGCTCGCGCGGCTGCTGGAGGAGCGGCGGCTCGGCGTGGCGGTAATCGCCGAAGGGCCGACCCTGACGGCGATCGTTGGCGCCGGCGTGCCGGTCTCGCGCCGGCCTTTTACGTATCCACAAGTCTCGCATCTGGTGGAACTCGCGGCGATCATGCAGGCGGCCATCGAGCGCGCGCATTTCTCGGTCAAAGCCCAGCGCGCGGAGCAGCTGGCGACGGTGGGCCTGATGGGTGCGGGGCTGGCCCACGAAATCCGGAATCCGCTGGTCACGATCAAGACCTTCGTCCAGCTGCTGCCGAAGCACTATGATGATCGCGCCTTCCGCGAAAAGTTCACCGGGCTGATCGGCGATGAGGTGACGCGGATCGATCACCTCACCGAGCAGCTGCTGGATCTGGCGTCGCCGCGCGCCTACAGCCCGCAAAACATCGAGCTGCATGCGGTCCTCCAATCGGGTCTGGAACTCGTGTCCGGCAAGGCGCGTGATCGTCGCGTCGAGCTTCGCCGAGAGCTGGATGCGGCGCCGGACCGCGTGCTGTCGGACGCCGCGGCGGTGAAACAGGTGTTGCTCAATCTGTGCTTGAACGCGATTCAGGCGATTCCGTCCGATGCTGCCGAGCGCTGGGTCCGCGTGGCCACCCGGCGCGTGGAGCGCGGCATCGAACTGGTCGTGGAGGACAGCGGACCGGGGATTCCCGCGGAAATTCGAGCGCGGTTGTTTCAACCTTTTCAGTCCACGAAATCGTCGGGCTTCGGGCTTGGATTGGCGGTGTGCAGTGACATCGTTGCTCGCTTGGATGCGACGATCGTGGCGGATCCGGCGCAACCCGGACGCGGCGCGACGTTCCGCGTGGTGTTGCCATGTCCAGCCTCGTGATTTTCGCCACCTTTGACCCGGCTCTCGCCGAGGCGTGGGAACGGCAGCTGCCGCCGGGCCGCCCCGCGCTGCGGTTCGACAGCCGGCGCTGGGGTCCGGGCCCGGCGCCGGGCTTTTCGGCGGTGGTGGTGCTCGATGCGGCGGCAGAACATTCGTTGCCGGCGGCGCTCGCGAGTTGTCCGACAATCTACGTCGGCGAGCCGCGCAGCGTGCCGTTCGAGCAGGCGCGGCTGGCGGGCCGCGCACGGATTTATTTGTCGTATGAGGACAGCGCGAGCCGGTTGCGCGAGCTGCTGCCGCTGCTCGAGGAACTGGCCGAGAAGCAGAGTCTCGTGGAGTTGTTGACGGAGAAGGCGCGGCGGCCCGAGCCGATCCGGCCCGCACCGCGGCCGACCGTGCACGATACGCTCGAGCTGTGGGATTTTCTCGAGGGGGCGATGGAGAGCCTGCACGACCGGCAGCGGCTGCTGGCGGAGTTTCGGCGCGCCGCGCGCTTCTGGCTGCGAGCTTCGCACGCGATCTTCTTTTTGCGGGAGGCGGACGAATTTCGCGCGGATCGGGAAGCGCTGGCGTTCGCGCCGGACGACCCGCTCGTGACGTACTTCGAAACCCATCCGGCGGTGGTGGACGGCACGAAATGGGTGGGGCCGGTGGACGCCGTCGCCGAGCTGGCGGTGCGCAATCGCATGACGCTGTGGGCGGCGCGGCTGTTCGTGCCGATTCACGACAACGCGCGGCTGCTGGGCCTGATCGCGTTTGGCGTGCGGGACGACGGACAGCCGTACGACGAGGCGGACCAGGCGCGGGGAGTTTTTTTCGCGCGGCTGCTGCGGCATTGTCTGGAGCAGGTCGACCAGCTGGCGCGGCTGCACCGGTTGGCGGATCAGGCGCGCGTCGGAGCGAAATATCTGCCCGCGACGCTCGTGCTCGGACCGGCGGAGGAGCCGCCGCGGCACGTGCCACTGATCGTCCGTGAGCTCATCGGCCAGGCGCGGCAGACCCGCGAATCCTGCCGCCTGCCCGCGAGCGCCGGTCAGCCGTTTCGCGCTGCGGCGGGTCTGATTGCCGAGACCGGCGGCGTCTGGGCCTCGTGGGAGGAGGCGAGCGACGAGGTGCGCGAGCGCGTGGAAGCGCAGCGGAGCGCGCGGCGCGAGTTGCTGCGCGAGCTGGCGCTGACGCTCAGCCACGAAATCGGCAACGCCCTCGTGTCACTGGCGACGCTGCGGCAGCGACCGGCGGAGCCGCCGCCGCCGGCGGGACTGCTCGCGACGGTGAAGGCCGACATCGCGAAACTGGAGGCGTTGAACGCGGACCTCGAGCGGATGCAGGCCTTGCATGAATCGGATCCGGCGCCGACGGACTTGCGCGAGGTGGCGGACAAGATCGGGCGCGAGCTGGGGCTGGCGGTCGAGGTCGCGGCTGAGCCGATCGTACTGCCGGTTTTTCCAGCTTTGGTGGAGTTCGCGCTGCGGGCGCTGATCCGGACGGTGGCGGAGAATCGCGGCGAACTCGGCGCGCGGGATCTCACGCTGCGCGTGCGCGGCACCGGCGCGGGTACGGCGCTCACGGCGTTGTTTGCCATCAAAGGCCGGCCACTCGAGCTCGAGGGAATCCTGCCGTCGGCGGCGGACAGCACGGTGCCAAACCAGGGACGGCTGGCGGTATTTCTGGCGAAAGAAGTGCTGCGGCTGCACCATGGCGAGATTCACGCGGGGCCGGGGTTGGAAGGAACGGAAATCCTGCTTTCGCTGCGCGGAGTGTGACGGCGAACTTGCGGAGGAACATGAATCTGGCGGAGCAAATGACCCGGTGGGCGGAGCGCCAGCGTTCCGTGAACGCGCTGTGGCTGATCGGTTCGCAGGTGCGGGCGACCCGCGACGTCGTGGAGCGCGCCGATGCGCAGTCGGATTGGGACTTCCAGATCGTCACGTCGCTACCGGAGCGATTCGCGACGGCCGCGTGGACGAGTGAGCTCGGACTGCGGGTGGTGAACTACGCGGTACGTCGGGCGGCGATCAGCGGCCTGCCGAAAGTCGCGGTGCGCTTCGCCACGGCGGAAGCGGATCTGGTGGTGCTGCCGGCGGGCCGGCTGCGATTCGCGCGGTGGGCCGTGCGGCTTGGGTGGCACCGGCGCTCGGCAGGATTGCGACGGAGCCTGCAGGATCTCGCGGTGGTCATCCGACCTGGCTGGAGAATGCTGAAGGGCGGGCCGGCCTGGCAGGCGTTTTGTGAGCGGGTCGTGGCCGAGGTGCCCGATCCGCGGCTAAGCGATGCGGCGGCGCGCAATCTCGCCGAGGGGTTCGTGTGCGATGCGATCTGGGTGGAAAGGAAGATCGACCGCGGTGAGTGGCTGGCCGCGCAACGGATGCTGCACCGGTCGCTGGCCGAGACGAATTTTCAGCTGTTGCACGAATTGAAGCTGCGTTGCGGCGAGCGGAGTTTTCCCGAGGCGCGGCGCGCTGAGCGGGTGCTGCCGGCGGCGGAGCGCGCGATGATCGCGGTGGCGGCGCGGCCCGAGCCTGGCGACTTGCGGGCCGCGCTGGAAATGAGTGCTACGACCTGCCGCGCGTTGATGCAGGCGCTCGTCGGCGCCACGTGGCAGTGGCCGGAAACACCGTAACACCCCCGCGCGCGGACCTGGCCTGCGCGGCCGATCCACGCCGGGTGAACAAAGCGACCTCCGGCGCCTATGTTCGTATTGCGAACATTGGTCGCGCGTCAGCGCGACTGGAAAAGTTCGGCGATCACGTCCTCGAGCGGGACGTCCTCGATCGTGATGTCGGCGACGGGGCCGGTGCTGAGCACTTCCTGGGACACGGCGACGACTTTGTCGCCGGGCACGGTGAGCGTGAACTTGCCGTCGGGCGCGCGCGAGGTGGTGCCATGCTGCGACTGCCACGTGTCGGGAAAAGCCGCGGAGGCCACCTCGGCGCCTTCGGCGAGCGCGGGCACGAAGGAGATGATCTTCTTGCGGGCGCCGCTGGACGTCTCGAGCCGCGCGAGCGCGCCGTCGTAAATCTTGGTGCCCTTGTGGATCACGATCACGCGCTCGCAGAGTTCCTTGATGTCAGCCATGTAGTGGCTGGTGAGCAGGATGGTGACGCGGTGACGCTGGTTGTACTCGCGGAGAAAATTGCGCACCGCTTTTTGCGACACCACGTCAAGGCCGATCGTGGGCTCGTCAAGAAACAGCACGCGCGGCCGGTGCAGGAGTGCGGCGATCAACTCCATCTTCATCCGCTCGCCGAGCGAGAGCTCGCGCACCATCACGTTGAGTTTGTGGCCGACGTCGAGCAGCGCGACGAGTTCGTCGAGCGTGGCCTTGAATGAGTCGGCCGGCAGCCCGTAGATCGCGCGAATGAGGTGGAAGGATTCGATCGCTGGCAGGTCCCACCAGAGCTGGTTTTTCTGGCCGAGGACCAGGGCGAAGATTCGACGGTAGGCGTTCTCGCGCTTGCTGGGATCGAATCCGCCGACGCGTGCGGTGCCGCTGGTCGGATAGATCAGGCCGGAAAGCATTTTCAGCGTCGTGGTCTTGCCGGCACCGTTCGGGCCGAGGAAGCCGACGAACTCGCCCTCTTTGATGTCGAAGCTCACGTCCCTGGCGGCGGCGGTGTCCTCGAACTGGCGGTGGAAAAGCCCCTTCACTCCGCCCCAAAACCCGGGCTGCTTTTTGTAAGTGCGGAAAACGCGGGTGAGTTGGCGGACTTCGATCATCGGTGCGGGCGGGGAGTGAACCACGAAAGGCATGAAACGCACGAAAACAAATCGCTGCCACGACGGCGGATTGGCGCCCCCGTGGCACCGGCGTCAGCGCCTCCGGCGCCATTTCGCTACACCAACGATCGAATCCGCGAACCGGGAGGCACGGCTTGTTCCAGCGCGTGGATGAAGCCGTCGATGGGCTGGTAGTTCGCGATCACGGGTGAAACCCCGAGAGCGCGGAGCTGCGCGGCAGGTGCGCCGGTGCCGACACCGATGAGCGGCCAGCCGAGCTCACGACAGGCGCGCGCGTCCCAGACGCCATCGCCGACGTAGATGATCTGCTCGAACTCAGCACAGCCGTAGTGACGCGTCGCGCGGGCGAGCGCCGTCTGCATGATTTCGATGCGCGGGTGGCATAGGTCGCAAAACGCCGCCGGCACCTGTTCGCAGGGGATGGAGGCGCGCGAAAGCTTGTGGCGGGCGGTGAGCTCCCAATCGCCCGACGCAATGGCGATCGCGTAGCCGTGCTCGCGCAGCCAGCGCAGGCAGGCGGCGGCGCCCGGGATCTCACGCGTGCAGCGACCGGTTCGCGCGGTGACTTCATCCATCACGGCGATGAGCCGCAGTTGGACGGAGCGGGCTTCCTCGGCGGTCGGCGCTGTGCCGCGGGCCCGACGGGTGATTTCCTGCAGCCAGAAGGCAGAGCTCGCGTGGGTGATCGATTCCCAATCGAGGTCGACCGGCGGCAAGCCCAGTGCCTGTTCGATTGCGAGCAGGTAGCAGTTCTCGTCGAGCGAGAAGCTGTCGGTGAGCGTCCCGTCCATGTCGAACATCACGAGTTTCATCTGGAGGCGGTGAGCGGAACCGAGCGCATCGGTGCTGGCAATGCCGGAGCGCGTGAGAGGGATGTGAATTGCCTGCGCCACGCCCGACGCCGGGCTGTCTCGCCCGCGCGCTTGTGCCGTCCCGCGGTGCCCGATGACCGATTCGGTGTTACAGGTGTAACACGGAATCGGTCACTCCCGTCGACCGGGTCGGGAGGGGGAGAGCGGGTCCGATGAGCGCTTTCGACACAAAAGTGTGTTGCAGGTGTAACACTGAATCGGTCGTGCGGCAGGCGGGCTCGAAAGGGGTTAGGAGAGCGCCAATCTCCTTAGCGGCGTACGCCGCACGGTCGGCGCGTCACGCCCATTGCGGATCCGGCGCGGGCGTCAGAACCCGTCATCGAGAGGAGCGGCAGCCAACTCAGGTGCGGGCAAGGGCAACTCCCCCCGTTGGCTTCAGGCGCTCCCGAGTTTCCGATAGTCGAGCGTCGTGTGGCTGATGTAGCCGGCAGCGACGGCGGCGCGGTCGGTCAGCGCGTCCTCGACGGACATCTCTTCGCCGTGGCTGAAAACGAACGTGTGCGTGCCATCATCCGCCGCGGGACTGAACAGTCCGGGCACGATCACGCGGGCCGGCACGGTGCGACGGACCTCCGAGTCGGGCCGGATCGCGACGGGGAAATTGATATTGTGGACGGTGAAGCTGCGCAGCGGCGTGGCGTTGAGCAGCTGCGGCGTCAGCGCGGCGGCGTGACGGGCGGAGATCTTGAGAATCGCGTAGAGCGCGGGATCGGGCCGAAAGCCGTTGGCTTTGAGCCGATCGTAGAGCGCCGTGGACATATCCTGCGAAAACGCCACCGCCGGGAGGCCGTGCAACGCGCCTTCCCACGCGCCGGCGATCGTGCCGCTGGCGAGGATGAAACCGAGGCTGGCGTTGAGTCCGACATTGATCCCGCTCACGACGCCGTCGATCAAGTCGGGACTGGCGTCCTGGGAGGAGAACTCCGGGCGATCCGCCAAGGTCGGCAGCAGGTGCGCGAGCGCGATGTTGACGCAATCGCTCGGCGTGCCGTCGACGATCCAGGTCGGACAATCGAACCCGCGGTCCACCAGCTCGCAGTGCACCGCGCGGTGCCGCGACTTGCCGGCGCCGACCCAGCTCTGCTCGCGCTTGGGCGCGGCGATGGCTAGAACGTGGCCGGCAGCCTGCAGCGCATGGACCAGTTCGTGCAAGAAGACGCTGTTGATTCCGTCGTCATTCGTGACCAGCAGGCGCATGGGGAAGGATAGAAGAATCGCAACCTGCGGGGGAGGACGAGGAAAATTCACCGGCCGGATGGGCAGGACGGGAGTTGGGGCGGATGGCGCTTGCGTGGAGCGCGGGCGTCCCCGGCCGCTTTCCTAAGCCAATTCCGCCACAGATCGCGGTTGGCCTATGAACGGCGAACGTCGACTCGAGAGACTCCGAGCGTCGATCGGTGCGGGCCAGTTGCCCGCGCTTCGAGGAGGGCTGCGATGAGTTCGGCGAGCGAGCGCCGGGCGGTCGGCTAATAGTTGCAGGGACGAGGATCGAATTCGGTTGGAGGCTCGTCAGGCGCGAGTGCGGCTTGCTTGTTTTCTCCGACGTGGTCCTCGCTCTCCCAACTTCCCTTTCTGGTAGGATACGCCTGGCGGCGACGCGTGGTGCGCTCGCGGCCGGGATTCTGGCCGGCTTCGCGCCGCCTACAGGTTTGCACGCCGCCGAGCCGCTGCCAAAGCGGGTGTATCATGCCGTCGCACTCAGCGGTGCGGCGCCGGCGATCGACGGGAAGCTCGATGATGCATGTTGGCAGCAAGGCGAATGGGCGGGAGAGTATCGGCAACGCGAACCGTTCGAGGGGGCGACGCCGAGCCTGCCGACTGAATTGAAGATCCTCTACGATCACCGGAATGTCTACGTGGCGATCCGGGCGCACGATCCCGAGATCACGCAACAACCGCGGCTGCTGGGGCAGCGCGACGAGTTTTCCGGCGACATGGTGGGCGTGGCGTTCGACAGCTACCTGACGCGCCGCACTTCGTTCGAGTTCGATGTCACCTCGGGCGGATCGAAGATCGACCTGGTGTTGCGCAACGACGGTTCGGTCGACACGAGCTGGGATGCGATCTGGGACGTGAAGGTGGCGGTCACGCCGGAGGGGTGGAGCGCCGAGTATCGGATCCCGCTGAGCCAGCTGCGCTATTCGAAAGCAGGCGAGCAGGTGTGGGGATTGCACAGCTGGCGCTGGATCCGGCGGAAGCAGGAGGAGAGCAACTGGCAGCTGATCCCGATGGACAACGGCGGCGTCGTGCACGCGTTCGGCGAGCTGCGCGGAATCCGGAACCTGCCGCCCTCGCGACGAATCGAATTGCTGCCGTATCTGGTGGCGAAGTCGGAGTCGTTGGCGAAGGAGGTGGGCAATCCCTATCGCGCGAAAGACGAAACCTCGCTCGAGGCGGGGCTCGACGCTAAGCTAGGACTCGGCAGCGATTTCACGCTCGATCTCACGTTGAATCCGGACTTCGGCCAGGTGGAAGCGGATCCGTCGGAAATCAACTTGAGCACGGTCGAGACGTTCTTTCCGGAGAAGCGGCCGTTCTTCATCGAGGGGAAGGCGATGTTCGACTACGGGATCGATTCGGACCTGCCGTTCTACTCGCGGCGGATCGGCGACGGGCCGTCGCTCGCGACCGATGATCTGCCCGGCTACGTGAAGATGCCGGCGAGGAATCCGATCCTGAGCGCGGAGAAGATCACCGGGCGGACGGCGGGTGGGTTCTCGCTGGGGCTGCTCCATGCGCTCACCGGTCGAACCGAAGCGAGGATCACGGAGCTAGGCAGCGGCGAACGGCGGGTGGTGGCGGAGCCGCGGGCGAACTACGTGGTGGTGCGAGGGCAAAACGATTTCGCCGGCGGCGACACGATCGTCGGCGGGATTTTTACCGCGACGATTCGCGATGGCAGCGACGAGGAACTCGCGCTGCTGGCGCGGCAGGCGGTGACCGCGGGCGCGGACGTGACGCACTATTGGAACCAGCGGACGTATTTCGTGGAAGCGCGCGCGCTGGCGACGCAGCTCGAAGGATCGCCGGCGGCCTTGGCGGAGTTGCAGCAGAATCTGGTGCACAACTACCAGCGGCCGGACGCGGCGCACATCGAGTTCGATCCGGAGGCGCAGGAGCTGACCGGACATGCCGGTCGGGTGCGAGCGGGGAAGAGCAGCAACGGCCACTGGCGCTACAACGGTGGCGTGAGCTGGCGTTCGCCGGGTGTGGATTTCAACGACCTGGGCTATCTCGCGACGGCGGACTTCGCCGAGTATGCGGCGCAGCTGCAGTATTATTCCGCGGAGCCGGGCCGCTGGTTGCGGCGGCGCGACGTGCGGCTCCGCCCATCCATCACGAAAAACTTCGACGGTGAAACGCTGGAGCATGAGCTGACCCTGACGACGGAATGGGCGGGCATGCGCGGCTGGTATGTCTGGGCGGAGACGGAAGTGGAGGCGGCGCGACTGGACACGCGGGTGCTGCGCGGTGGGCCGGCGCTGCGGCGGCCGAATCGGTTTCCGTTTTGGATCTATGCGGAGAGCGATGGCGCGCGGAAAACCCAATTCAAGATGAGCGCCGGCGGCGCGAAGCTCGCAGGGGAGGGGTCGTCTTACTACGAGTTTGAACCCGGGATCGTGCGGCGGTTTGGCGATCGCGTACGCGCAGATGTGAAGATCGGTTTCTCGGAAAGCCGCCAGGAGCGACAGTACGCCGGGCAGACAGATACGCCGGCGGGCACGCGCTATGTGATGGGGCGGATGGATCAGAAATCGCTTTGGGCGCAGCTGCGGCTGCAGGCGAATTTCTCGCCGACGCTCTCGCTGACGTATTTTGCGGGGCCGTATGCGTCGACGGGGCGGTTCGACCGATTCAGCGTCGTGGCGCGGCCGCGCGCAGCGGACAACGACGACCGGTTCGAATGGCTCGACACGACGCGGGCCGATGCGGATGGCTACACGGCGCGCTGGCGGACCGAGACGTTTCGGTTCGATGATCCGGATTTCGACTGGCGCGAGCTGAACTCGAATCTGGTGCTGAAGTGGGAATTCCGGCCGGGCTCAACGCTGTATGCGGTCTGGTCCCAGCACCGCGGAGACGATCGGGATTTAGGAACGTTCACGTATGCCGACGAATATCGCCGGCTGCTCGAGACGCATCCGGACAACACGTTTTTGGTGAAGATGAGCTACTGGTTCTCGATCTGAGAACCAGCAAGGCGCGCGCAGACGCTTGCGTGGGAGCGCGGGCATCTGGTGGAGTGACATAAATCCGCTTACACTTTTTCGCACCAAGCCGGGTTCGTTTGTCTTGAAGAGGAAGCCATGAGGCTTGGGGAGGGTTGAGGGAGGGGCGCAGCCCCTCCCTCACCTGAACCTACGAACGGGGACGAGGCCGGATCTGGTTAGCCGCGGGTCGATCGTGCCCAGCAGGAGGGAATCGAAGTGTACGCGGTAAAGCTGCCGGTAAGGGGTGAACGCCACGGTCAGGCCAACGAAGGCCCGACCGATGTGGCGATGGCTGCCGTCCAGCTTCACGTAGCCGTGAGGCCTGACCCGGCGAGTGACGCAGCCGAGCGGGTACTGTGGCGGCACGAGTCGGGGCAGCAGCCGGGTGCTCGGGCGGTAGAGGCTGGCCGGAGTGCGTCCGGCCAAACCCTCATGCGGACGGTCGTGGTTGTACCGGCCGCACCAGCGCTGCAGGCGTCGGACTTGCGCGCCGTAGGAGCGGGACACGGGCGTGGCGGCCTCGGCCTTGAGCATGCGGTGCATCTGCTCGTGAGCGTTGTTGTCGAGGCGGCGTTTGCGGCTGACAAACTGCACTTCGATGCCCAGCCGCTGCCACCATAGGCTCAGCGCGGTCAGGCCATACGGCCCGCTGCCGCAAAACGGCGTGCCGCGGTCAACCCGAATCGCCTGCGGCACGCCGAAGCGGCGGAACAGCCGCGCGAACACGCGGCGGACCACCGGCTCGCTCTGCCGGGGCACGGGATGGGCCGTAAGCATGAAGCGGCTGTACAGATCGCGCACCGTTAAAGCCAAGATCCACGCTCCGTCTTTGGTGTAAAAGTCTCCCTTGAAGTCCGCGGTCCAGACCGCGTTCACTCGCTCGGCGAGCACGGTGGCGGGCCGCCCCGGTCCGGCTCTAAGCTTGCGACGTCGCTGGTGCACGCGACCGGCGGCTACCAGCCACCGGTGGAGCGTCCGGCTACACGGCACTCGCTCGCCGGGATGCGTCCGCTCGAGCCACCACCGCAACTTGGGCGCACCCCAACTGGGCCGCGCCTGACGCGCGAGCAACACGCGCGCGTGCCACCGCGCCAACGCCTGGCTCACCTGTTTGGGGCGGCCCGGTTGTCGCGCAACCAGCCCGTTTACCCCCTGAGCCACATACCTCGCCGCCCACTTGTAAGCGGTCGTGCGGCTCACGCCAAACCGCGCGCACAACGCGGTCACCGACACCGTGCCTCGCGTCATCTCCCGAGCGAGAGCCTGACGCTGCTGCTCCGCCGTTTTGATCTTCCAGGGCATCGCACCCCAGAAAAAGTGTCAGCGGATTTATGGCACTAAGTGTAAACGAATATGTGGCACTGTGCCTCCTGCCCGCAGGATCGATCCGGAACGGCCGGGGCGACCGCAGTCGCGCGGAAACGGCAGGCACGGAGGCCTGCCGCTACAAAAAAGCGCCGGTCGGGAGACCGGCGCTGGAGAGACGGAGGAACGCGACGAGGGCGTCGCGTCCCCATGGCTGGTGATTACTGCGCGGGAGCGGCTTCGCTGCTCTGCTTCTGCGCTTCGAGTTCCTTCATCGCGGCCTTGCGGCTGAGGCGAACCTTGCCGGAACGCTCGTCGATGCCGATGCACTTCACCGTGATCGAATCGCCCATCTTCACCACGTCCTCAGTGCGACGGACACGGAAGTCGGCCAGCTCGCTCACGTGGCACAGGCCCTCGTTGCCGGGGGTGCACTCGACGAAGCAGCCGAACTCCTTCACGCCGGTCACACGGCCGGTGTAGATCTTGCCGACCTCGATCGCGGGGCCCTTGCTGCCGCCAGGACCGCCGCCGCCACAGAGAGAGTCGATCTCCTGGATGGCGCGGTTCATCGCCTCGGCGTTGTTCGAGTAAACGAACACCTTGCCCGAGTCGTCCTCGGCGATGTCGATCTGCGCACCGGTCGTCTCGGTGATGCGGCGGATCGTCTTGCCACCGGGCCCGATGAGCAGGCCGATCTTTTCCGGATCGATCTGGATCGTTTGGATGCGCGGGGCGTACTTGCTGAGATCGGCGCGCGGCGCGGGCAGCGAGCCGAGCATGACCTTGAGGATTTCCATCCGGGCGTCGCGTGCCTGCATGATGGCGGTCTTCGCGATCTCGAAAGGCAGGCCGTTGATCTTGAGGTCGAGCTGGAAGCCGGTGATGCCCTTGCTGGTGCCGGCGAGCTTGAAGTCCATGTCGCCGAAGTGGTCTTCCTCACCGAGAATATCGGTGATCGTGACCCACTTCTCGATCGAGCCGTCGGAAGCGTTCTGGGTCATCAGACCGCAGGAGATGCCCGCGACAGGCGCGATGATCGGCACGCCGGCGTCCATCAGCGACAGACAGCCGCCGCAGATCGAGGCCATCGAGGTCGAGCCGTTGGAGGCCATGATCTCGGACACGACGCGGATCGAGTAGGGGAACACATCCTCGGGCGGTAGCACCGGGACGAGCGAACGCTCGGCGAGTGCGCCGTGGCCGATTTCGCGACGGCCCGGACCGGTGAACCGGCCGGTTTCGCCGACGGAGAACGGCGGAAAGTTGTAGTGGAGCAGGAACGACTTCGACTTCACGCCGCCGGTGAGGGCGTCGAGATCCTGCGCATCCTTGGTGGGACCGAGCGTGGTGAGCGCGATGTTCTGCGTGTCACCGCGCTGGAACATGGCGGAGCCGTGCACGCGCGGGAGCACGCCGACCTGCGCCTGCAGCGGACGGATGTCCTTCTGGCCGCGGCCGTCGGCGCGGACGCCGCGTTCGAGCACCGTCTTGCGGTAGGCCTTGTATTGGAGATCCTCGAACACGACGTTCAAGTCGACGTCGGTGAACTTGCCTTCGCCGAGTTCGGCGGTGAGCGCCGCTTTGGCCTCTTCCTTGAGCAGCTTCACGGCGTTGGCGCGGACGGCCTTTTCCTTGCCGAAGATCGCTTCGATCAGCCGCTCGGTCGGGACGACGCGCTCGATGATGGTGCGGGCCTCGGGCGTGGCGCCGACGAGCGGGAACGTGCCCTTCGGCTTGCCGCACTGGGCGACGAGTTCCTTGATGGCTTTGAGGATCGGCTGGATCGACTCATGGCCGAACGCCAGCGCCTCGATGAAGCGCTCTTCCGGGATCTGGTCCGCGGAGCCTTCGATCATCAGCATGTCCTTTTCGTTGCCGACGTAGATCAGGTCGAGCGACGAGGCGAACATCTGGTCGATGGTCGGGTTGGCGACGAACTTGCCTTCGATTTCGGCGACGCGGACGGCCGCGATCGGGCCGTTCCACGGAATATCGGAGATGGCGAGTGCGGCGCTGGCGCCGTTGACCATCGAGATGTCGGATTCGTTGACCAGATCGGCGGAGAACAGCTGGCCGATGATCTGGACCTCATTGAGGAAACCCTCGGGGAAGAGCGGGCGGCACGGACGGTCGCAGAGCCGGGAGGTGAGGATTTCCTTTTCCGACGGACGGCCTTCGCGCTTGAAGTAACCACCGGGGAAGCGGCCGGCGGCGGCGTATTTTTCACGGTAGTCGACCGTGAGCGGGAACCAATCCTGGCCCGGCTTGGTGGTCTGCGCGACGCAGGCGGTAACAAACACGTTGGTCTCGCCGACCTGGACATTGACGGCGCCGTTGGCGAGCTGGGCGATGGAGCCGGTGGAGAACGTGATCCCCAACTCGGGGACCGTGACGGAGTATTTCTGATTCATTCTATCGATTCGTTTCGGATCGGATGCTGTGTCTGCGGATAGGAACGAGCCGGGCCAGCAACACACGACTGGCGGCAACTCGGGTCCCGCAGGTGCGGGACGGCAGCGGCATGGAGCCACTGCGGTGGGGTTCTGGTCGAACTAGGCGACAACCCGCTTCGTCATCCCCGCTCCAACGCGAGAGATTTCCGTTTGGTGTCTGGCGGGTAGGGCGGATTATCCTTAATCCGCCGCGGCGCGTTAAGGATAACGCGCCCTACCTGGCAACAAACGGAAATGTCCCGGTCGGAATCGAGTGTCGGAAAAAACCACGGGCGACCCGCGGATCGGGTCGCCCGTGTGACTGAAAGGGTTACTTGCGGAGGTTCAGCTTCTGCAGGAGTTCGGTATACTTCGGCAGGTCGTGCTTCTTGAGGTAATCGAGGAGCTTACGACGACGGCTGGCCATCTGCAGCAGACCGCGGCGCGAGTGGAAGTCCTTGCGGTGCGTGCGCAGGTGCTCGGTCAAGTGGTTGATCCGGGCGGTGAGCAACGCGACCTGGACCTCGGACGAGCCGGTGTCTTTGTCGTGAGTCTTATACTGAGCGATGATTTCGGGTTTAACGACGGTCGTGGACATGGTTTATGGGTTGAATTTCACGATTGTAGGGAGCCTCGCGGCTCCGTGCCGCCCGCTTCGCCTCGACCGTAATCGCGGCTTTGCCGGCGTCACCGTTCCAATCCCGCGGGAGCGGGACCAATCATGGTGGGAGTCCGCAACCGGCGGACTTCCACTGACGCAAGGGCGAGACAGTCTGGAATCAGCCGGGATGGAGCAAGCGCAAATTTCGTGAAGAAAGTTTGCGGATGCGAAGTGGCTTAAATGCGGTCGCGGTGGCGCGGGCGTCTCGCCCGTGGACGGCGTTTCCGACTTCGCCTGGTAAGGCTACGACAGGCAAGCCGCGCCGCGATACGCTGGCAAAAGATGCGCGCCACAGACGGGCGGGACGCCCGTGCCGCACCAGCGCCACTACCCCGCGCGCAAATTCAACGACTTGACGCCGCCGCAGCCGGGCAGTTGGCGGATTCGCTCCACAATCTGCTCGCGGTGATGGAACAGCTCGTTCCGCACGACCGAGTGGCTGGTGAGGACGAGCAGCCGGTTGCGCTCAATGCTCGCGGCATGCGAGTAGCTGGCGTTGGCGGCGCCGACGATTTCGACCCAGTGATCGCGGATCGTCTGCTCCGCGGATTCCTGGCCGATGTGATACTTGGTGACCAGCTGCTCCACGACCGACTTGAGGTCCTGCGTGGGGCGTTTGACCGAGCGACGTGGCTCCGCCGAGCCCAAGCCGCGCAAGTCGCCGACGAGCTCCTCGGCGAGTTTGCTGAGCTGACGTGGCGGCTCTTCGGGCATGACAGAAGCAGTAAGCACTAGGCGGAAAGCTGAAAGCGGAAAGCGCGGGGCTTGACGTGTCGGGGCGCAGGCTTGCTGCGCCCGAGGACTCCCACGCTGAACGCCGAGCATCGAAACACCGAACTCAAATCCAGAACCCGGAGCCGAACGTGCGGGCGAGATGCCCGCGCTCCCAGGCTCCCCCTACACAACCTACAACCCGTTGCCGATCGTCGCGCCGACATTCTGCTGATCGTAGAGCGACTTGTAGAGTTCGTTGCCGGCGTAGAGTTCGGCGTGGGCGCCGGACGCGACGATCTCGCCGCGGTCGAACACGAGGATCATGGTCGCGTCGCGGATCGTACTAAACCGATGCGCAATGATCAGCACGGTCTTGCCCACCACGAGCTTCTTGAGTGCCTCCTGAATCATCTGCTCGCTCTGCGAATCGAGCGCCGAGGTCGCCTCATCGAGGATGAGGATGGGGGCGTTGCGCAGGAACGCGCGGGCCAGCGCGAGCCGCTGCTTTTGTCCGCCCGACAAAAGCGCGCCGCGCTCACCGACGGTCGAGTCGTAGCCGTCGGAAAAGCTGCGGATGAATTCGTCGGCATGCGCGTCGACGGCCGCGGCGACGACTTCTTCGCGCGTGGCGTCGGGCCGGCCCAGCAAGAGGTTGTTGTAGATGGTGTCGTTGAACAGCACCGGGTCCTGCGAGACGATCGCGATGTTGCGGCGGAGGTCCGCGAGCCGGAGCGCGCGCACGTCGTGGCCATCAACGGTGACACGGCCGGCACCCACTTCGTAGAAGCGCGGCACCAGGTTGGCGAACGTGGTCTTGCCGGCGCCGCTGGGACCGACCAGCGCGCAAACCGTCCCCGCGGGGATGGTGATCGAAGCATCGCGCAGCGCCGGCTCGCCGCCATTGTAGGCGAATGTCACGTGGTCGAACGCGATGTCGCCGCGGAGCCGGGTGATCGGCACGGGAGTGGCCGGATCGGCGATGGCCACGGGGGCGTGAAGGACCGGCTCGAGCCGGTCGAGAGCGGCCGCGCCCCGTTTCAGATCGGTGTTGAGATAACCGAGCTTCTTGACCGGATCGTAGCACATGTAGAGCGCCAGCAAGACCGCGGTGAGGTCCGTGAGGGTGACGCCGCTCTCGTAGGCGAAGATGAGCGTCAGCGCGATGCCGCCGGCGGAGATCACCTCGATGATGGGATTCAGCGCCTGGGCATACTTCACGATCTTCAGCTGCGCCGCGAACAGCTCGCGGCTCGTGGCGTGAAAACGCTGCGTGGAGCGCTCTTCGAGTCCGAAGGCGCGCACCTCGCGCACGGCGGCCAGGTTTTCGGTGACCTGCGAGGACAGCGAGCCGATTTGCGCCTGGGCCTGATGGGCGCGGCGGAGGACCTTCCGCGCGACGAACCGGATGGGGAATACGCAGAGCGGCACGATGGCGAGGCACAGGACGGCGATGCCGACGTTGCTGTGGAACGCGGCGTAGATCACGAAACCGACCGCGGCGACCAGCGTGAGCGGGTGCTTGATGCCGTCGTTGGCGAGCGCGGTGATGACGGTCTGGACCTGTTGCGCGTCGTTGATCACGCGCGAGGTGAAATCACCGGCCGCGTGTTTTTGGAGTTCGGCCAGCGGCAGTACCTGGAGTTTGCGGAAATAATCGAGCCGGATGCCCTCAAGCACGCGCGTGCCGATGAATTGGAAAAGGTAGGAGCTGAAATAGCCCGAGATGCCGCGGAGGAAGAACACGGCCGGGATGATCATGGCCAATCCGGCAATCTCCATGACCGTGAGGTTGCGGGCCTCGGCCTCGAAGATCGGCTTGAATACGATCTGCAGCATCGTGGGCAGACCGAAGCCGCTCGCGGCGGAATAGATGCACAAGCAGAACAGCGCCAAGATCAACTGCCCGCGCAGCGGCCGCAGGTAGTGGAAATAGGGGCGGAAGCGTTGCATGTGGGCGAAGGATCAAACGGAGCTTTCGGGACGTGTGCCAACCCAAAGTTGCGGGGGAATCGGTGCGTGGCACGGGCGTCCCGCCCGTGTCGCGTGATCAGGAGCCTTGCTCAAGCTGGCGGCGCGGAGCGCCGTCCACGGGCGGGACGCCCGTGCCACCTCCGAACCTCAATCTTTCGACGAGCGCACGTCGAGCGCGTCGCGCAAGCCGTCGCCCAGGAAGTTCAGCGAAAACAGCGTGAGCGAAAAAATCCCGCCGGGAAACACCAGCAGCCACCAGAACTCCTCCATCTTTTCCGCGCCGTCCTTGATCAACACGCCCCACGAGCTCATCGGCGGTTGCACGCCGAGTCCAAGGAAACTGAGGAACGCCTCGAGCAGCATGACCGCCGGAATCGTGAGCGTCGCGTAGACGATGATCGGGCCGAGGATGTTCGGGATCATGTGGCGGAAAATGATCCGGCGCTTGCCGAAGCCGAGCGAGCGTGCGGCCTCGATGAATTCCATTTTCTTGATCGAGAGCACCTGACCGCGAACGATCCGCGCCATCGTCAGCCATTCCACTGCGCCGATCGCGAAGAACAGCAGGAAGATGTTCCGACCGAAGAACACCATCAGCAGGATCACGAAAATCGTGAACGGCAGCGCGTAGAGGATGTCGACGATCCGCATCATCACGATATCGGTCTTGCCGCCGAAGTAGCCCGCGACCGCGCCGTAGGTGACGCCGATCGTCAGCGCCACGAACGTCGCGACCAATCCGACCGTGAGCGAGATCCGGCCGCCGTAGAGCACGCGCGAAAAGAGGTCACGGCCGAGCGTGTCGGTGCCGAGCCAGTGCGCGGCACTGGGCGCCATGGCGCCCAGCTCCAGGTTCTGCTCTTGGTAGGATTGCGCGAACAGCGGGCCGAACGCGCAGAGCAGTGCGAGCACGAGCAGCACGCCGGCGCCAAAGACCGCCAACCGGTTTTTCCGCAGCCGGTGCAGCGCATCGCTCCACAACGACGAACCCTGCTCGAGCTGGTCGGGCGCGAGCTCGGCGGAGGGAAGAGAGGCGGGAGAAAGGGAACGCATCAGAAGGAAGCCCGCGAATCACGCGAATCGGCGCGAAAGTGAAAGACAGCCGGATCGTTGAATCGCGTGTGGACGATCAGCACCGGCGATGACTTTGTTCGCGTGCATTGGCGTGATTCGGGGGGTGGTTCTTCACTCGAACTTCAGCTTCGGGTTGAGCCAGACCTGAACGACGTCGACGACAAGGTTCATCGCGACGACGAGCACCGCGTAAAGGATGACGGTGCCGAGTACGAGCGTGTAGTCGCGGTTGAAGGCACTGTTCACGAATTCGCGGCCGAGCCCGGGAATCTGGAAAATCGTCTCGATGACAAACGAGCCGGTGAGAATGCCAGCGATCGCCGGCCCGAGAAACGACACGACGGGCAGGATGCCGCCGCGCAGCGCATGCCGAAAGATTACGCGGGCTTCGCTGGCGCCCTTGGCGCGCGCCGTGCGAATGTAGTCCTGGTGCAGCACCTCGAGCATGCCGCCACGAGTGAGACGCATGATGTAGGCCGCGTAAAAGAATCCGAGCACGAGCGAGGGGAGCACGCGATCGACCGGTTCATACCAGCCGGACGCGTTGACCCAGCGCAGCTGGATCCCGAAGAGCAGAACCAGCAGCGGGCCCATGACGAATGTCGGCACGCAGATTCCGATCATCGCCGACGAGGAGGCGAGGTAGTCGAGCCAAGTGTTGCGCTTCACCGCCGCCAACACACCGAGCGGCAGCCCGATTCCCAGCGCGACGAGCAACGACCACGCGCCGAGTTCGAGTGAGGTGGGGAGCTTGTCGGCGATGATCTCGTTGACCGTGCGGTTGGGGTATTTGAAGGACGGCCCGAGATCGCCGTGCAGGAGGCTGCGGAGGTAGTCGAGATATTGTCGGTGCAGCGGTTGATCGAGTCCGTAGTGGGCCTCGAGGTTGCGCAGCACTTCGGGCGTGACGGCTTTTTCCGCGGTGAACGGACCTCCGGGTACGAACCGGATCATGAAAAACGTCGCCGTGATCAGGACCAACAAGACCGGGATGGTCTCGAATAGGCGGCGGGCGATGAAACGGAGCATGGCGTGAGCCTCAAGCTGTAAGCGGAAAGCAAAAGGCGAAAAGCTCAAATGCGGCCTGCGAGCGGGGGCTGCTCGCGTTCCGTTTGGCGTGTGTCCTCGTAGTCCTTCTCCCGCGCGAGATCCCTGCGCTCCCGCGGCCGGCCCCTACAGGTGGGCGCGACCCGCTCCGCCTACTCGCGCTTTCCGGGGCGACGGCTGCGCAGCAGGTGATCCAGCAGGCGGGCGCGTGGCGCGACTTGCGGCAGCACCGTTGGCGAGGGAGCTTTGGTGGGCGGAGGGACCGCGGCGGTTGCCGGCGCGGAACTGCTGAGGACCTGCCCGCCGGTAGCGGAGCGGGTCCCGCCGGAATTGTGACTCGCAGGTTGCTCCGACAGGATGGGCGCGGATTCAGAGTCGGTGGATTCAGCCATGACCGGTCGAATCGAGACAAAGCCGTCGCCTTCCTGGACGTTGGGCCTGGCACTGGGAAATGCGCCCGCATTGTAGCCCGCGCGGTCGATCCGGACGTGGTCCGCGAGCGTGCTGTCACTGCGGGTTTCGGCAACCCGCGTCCACTGTGTCGACAGCGCCTGGGTGGTGGCCGGATCAATTTCCGGATGCATCATCCAGCCTCCGACATCGGCGGCAATGCTCGCGGCCACCGGCGAAGCGTGCGCCGCTTTGCCGCCGCGCGCGGAAAGCATCAGCTTGATGGGCTGGGGCAAATCCGACGAACCGGTCCACACCAGCGAGGATCCCCCGCTGCCGCCCAGCAGTTGGTGCGGCGCGTTGGCGGGAGCGCCGCGACGGCCCACGACGATCTTGAGGAGGTCGCCTTTCTTGAGAGAAAACATGCCGCTGAGTCGTGCGCCTTTCGCCCCGGAGTCGACTACGGTGGCGCCGGCTTGAGCGCCAGCGGCTTCAATCGCATACATGCCAGGCATCTCCACGCGATAGGTCTGGATGGTGCCGGTAGCGGAAAAGACGATGGTCGCGGGCTTCATCGAAGCGCGGGCTGGGGTGAGCTGACCCTGTGGACGAACGCCGTTGGACTCAACACAAAGCGTGAGGGCCGGAACGAAACGCGGTGGTGACGCGCGTTGCCCCGACGCATTGGTTTGGGGGAGCTGAACGCGTCAGCGTTTCGACGAGAGCTTGGCGGCTTCCACTACACCAGCGGCTTGAGGGCAAGCCGCTCCACCTGGCGCCGCGGCACCCTTGTCGCGGTTTTCGCCGAAGACGCGACGAGGGCGTCGCGTCCCCATCAGTCAGTTTACGCCGAGCCGCGCAGCCGCTGGATTTCATTGAACAGCCAGGCGCGAGCGTAGGCCCAATCGCGCTTGGCGGTGCGGACCGAAATGCCCAGCACCTCAGCGGCCTCTTCGAGCGTGAGTCCGGCGAAGTATTTCTGTTTCACGAGTTCGGCCTTGCGGGAATCGTGCGCGGCGAGGGCTTCGAGAGCTTCGTTGATCAACAGCAACTCCTCGTCGTCGGCCTCGGGAGCGGCCACGTCGAAGCCGGTGGCGCTCGCGCTCACTTTCGCGAGCGAGCCGCCGTGACGCTCCGCCTTTTTGCGTCGGGCATTGTCGATCAGGATACGCCGCATGCTCTCGGCGGCGGCGGCGAAAAAGTGGGCGCGATTGGCCCACTGCGGCTGGGCGTCGCCGCCCAATCGCAGCCAGGCTTCGTGCACGAGGGCGGTCGGCTGCAACGTCTGCCCGCCTGCTTCGGCCGCCAGGCGGGCGGCGGCGAGCCGGCGCAGCTCGGCGTAGACGAGAGGCAACAGCTCCTCGGCGGCGTGGGCGTCGCCTTGTTCGATCCGCTGCAGCACGCGCGTGATCTCTCCGTCCTTCACGCGCCACAGCCTGAGCGCGCGACGGGCGGATGTGAAGCATCGGTTGCGGACTATAGCCGGGGTCGCTGACCCCGGCGGCCGGCCTCAGCGAGGCCGGCTACAGCACAGATTTCGCGCGTCTGGCCCCTTTCGCGCGCGAATCGCGCTTTGAAAGGCATGAGCATTCTCGAGCCGCTGCCCATTGCCACCGCCGGAAATCCAACCAGCGAAGAATTAGCGTCCGCCTTGTTCACGGCTTCCTCGCAGCCCCGGACCGGCCGGCACTGGCTGCGCCGTTGGATCACGTGGCTGGGGCACCGGCTCACGGAACGGTGGATCCTACTGCAACGGGAGAGCACCCGGAAGCGCGAGATTCTGCACGGCATCCGCCTTCGCACCGCCGAACTCGAGACCAAGAATGCAGCTCTCTGCGTGGAGATCGGACGGCGGGCGCGGGTGGAGCACGAACTGCGCGCCGCCAAAGAGACGGCAGAGGCGGCGGACCGCGCGAAGAGCCTGTTTCTGGCGTATCTCAGCCACGAGATCCGGACGCCGGTGAACGGAGTGATCGGAGTGGCGAACCTGCTCCGCGACACGGCGCTGAACCCTGAGCAGGCGGAGCTGGTTGAGACGCTGCAGGTGAGCAGTGCGGCCTTGCTCGCGATCCTCAACGACGTGCTGGATCTCGCGAAGATCGAATCCGGGCGGCTGGTGTTGGAGCGAATCGATTTCGACCTCGTCGAGGAGCTGCAGCACGCGATGATGCTGCACGCGGACGCCGCGGCGTACAAAAAACTCGATCTCTCGCTCGAAATCGACCGTGCCGTGCCGACGCGGGTGCGCGGCGATCCGCTGCGACTCCGGCAGATCGTGCTGAACCTGGTGGGCAATGCGGTGAAGTTCACCGAGCGCGGACGCGTGGTGGTGAAGGTGCGTTTCGATGGACCGACGGCCGAGGGGCTGCAGCTGCGCTGCGAGGTGATCGACACCGGCATTGGCGTGCCGCGATGCGCGCAGGCTTCGCTGTTTCAGCCGTTCGTCCAGGCCGAGTGCTCGACGGCGCGCCGCTACGGCGGCACCGGCTTGGGGCTCGCGATTTGCAGGCGGCTCGCCGAGCTCATGCACGGCGAAATCGGCGTCACCAGCGTCGAGGGCTGCGGCTCCAATTTCTGGTTCACGGTCGAAGTGCAGCATGTTACCGCGGAAGCCAGTCAGCTGCGCGAGTGACTGCGCGCTCGCGCCATGGTGTGGTGAATGTCGCCACGACGACGGACGCGGCGGTAGGGCGGGGTCTCCTGCCCCCGCCGCATTCTGCGACCCGGCGAGGTCGGGAGACCCCGCCCTACAATCGTGCCTGCCCGGCTTTCTGCGTGCGGCTCGCCGGCCCAGATCGAGCCTTGTCATAAAGCCAGCCAATTGTTACATCCACTCTGCGGCGACAGCGCCCGCAGCTCCGCGCTTCACCTTTCGAGCTCTCGGTCGCGCCTTGGCTTGCGGGCGTGCCGCCGCGCCGCGGCTTCCCTCCCGCTTCTCCCGCTTTGCTGCCCGTCTCGCCGTGGATCGCGACGACGAAATCTTCGCTGACGCCATCGAGCTGCCAACCGCCGCCCGGGCTGCGCTGCTCGACCAGGCGTGCGCGAGTGATCCCGCGCAGCGGGCGCGGATCGAAGCGTTGCTCGCGGGACATAATGCGGCGGGAGCGTTTCTGGAAAAACCCGCCGGCGCGCCGCTGCCGCTGCCCGACGAGGAAAAGCCCGGCGACGTGATCGGCCGTTATCTGCTGCTGCAGAAGATCGGGGAGGGCGGCTGCGGGGCGGTTTATCTTGCGGAGCAGAAAATGCCGGTGCACCGACGCGTCGCGCTGAAGGTGATCAAGCTCGGCATGGATACACGGACGGTGATCGCGCGGTTCGAGGCCGAGCGGCAGGCGCTGGCGTTGATGGACCATCCCGACATCGCGCGGGTGTTCGATGCCGGCGCGACCGGCGCGGGGAGGCCGTTCTTCGTGATGGAACTGGTCGACGGGCTGCCGATCACGAAGTTCTGCGATGAGCATAGGCTGACAATTCCGGCGCGGCTGGAGCTGTTCGCGCGGGTGTGCCTGGCGCTGCAGCACGCACACCAGAAGGGAATCATTCACCGCGACGTGAAGCCGTCGAACATCCTCGTGGCGCTGCGCGACGGCGAACCGGCGCCGAAGGTGATCGACTTCGGCATCGCGAAGGCGACCCAGGACCGGCTGACCGAGCAGACGCTGGTGACGGGCGTGGATCAGTTTATCGGTACGCCGGCCTACATGAGCCCGGAGCAGGCGGATCGACGCGATGGCGACATCGACACGCGCAGCGACATCTACGCGCTCGGGATCGTGCTCTACGAGCTGCTGTGCGGCCGCCTGCCGTTCGATCCGAAGACGCTCAGCCGGGCGGGAGTCGACGAGCTGCGGCGGATCATCCGCGAGGTCGAATCGCCGCGGCCATCGGCGGTCGTCGGTGTGGCCCTGCCAACCCTGAGTGACCACGGATTACGCGGATCGACACGGATGGATGACGTGAAAGAGGCAGGGAATCCGTGGATATCGGTGAGATCCGTGGTCGATCGATCCTCGGTTTGGCTGCGGTTTCACCGGCGTGGGAAGCGAACTCCAACCGCGACTCCGCCGAATATCTCGGTGGCCGCTGCTCGAGGGGTGACACCGAAGCAGCTTTCCTCAGCGCTCCGCGGCGATCTCGACTGGATCGTGATGCGCTGCCTGGAGAAGGACCGCGACCGTCGCTACGGCAGCGCACGGGAACTGGCCGATGACGTGTTGCGGCACCTGCGGCAGGAGCCCGTGGAGGCGCGGCCGCCGAACGCGGGCTATCGGCTGGAGCGGTTTGTCGCGCGGAACCGGCTGGCGTGTGCGAGTGCGGCGGCGATCGCGTTGGCGTTGATCGTCGGCACGGTCGTGAGCGTGCGCCAGGCGGTGCGCGCCACCCGCGCGGAACGAATTGCGAACGCCGAGCGCGATCTCGCCCAGGCGGCGAGCCGGGCGGAGGCGGTGGCGCGCACCGATGCGCAGCGGCGGCAGGAGCAGGCGGAGGATTTGCTCACGTTCATGCTCGGTGATTTTCGGACGGAGTTGCAGAAGATCGGCCGGCTGGCGCTACTGGATTCGGTGGGCGAGAAAGCGATGGCGTATTTCGCGGCGCTGAAGCCGGAGGAGTTGACGGACACGGCGCTGGCACGGCAGGCGAAAGCTTTGACGCAGATCGGTCAGATCCGGCTCGACCAGAATCGCTACGCCGACGCCCACGCGGCGTTCACCGCCGGCTACACCCGCGCAGCGGCGCTGGCGTCGCGGCATCCGCGGGATGGCGACATGCTCTTCGAGCGCGCGCAGGCGGAGTACTGGATCGGGTTCGTGGCACGCAGGCGAGGAGATGCTGTGGCGGAACGCGAGTGGCTCACGCGCTACCGCGATTCGGCGTTCGCTCTTTTGCACACTGAAGGTGAAACGCCACGTGCCCAGAGCGAGCTGGCGTGGGGCTACCACAATATCGCCGTGTTGGATGTGGATGCTGAGAATTTCGTGACGGCACGGGCAGGGTTCGCAGCCGAGGGACGGATGGTTAAGGAGCTGCTGATCGCAGCACCAGGCGACGTACAACTCCAAATGAGGCTGGCGGAGATCGCGTCGTGGCTGGGGGAGATTTCTCGGCGTGATGGCGACTTTGTCGCGGCGATGGACTGTTATGCGGAGGCCGCGTCCCTATTCGAAAGAATCGCGTCGTTGGAGCCGGCGGTGCCGCATTGGCGCTATCGCGTGGCCAAAAGCCTGATATTCGCGGGCGAAGTGAAACGGTCACTGGGCCTCCGGATTGCGGCTGATAATTCGTATGCCCGGGCGATAGGGCTGATGAATGAGTTGGTGGCATTCGATCCGGCAAACAAATGGTGGCGGACGGAGGCCCTGCACGCTCGAATAGTGGGTGGGCGCCCAGGTTCTGAGGAATATGGCGCTGCTTTGTCGGAAGCGCTGACGGAACTCGAAATGATGGTCAAATCGGAGCCTTCCTCTCGGGCGCTGAAGCGACTTCTTGCGGAGACACTGCGCATGCAAAGCGCAGACCGTCTGGCGGCTGGTCGAGTTGACCAAGCAGAAGGCGATATTGAGCGAGCGATTGAAGTGGGCGAAGCGCTCGTTCGAGAGGGGCAGGCCGACGCCAACGTCTGTGCTGAAGCGGCACAGGCTCATCTACTCGCGGGCCGAATCGCGATGGAGCAAAGACGGGTTGCGCGTGCACAGGAGCACTGGCGAGAAGTGCTGGCACTCCTTCGCACCCGGTTGGCGACCACCAAAGACTGCCGATTGCTGGACCCAGGCGCACAAGCCTACGTGTTGTTGGGAATGCTCGACCGGGCAAACCCTTTGGTCGAGCGACTGAGGCAGTGCGGCTATCACTCTTCCGATCCCTTGGCGGCGCCCATTCTGGACGTCGCCTCGTGGTCAACCAACGAAACCCAAAACCAATAACCCGGAGACGATATGTACCGCGCAAGAGTCAAACTGACGGTGACGCAGTTCAACAAGACAAGCGGGGAGTTTGGTCCCGGCGTTGCCGCGCCGTATGTGAAGGCAAAGTTATCCGATCTCGTGGATATATCCGCGAAGCAACGATCGAAGGGCTCGCCATTCAAGCTCGAGCCGGAAGATCCGCCCGAAGGCGTTCCACAGAAGATCAAAATCAAAGTGGACGAAGGATACCGCAATGGAGCGGAGATTACCTATCAGCTTCCCGCTGGGACCGGCGCGAACGACAACTACACGATTCTTGGCGTGGCGTTCAGCTCGAGGAACGAGGAGAACAAGAAGGAGGTCGGCCGTCAGGAGTTTCCGCAGGTGATGCTGAATCGCGACGAGGATAGCAGCGAGCTGACGATCACGGACATGTGCTCCGAGGTGAGCGAAAACAAAAAGGAGTTCTATTACGGGATCCTGATCCAGAACGTCAACGAGGGCACCATTGGCATTTACGATCCCGGCATCGTGCACGAACCGGTCGAACGCAGCACGTGATGGCTTAAGTCAGAACGACGCAGGGACGCAAAGCTCAACGAGTCGGCCCGACGCCGGCGGCTTCGCGTCTCGGCGTTAGGTGAGGGATGGGATACGCCCCACGCCAGGGACATTGAGAGCGCGACATCGCTGGACGGAATGGTGGGCAAGAGCGAGCCCTCGCCAGAGGCTACGGCGGACAAGTTGCCCGCGTTCCCAGGCGCAAGCGTGTTTTTTTGGGGGAACTCTGCGTTCCCTGCGATTGAATCGGATCGAGTCAGCGGCCAGGGAGGCACAGTGCCACATATTCGTTTACACTTAGTGCCATAAATCCGCTGACACTTTTTCTGGGGTGCGATGCCCTGGAAGATCAAAACGGCGGAGCAGCAGCGTCAGGCTCTCGCTCGGGAGATGACGCGAGGCACGGTGTCGGTGACCGCGTTGTGCGCGCGGTTTGGCGTGAGCCGCACGACCGCTTACAAGTGGGCGGCGAGGTATGTGGCTCAGGGGGTAAACGGGCTGGTTGCGCGACAACCGGGCCGCCCCAAACAGGTGAGCCAGGCGTTGGCGCGGTGGCACGCGCGCGTGTTGCTCGCGCGTCAGGCGCGGCCCAGTTGGGGTGCGCCCAAGTTGCGGTGGTGGCTCGAGCGGACGCATCCCGGCGAGCGAGTGCCGTGTAGCCGGACGCTCCACCGGTGGCTGGTAGCCGCCGGTCGCGTGCACCAGCGACGTCGCAAGCTTAGAGCCGGACCGGGGCGGCCCGCCACCGTGCTCGCCGAGCGAGTGAACGCGGTCTGGACCGCGGACTTCAAGGGAGACTTTTACACCAAAGACGGAGCGTGGATCTTGGCTTTAACGGTGCGCGATCTGTACAGCCGCTTCATGCTTACGGCCCATCCCGTGCCCCGGCAGAGCGAGCCGGTGGTCCGCCGCGTGTTCGCGCGGCTGTTCCGCCGCTTCGGCGTGCCGCAGGCGATTCGGGTTGACCGCGGCACGCCGTTTTGCGGCAGCGGGCCGTATGGCCTGACCGCGCTGAGCCTATGGTGGCAGCGGCTGGGCATCGAAGTGCAGTTTGTCAGCCGCAAACGCCGCCTCGACAACAACGCTCACGAGCAGATGCACCGCATGCTCAAGGCCGAGGCCGCCACGCCCGTGTCCCGCTCCTACGGCGCGCAAGTCCGACGCCTGCAGCGCTGGTGCGGCCGGTACAACCACGACCGTCCGCATGAGGGTTTGGCCGGACGCACTCCGGCCAGCCTCTACCGCCCGAGCACCCGGCTGCTGCCCCGACTCGTGCCGCCACAGTACCCGCTCGGCTGCGTCACTCGCCGGGTCAGGCCTCACGGCTACGTGAAGCTGGACGGCAGCCATCGCCACATCGGTCGGGCCTTCGTTGGCCTGACCGTGGCGTTCACCCCTTACCGGCAGCTTTACCGCGTACACTTCGATTCCCTCCTGCTGGGCACGATCGACCCGCGGCTAACCAGATCCGGCCTCGTCCCCGTTCGTAGGTTCAGGTGAGGGAGGGGCTGCGCCCCTCCCTCAACCCTCCCCAAGCCTCATGGCTTCCTCTTCAAGACAAACGAACCCGGCTTGGTGCGAAAAAGTGTAAGCGGATTTATGTCACTCCACCGGGACGGCCGCGCTCCCACGCAGATGCAGTAGCGCGTTTGTCCTGGGTCTACGGTCTTTGGTCGCTGGTCCTTAGGCCCTGATCCCGGTCCTCGATCCCGAGTCCGTGGTGAAGCTCGCTAAATCTGCCAGTCGTAGGCGCGGAGGTCGGTGTGCGAGGGATTCTCGATCAGCGCTTCCTTCTGCCGACGTGAGCGCGTTACGAGGTTCTCGCCCTTGTTGTAGACGACGGAGTCGGCCGGCACAGATTTGATCAGCCACACGTTGGACCCGATGATCGAGTTCTCGCCGATCTGCGTGTCGCCCCCGAGGATCGTCGCGTTCGCGTAGATCGTGACGTGGTCGCCGATATCCGGATGCCGTTTCACCCCCTTGATCGGGTCGCCGGCCTCGTCGGTCTCGAACGATTTTGCGCCGAGCGTAACGCCCTGATACAGTTTGACGTGATGGCCGATCGTCGCGGTCTCGCCGATGACCACGCCGGTGCAGTGGTCGATGAAAAAATGTGAACCGATGCGCGCGCCGGGGTGCAGGTCGCAGCCGGTGCGCTCGTGCGCGAACTCGGTGATCATCCGCGGCAGCAGCGGGACGCCGGCGCGATAAAGCTCATGCGCGAACCGCTGCAGCGAAATCACGAGTACGCACGGGTAGGCGAGGATGATTTCCTCAATGGAGCGCGCCGCGGGATCGCCGCGGTAGGCCGCGGCGACGTCTGTCTGAATCACTTCGCGCAACGCGGGCAGCTGCGTCAGAATCTTGGTCGTGAGCTGGCGGGCGCTGCTGGCGGGACCGGGGATGCCGGAGAAGCGGAGGCATTTCTCAATTTCGCTTTCCAGGCGTTTGTCGAGCTGCGTGAGCAGCTTCGCGACATGCCCGCCGACGGCTTCTTTCGTCAGCTTCGAGTTCTCGAAGAACCCGGGAAAGAGCAGGTGCATGCAATCGACGGCGAGCTGGTTCACGGACGACTGCGCGGGGAGGTTGACGCCGTCGAGGTGATTGATGCCGCCGTGCTTCGCGTAGGATGCGAGCAGCGCCTGTTGGATATCGTCGAGACTCATGCCGGACGCCAACAGAAGCGCGACTTGGCCCGATGCGCGAGTGCGAAGAATGACATGCCGCGGCGGCGGCGCCACCGTGGAAATTCGAAGCACGAAGGCCGAAATTCGAAGCTCGAAATCCAAAAGGCGACCGCGGGCGGCCGCGCTCCCAACTGCGCGCGTCAGATGTAGTACATTTCCTCGGGCGCCTTCGTGACGAGCTGGTCGAGGGTATAACGCTTGGTTTTCTCTTCGAATGATTCGCGGATCTCGAGCCACACCTGACGAATCCGCCGGCCGGAGCGACCCTCGTGATTGCCGCTCAGCTCAAGCACGGCGCCATCGATCAGCGTGATGATGTCGTAGAGCGAGATCTGGTCCGGCGGTCGGGCGAGCGCGTAACCTCCCTGAATGCCGCGGCGGCTGGTGATCAATCCGCCGTTGCGGAGTTCGCTCAGGATCTGCGCGAGAAAATTTGGCGGCAGCTTCTCCACCCGCGCGAGGTGCTCAATCTGCGCGAGCTCGCCGCTGCCGTGCAGCCGCGCGAGTTCCGCCAACACGCGGCACGCGTAATCGACCTTGGTGGAAATCTTCATTGCTGGATCAGCCGCACTAGACACCCGAACGACACGAAAGCCGAGCCAATCGTGAAGACGTGGACCCGCGAATCACACGAATGGGCGCTAAGAACGGAACGCCCGAAGGCAGCGTTCGCGGAACGATGGTGAAAAAACACAGATGGACACGGATGCACCCAGCAGAAGTTCAGCATCAGCCGCTGAGGCCCGGCAGGGGCCGTTCGGATCTGTGTCGATCGGTGTTCATCTGTGGCTGGTTCGCGGCTTGCGGACGGCTCGGAGAGCCGCCCTACCACGACCTTCGGTGTTCGCGTGATTTCGCGTTATTCGCGGGCACGCCGCTCAGATCACGTAGTCGCCGGTCTCGGGACGGGCGAGTTCGGCGGGCGGCATGAGCATGCCGGCGCCGACGGTGGCGTGGGTGCCCGGCTCGATCAGGATGAACGAGCCCGTGAGCCGGTTCGTCGCGTAACCGTCGTAGTAAATCGGTTTCGCGGTGCGGATGCGGATTTCGCCGAGATCATTCATGGCGAGCTCGGTCGGCCCGTTCGCGCGTTCGAGCGTGCTGATATCGAGCCGGTGTTCGATCTCACTCACGACCGCCTGCACGGTGTTGGTGCTGTGCTTGAGCAGATACTTCCGTCCGCGCTGCAGCGGGCGCGGGTGCATCCAGCAGATTTTTGCGTGCAGCTCGGTGGCGGCGCCGATGCGCGGCTCCAGCCCGGTAATGATGCTGCCACGGCTGATATCGATATCATCCGCGAGCACGAGCGTGACCGATTGCGGGCAAAACGCCTCCTCGACCGTGCCGTCGTAGGTCCAGATTTCCTTCACCGTCGAGACGATGCCAGCCGGCAGCGCGAGCACCTTCTGTCCGACGCGCACGATGCCGCCGGCGATCTGACCGCTGAAGCCCCGGAAGTCGTGCAACCGCGGATCGGTGGGAGTGTTGGGTCGGTTGACCCACTGCACCGGCAGGCGGAAGCCGCTGAGGTTCCAGTCGCTCGCGATGTGCACCGTCTCGAGATGCCCGAGCAGCGTGGGCCCGTCGTACCACGGCGTGTGCGTCGAAGGCGTGACGACGTTGTCGCCGTTGAGCGCGCTGATCGGAATGAACTTCACGTCCTTGATCCCGAGCCGCGGAAGAAACTCCTCAAATTGCGCGCGGATTTCGTTGAACCGCGTCTCGCTCCACTCGACGAGGTCCATCTTGTTCACCGCGACGACGAGGTGCGGAATGCGGAGCAACGAAGCGATGGCCGTGTGCCGGCGGCTCTGCTCGATCACGCCGGCGCGGGCGTCGACGAGGATGATCGACAGGTTCGCCGTGCTCGCGCCGGTGACCATGTTGCGCGTGTATTGGACGTGGCCAGGAGTGTCGGCGATGATGAACTTCCGGCGCGGCGTGGCGAAGTAGCGATAGGCGACGTCGATGGTGATGCCCTGCTCGCGTTCGGCACGGAGCCCGTCGGTGAGGTTGGCGAGATTGATCTGGCCGCCGCCGGTGATGTCCGCGGAACGCTCGAGCGCTTCGAGCTGGTCCTCCATGATCGATTTTGAATCGAAGAGCAGCCGGCCGATCAGCGTGGACTTGCCATCATCGACGCTGCCGCAGGTGTTGAAGCGGAGAATGTCGACCGGCGGAGTCACCGTTCGCGGCTCGGGGATCGGCGGCGCGAGTTCGGGAAATACGAATCGCGAATCCTGGGAGGGAGAGGCAGTGGCGGACATGAAAAATTTCAGGAGGATGCTGGTTCGATGTAGCCGCGGTCGCTGACCGCGGCGCCGGGCTCAGTGAGCCCGGCTACAATCCCAAGCTTCGCGGCGCATCAAAAATACCCCGCCTTCTTGCGATCTTCCATCGCGGCTTCGGACGTGCGGTCGTCGGCGCGCGCGCCGCGCTCCGTGACGCGCGCGGCCGCGATCTCGGCGATGATGTCGTCGACGTCATCGGCGGGTGATTCGATCATGCCGGTGCTGATGATGTCGCCGATGGTGCGGACGCGCACCACGAGTTCGCGTACGGTTTCGTTGGGCTTGGGGGGCACGATGCCGTTTACCGGCAGCCATTGGCCGCCGCGGCGGACGCAGGTGCGGCGATGGCTGAAGTAGATGCTGGGCACGTCGAGCTTCTCGCGGCGGATGTATTCCCAGACGTCCATTTCCGTCCAGTTGCTGAGCGGAAACACGCGCATGTTTTCGCCCGGATTCAGCCGGCCATTGAAGAGATTCCAGATTTCCGGCCGCTGGTTTTTCGGATCCCACTGACCAAAGCTGTCGCGGAAACTGAAGAACCGCTCCTTGGCGCGCGCCTTTTCCTCATCACGCCGCGCGCCGCCGATGCAGCAGTCGAAGCGGAACTCTTCGATCGCGGCGAGCAGCGTGGGGATCTGCAGCCGGTTGCGGCTGACCTCGCCGGGCGCGGGTGTGGCGATGCCGGTGGCGATCGCGTCCTCGACTTTCCGGATGATCAGTTTCGCGCCAAGTTGGGCGGCGCGACGGTCGCGGAATTCGTTCAACTCGGGAAAATGGTGACCGGTGTCGACGTTCAGCAACGGCAGCGGCAGTTCGGCGGGACGGAAGGCTTTCTCGGCGAGCCGCAGCAGGCAGATCGAATCCTTGCCGCCGGAGAAGAGCAGCGCGGGGCGTTCGAATTCGCCCGCGACTTCGCGCATCACGTGGATCGCTTCGGTTTCGAGGTGCTGCAGGTGATCGAGGTGGTAGTTGGGCACGGGAGCGCGCCGCGACGGCGCGAGGTGAGGGTTGAGAGGTGAGCGGCGGAGTTCGGAACTAGGAAATCGGAGGTCGAGAATCGGAGATCGAAGATCGGGTGCGGACGCTGTGCGTGGGAGCGCGGCCGTCCTCGGCCGCAGGTTGGGGGGATCGAAGTTCGAAGATCGGATTCGGGGATTGGTGTTTGCCGTTGACGGACAGCCGGCTCGTCCGCCGTAGCTTTAGCGAAGGCGGAAGAGCGGTCCCTACCATCATACCGTGGCCACCGCTTGGGCGCCCCACGATGCATGCAGACCGCACTCGCGCTTCTCGTCGGCCTTCGCCGGATCGAAATAGTCCCACTCGTTCGGCAGGCCGTGCTTCGTGAGATATGCCTCCATCTCCGCGTCGCTCGAGTGGAAGACGGGACTCACCTTGAGCGTGCCGAAGTTTCCGTCGGGCGAGACGATGTCGAGCTCTGCGCGGTTCGGATTCTGCACCTTGCGCAACGCGGTGATCCACACGGTAGGCGCGAGTTCCTTCATGCCGCGTTGAAACGGCTCGAGCTTCATGACGGCGCTGAATTGTTTGAGCGCGTCCTCGTCGGCGGGCGTCGGGATCTCGCCGTGAATTGCGTCGCGATGGGCGGGGCTGATCCGCGGCAGGTAAGCTTTCAGGTTGAGTCCAAGCTGCGCCCGCAGCTGCTCGGCGTGGCGATACGTGGCGGCGCGGTTGTAGCCATGGTCGACCCAGAGGACGGGAATGTCCGGCTGCACCTGGGTGGCGAGGTGGAGGACGACAGCTTCGTAAGGACGAAAATTGGTTGAGACGATTGCGCGGCCGTTGGCTTTCGCGATGGCCCAGCGGACGATTTCCAGCGGCGACTGCGAGCGAAGCGCGAGGTTCCAGTGGTGAATTTCGGTCGGGGACATGGGTGGTGTGGGAGCTGAGAGCTAAGAGCTGAGAGGCTGGAGTTGAGAGCGCGGAAAGGAGTTGAGAGGTGAGGGTTGAGCGCCGAAGGCCCTGAGCTTGTCGAAGGGTTGAGAGGACGGAGATCGGGTTTCGGAGTTCGAAGATCGTGATCGGAGCTCGGGGGGAGTCGTTGCAGGTGAGTGAGGGCGTTCGCGTGGGCGCGCGGCCCGTCCTCGGTCGCAGGATCTGAAAGCCCGCCGAGATGGCGGGCTTCACTTAAACGGCGACGAGGGCGGGCTGAGGCTTGGGTGCTGCGGGGGCAGACGCGGAAGCGAGGGCGGCTTTGGCCGCGGCGATCTCCGGCCAGAGGACACGCGCGGCGAAATCGCCGAACCGCTCGCCGGCCACGCGCTCGTTTTTCCAGCGCGTGAGCAGCGGTCGCAGCTCGGTCTCGATCTCCGGATCCTTCACGGTGTCGCGGTAGAGCCGGTTGAGTCGCGTGCCGGCCGCATCGCCGCCGAGCCAGAGTTGGTAGCGGCCAGGCGCCTTGCCGACGAAGGCGATCTCGGCCATGTACGGCCGCGCGCAGCCGTTCGGGCAACCGGTCGAGCGAATGATGATCTCTTCGCCGGCGATGCCGATCTCTGCGCCGAGCTTTTCAATCCGGTCGATGAGTCCGGGCAGCATCCGCTCCGACTCGGCGAGTGCGAGCCCACAGGTCGGGAGTGCGGGGCAGGCCATTGCGACGGCGTGCAGCGGCGAAGCCTGGTCGGTGGTTTTCACGCCGTGAGCGGCGAGGATCGCGTCGATCGTGGCACGGTCGGCGTCGGGAATGTTCGCCAGGATGATGTTCTGGTTCGCGCTGAGCCGGAATTCGATGTGCGGGAGCTTTTGGGCGATCTCGCGGAGCGCGGTCTTCTGCCGGCGCCCGTCAGCGTCCTTCACCCGGCCGGTTTCGACGAAGAGCGTGAGAAACCACGAGCCGTCGACGGCGCGATTCCAGCCGTAGACGTCGCCCGTCGTGGTGAACTCGTAGCGGCGCACGGCGGAAAGCACACCGCCGGCGCGGCGGTTGACCTCGGCGAAGGTCCACGCGGTGCCGCGTTCCTCGATGACATACTTCAGGCGCGCGTGCTTGCGATTCACGCGGTCGCCGAAATCGCGGTGGATCGTGAGCACCGCCTTCGCGACGTCGATGACGTGCTCCGGTTGGACAAAACCGATCACGTCGGCCAGCCGGGGGAACGTCTGCTCGTTGCCATGACTGCGACCCATGCCGCCGCCGACCGCGACGTTGTAGCCGAGCAAGCGGTCGTTCTCGATGATCGCAATGAATCCGAGGTCGTTCGTGTAGATGTCCATGTCGTTCACCGGGGGAACAACGAAGGACACCTTGAATTTTCGCGGGAGGTAGGTGGGACCGTAGAGCGGATCGACGAAGTCCTTGTTGGCGGGCTCGTCGAGGTTCAGCTGCACGTGGTCGATCCAGATCGAGTGGTAAGCCTTGGTCTTCGGCGCGAGCGCGAGCGCGACCCGGACGGCGTCGGCGTAGGCCTGCTCGCGGACCTTGCTGGTGGCGGGAGTGGGCGACGCGGTGACGTTGCGACTGACGTCGCCGCAGGCAGCGAGCGTGGAGAGCAGCGAGGCGTTGATGCCCTTGATCAAGGCGCCGAGGCCGGACTTCAGCACGCCGTGGAACTGGATGCTCTGGCGGGTGGTAATCCGGAGCGTGTTGTTGCCGTGGCGCGTGGCGAGGTCGTCGAACGCGATCCATTGCGCCGGCGTCATCACGCCGCCGGGAATCCGGCCGCGCACCATCATCAGGTATTTCTTGCCGGTTTTGCGGACGTCGCGGTCGTCCTGTTGATAGCATCCGTGGAATTTGAGGAACTGCGTGTCGTCGTCGGAGAAACGATCGGCCGCGGAATCGGCAAGCGTGGCGGCGATCGTGCCGGCGAGCAGCGGATCGTTCTGTTTCAGGACCTCGTTGGCGGAGACTGGTGTGGGAGCTGCTTCTGGCATGGAAAGGAAAACCTTTAGTTGACTACTTCAGTAAACAAGTAAACAGAAATCCGCAACCATGACGTTTTCTCTTTCTGCCGAGTCGTCGACAGCCCCCGGTCGCGTGCTCCTGGTTGGCGCAGGCCCCGGCGCACCGGACCTGATCACGTTGCGCGGCGTGCAGGCGCTGCAGCATGCGCAGGTGGTTCTCTACGACGATCTTGCCAACGCCGCGTTGCTCGAGCACTGCCCGGCGCCAGCGGAGCGAATCTATGTTGGCAAGCGGCTGGGCAGCCACAGCGCGACGCAGGATCACATTTGCGACTTGCTCATCGAAAAAGCGCGCACCGGCCGGCGCGTGGTCCGGCTCAAGGGGGGCGATCCGATGATCTTTGGCCGCGTCGGCGAGGAGCTCGCTGCGCTGACGGAAGCCGGCATTCCGTGGGAAATCGTGCCGGGCGTCACGGCCGCGTCGGCGGCGGGCGCGATGGCGGGGATTCCGCTCACGCAGCGCGGCGTGAGCTCGACGATGGTTTTCGTGACGGGCCACCCCTGCGGCGGACAAACCACCACGCCGGTGGATTGGCGGGCGCTGGCGGGATTGCAGGCGACGTTGTGCGTCTACATGGGGACGCAGCGATTCGGCGAGATCGCCGACGAACTCATGGCCGGTGGCCGGCGCCGCGACACGGCAGTGGCCGTGATCTCGAATGCGACACTCAGCTCGCAGCACGTGCGGATCGGCACGCTGGCGGACGGCGACGAGCTGACGAATGATCCGCAGCGGCGCCCGGCGCTGATCCTCATCGGCGAGGTCGTGCGTTGGAGCGAGATGCTGAAAGCGGCTGAACTCGCCGGCGCGGCGTGTGAGGTTTGAACGGAACAGCCGTTCCATTTATGTTCATCCGTCGTCTCCCCTTCGACCTGCAACTGATCTCAGCCTGAGCGACGGACAGCGAGGATGTCTGATGAATGCCGATTCACGAATACTGCTGGTCGACAACGGCTCGCTCGAACCGGCGAGCACTCAGCAGCTACGCCGGCTCGCGGCGGGGCTGACGGAACGCGTCAGGGTGGAAGTCGTGCCCGCGTCCGTGGCCCACTCGTCCAAGATCCCCGCGGAGCAGCTCGATGGCCGGCCGGCGGAGTTGTTCGAAGCGGCGCTTGACCGCGTGCTCCGCGAAGGAGCGATCGATGTGCGCGTCGTGCCACTATTCGTCGGCCCGTCGTATGCGATCGTGCGACACGTGCCGGCGGTGATTGCGGAGCAGCAAACCCGGTTCCCACAGGTGCGGATCGCGCTCGCAGATCCTTTGGCCGTGGCTGGCGAGCCGCGGCTGGCGCAAATCCTGGCGGCGCATGTTCGCGAGATCCTCACTTCCACGGCGATGAATGGCGAAGCGGGCGCCAGGGGCGGGACGAAGGTCAGGGTGGCGGTGGTCGATCACGGGAGTCCGTCGCGCGCGGTGACGGACGTGCGCGATGCCGTGGCAGCGCAGGCGCGCGACTTGCTCGGGGACGAAGTGGCGGCGGTGACGGCGTGCAGCATGGAGCGGCGCGACGGGCCGGAGTACGCGTTCAACGAACCGCTGCTCGCGAACCTGCTGCGCGAAGACGGCTGGCGCGATGGTCCCGTGGTCGTCGCGCTGCTGTTCATCGCGCCGGGGAAGCACGCGGGGGACGAAGGCGACGTCGCGCAGATCGTGCGGCGGGCGCGTCCGGATGGCGGCGCTGGAGTCCGCTTTACGCCGGTGCTCGGCGCGCATCCGTTGCTGCTGGAGGTGCTGGCAGATCGAGCGCGGGACGTGCGCTGCTCCCGACTCGAGCCAACCGCCGTCGCGGGCGCCGTCGGCACCCTGTAACCTGTTAGGTTACATAGTCACCCGCGGGTGGATGCCCGCGCCTCCAAGGGGCAATCGCGCGGGTCACTCGGCGAGGTCGAGTTCCTTCCAAGGATGCAGATCGAGCAGCGTGGGGAAGAAATTGATCAGCTTCGGGCTGACGAGGTGCACGCGATTGTAGTAGTAAATCGGCATGACCGGCAGCTCGTCGACGAGGATCTGATCCAGCTGCTGATAGATTTCGTAGCGCTCCTCGGTCGTCTTGGCGTGGAGCGAGGCGGCGAGCAGCCGGTCGTATTCGGCGCTGCCCCAGCCGGTGTCGTTGTTGCCGCTGGTGGTTTCCCACAGATCCAAAAACACGTGCGGGTCGACGTAGTCGGCGATCCAGCCGGCGCGCTGAATGTCGAAATTCTTCGTGTGCTGTGCGTCGATGTAGACCTTCCACTCTTGGTTCGAGAGGGCGATGTCGATGCCGAGGTTGCGCCGCCACATCTGCTGGATCGCCTCGGCGATGAGCCGGTTGTTCTGCTGCGTGTTGTACATCAGCGTCAGCGGCGGAAAGCCGCGGCCTTCTGGAAAACCGGCTTCGGCGAGCAGCCGGCGGGCCTCCTCGACCGTGCCCTGCAAGCGCGCGCGGGGCGTATAGCCCTGATTGCCCGGATAACTCACCGCGTAGGCGGGACGTTCGTCGCCGCGGACGACGTTGTTCACGAGGCTCTCGCGATCGATGGCGAGCGCCAGCGCACGGCGCACGCGGACATCGTTCAACGGTGGTCGCGTGACGTTGAACCGGTAAAAGTAGGTACCGAGATATGGTGCGATCCGCAGCGCGGCCGGATTCTCGCGCCGATAGACGTCGATCTTGGCGCTCGGCACCTCGTAGGTGACGTGGAGCTGGCCGGTCCGAAACATCCGCTCCTCGGTGTCGAGATTATCGACGGGGAAGAAATGAATTTCGTCGAGCTTCACGCGAGCGCGGTCCCAATAGGTGGGCGAGCGTTGCACGACGAAGGCTTGGTTCGGTCGCCAGGACTTGATCACGAACGCGCCGTTGCCGACGAAGTTCTCCGGTCGCGTCCAGTTGGTGCCGCGCCGCGCGAGTCCGTCGAATTTCGCCACGGTGGCGAGGTGAACGGGAAACCACGCGTAGTGGTTCATCGCGTTGAGCAGATACGGCGTTGGCTGGAGCAGTCGGATCTCCAGCGTGCGATCGTCGAGCGCGCGGAAGCCGACTTGGGAAAAGTCCGTCAGCTTGCCGTCGTAGTAGTCTTTCGCGCCGACGATGTAATTGTAGAGCATGTAGGCGTATTCCGCGGCGAGCGCAGGCGTGAGGATCCTTTGATAGGAGCCCACGAAGTCACGCGCGGTGACCGGATCGCCATTGGCCCAGCGGGCGTCGGCGCGCAGGTGAAACGTGTAGGTGAGCCCTTCGGCGGAAATCTCCCACGACTCGGCGACACCCGGCACCGGATGCAGATCGCGCGCGTCGTAGCTCACGAGGCCCTCGCCGAGCGCGGTGACCACCATGTGCTCGGGGAGGCCGGTGACGATTTGCGGATCGATATCCTGCACCTCGGCGCCGTTGCCGTAGAGGAGGATTTTCGGCGCAGGTTTGGCAGAACCGCCAGAGCCGTCGGCGGCCTGAACCGGCGCGCCTTCGCGTTTGCCGCAGCCGGTCAGAGCGAGAACAAGGGCCGCCAGCGTGAGCCAGAGCCGGCAGGAGTGAACGTTCATCGAGAACAAAAGCGGAAGAAGAAGTGGGAAAAGGAAACGGCAACGAGCGACCGTACAAAGCCGTCGCTGGTCAGGCGATCATCACCACAGCGTCAGTTGATTCCGGCGGATTGGAGCATCGCCTCGCGCCGGGCCTTGAACTCGCTGCCAGACTTCCATTGCGGACGGCCTGAGTCGTTGGCGACGCGCAGGCCAACCCGGAACATGAACTCGGCGTCTTGCACGGCGCCCTCGAACGTCCAGTCCGACTGAACCTCGTCGCTCACCTTGTGGTAATGCTTGTTGATATATTCCTGCGTGAGTTTTTCGCCGAAATCGGCCGGCTGGTCCAGGTAGGTTCGGCCGGCTTTCGGGTAAAATGCCGGCACTCCAACCTTCGCGAACTCGAAGTGGTCGCTGCGATAATACGAGCCGTGTTCGGGATGTTCCTCCGGCGTGAGCTGACGGCCCTGCGCCTGAGCGACGGCCAGGCCAAGGTCATCGAGCGTGGAAGCGCCGAGGCCAACCACGGCGATGTCGCTCGTCCGACCGTAAGTGTTGGCACCGTCCATGTTGATATTCGCGACGGTGTGCGTGAGCGGGTAGAGCGGATGCTCGGCGTAGTAGCGCGAACCGAGCAACCCTTTTTCCTCCGCCGTGACGGACAAGAAAAGGATGCTGCGCTTGGCGCGCTGGTCGGCGGGCAACTCGGCGAACGCCCGCGCGAGTTCGATCAGCACCGCGACTCCGCTGGCGTTGTCGAGCGCGCCATTGAAAATCTGATCGCCGGCGAGCGACGCGTCGCGGCCGAGGTGATCCCAGTGCGCGGAATAAACGACGTATTCGTGGCGCAGCGTGGGATCGGCGCCCTCGAGTTTCGCGACGACGTTGCGCGAATTCACGTCGCGGAGCGTGCTGTCGATCGTTAACGAGGCCCGCGCGTCGAGCGGCACCGGCCGAAACTCGCGCGTGGCGGCGGCTTTTTTCAGCCTTTCGTAGTTCTGGCCGGCGGCGGCGAAGATCGACTTCGCCGCGTCGTAGGTGAGCCAGCCTTCCATCGCCGCATGGCCGGCGTTGCCGTCGGGCGTGCGGAGTTCGAAATTTTCACGGCTGCGACTGCCGGTCACGACGGCCCACGGATAGGCCGCGGGTTCGGTCTCGTGCACGATCAGGCAGCCGGCGGCGCCCTTCGCCGCGGCGATCTCGTATTTGTAGGTCCAGCGGCCGTAGTAGGTCATCGCCTTGCCGCCGAACACCTGCGGATCGAGCGTGCCAGTCGCGGCGTCGCGCACTGGCGGATCGTTGATCAGCATCACGATGGTTTTGCCGCGCACGTCCACATCCTTGTAGTCGTCCCAACCAAACTCGGGCGCGACGATGCCGTAGCCGACGAAGATGAGTTCGCTGTTCTTCACCTCGATGTGCGACGTGATGCGGCTCGTGGGGCCGACGAATTCTTCGACGTGCTTCAAGGTGCGCGTCTCTCCGCCGACCTCGATCGAGAGCGTGGGACGCGAAGTGATGCCGACGAGCGGCACGGCCTGCACGAACGTTCCGTCCGGATTGCCCGGCTGCAGTCCGAGTTTTTTGAATTCCTGCGTCAGATAAGCGACCGTCTTCTCCTCGCCAGCTGAGCCGGGCGCGCGGCCCTCGAATTCGTCGGAGGCGAGCACCTTCGTGTGCGCGAGCATCCGCTCGGCAGAGAACGACGTGCCGGCGGCGGACAGGGCGGGCAGCGGCAGCACGGCCAGTGCGAGCATCAGCGCAGCGGCCCGACGTGGTGGCGGAGGGCGATGGAACGTGACGCGCGGGGTATCAGCGGGGAGGTGTGATTTCGACATCGAGGTAGAAGCGTGTCCAAAGAGCGTCAGGTTGCCAGCCGCGGACGCGAGGCGACATGAGCCAGTTGATGGAGTTGAAATAGAGCGGAGTGAGCGGGCATTCATCAAGCAGCCTCGCTTCCGCGGCGTCCAGCTGCGCCTGCCGCGGGATGGGCTCGGAACTCGCGTGGGCGGCGGCGAGGAGCGCGTCGTAGCGCGCATCGGACCAGTGCGGGTAGTTGGCCGGCGCGGCGGAAAGAAAGTCCTTGAGAACGTCGGCGGGGTCGGCGACGTCGGGGATCGTGTTAACGAGTGCGATGTCGTAGCGTGCCTCACGCAGCGCGGCGAGATGGACGCGGGCTTCGCGAATCGTGATGGCGACGCGCACACCGAGTTCCTTCTGCCACATCTGCTGCACGGCTTCGATGAGCTGTGGCGTCACGCCCCACGCGGACAATTCCAGCTGCGGGAAACCGCGGCCGTCGGCGAATCCCGCCTCGGCGAGCAACTGCCGCGCAGCGGCGGGATCGAAGGAAATCGGACGGTTCAGGGAGCTGTTCCGACCGCGCAGCAGCGGTGAGACGAGCGTGTCGGCTGGCTGCTGGCCGCCGCGGAGGACGGAGTGGACAAGTTGTTCGCGATCGAGCGCGAGAGAGAGTGCGCGGCGAACGCGTGGATTGTCGAGTGGCGGGCGCGTGGTGTTGAACGAGAGATAGCGCGTCTCGGCGAGCGGTGCGCGGTGGAGCTCGGCAGGGCGCTCCGCGGCGTAGACGTCGAGCTTGCTGAACGGCACCGACATCGTGACGTCGATCTGGCCGGCGCGATAGGCGCGCTCCTCGGTGTCGCCGCTGTCGAAGGCGATGAACTGGATCTCGTCGAGCCGAACGCGTTGGGGCGAATGATAGTGCGGGTTGCGACGAACGACGATCCGCTGGTTCGGTCGCCACTCTTCGAGCGTGAACGGGCCGTTGCCGACGAAGTTTTCCGGGCGAGTCCAATCGCGTCCGTGCTGCTCCACCGTGCGGGGATGGACGGGCAGCCAGGGTCCGCTGGCGGCGTAGACCAGAAAATTCGGCTCCGGCCGCTCCAGCGTGATCACGAACGTGCGCGGATCGGGCGCGGCGAAGCCGACGCCTGCAAAGTCGGTTAGCGCACCCGACGCGAACGCGCGGGCGTTTTTCACGAGATGAAAGAGCGGAGCCTTCGACGCGGCGGTTGCCGGCTGAAGCGCGCGGCGGTAGGACGCGAGGAAATCCTCGGCGGTGACGGGATCGCCGTTGGACCAGCGCGCGTCGGCGCGAAGATGAAACGTGACGATGAGTCCGTCGGCGGAAGTCTCCCAGCGTTCGGCGACGCCCGGCGCGACGCCGGCGACTGCGCCGGTGGAGGAGGTTAGCGGGAGCGGGTTGACGAGGCCCTCGCTCAACGCGCGGAGAATGAAGAATTCGTCAGGGAGCGTGGCGCGTGCCGGATCGAGATCGGCGGGTTCGTTGCGCTGACTGATCCGGAGAACGCGCGCGGAGGAATCGGTAGCCGCTGGTGGATCGCGGCGGGCGCAGCCTGAAGAGAGAGCGATAGAGAGGCAGAGCAACGCGCCGAAGGTGCGGCCGAGGGCGGCCGCGCGCCCACGCGCGCCACGACGACTGTTTCCGACGCTCACGGTTTCGGCTCGAGCCACACGTGCTTGTAGGGGTGGTGGTCGAGGAGCGTCGGATGCCAGCCGCGCACGGACGGGCGAATCAGGAACGCGTGCGTGTTGTAGTAGAGCGGAACGATCGGCGCCGCCGCGAGCATCGCAGCTTCGGCTTCGCGCAACTGCGCCGCACGCGCGGTGGGATCGAGATTGCGGGCGGCGGCGAAGAGGAGCGAATCGTACGCGGCGCTCGACCAGCCGGTGTAGTTGTTGCCGCTGTTGCTGCGCATGATCTCCAAAAACGTGAGCGGATCGAGGTAGTCGCCGACCCAATCGGAGAATAGAATTTGGAATCGGCCGGCGCGGCGCTCGGACTGCACGACCTTCAGCTCCTGATTCACCAGTCGCACGTCGAGCCCGAGTTCGCGGCGCCACATTTCCTGCAGCGCTTCCGCGATGACGCGGTGATTCTCGGAACTGTTGTAGAGAAACTCGAGCGGCGGGAACCCCTTGCCGCCGGGATACCCGGCTTCCGCGAGCAAGCGGCGGGCTTCCGCGGGATCGCTCAACGGCAGGGCCGGCGGCACGTAGCCCGGCAGATCCGGCGGGGTCAGCGCTGCGGCCGGACGCTGACCGGCGCGGAGGATTTTTTCGACGATGGCGGTGCGGTCGATCGCGAGCGAGAGGGCACGTCGCACGCGCGCATCGCCGAGGCTGGGATGCCGGAGGTTTAGTCGCAGGAAATAAGTGTTGAGATACGGATCGGTACGGAGGAGCTGCGGCTCGGAGTGGCGGTAGCTGTCGACCTTTCCCGCCGGCAGCACATACGTGAGGTGGAGCTGGTTCGCGCGAAACATGCGCTCTTCGGCGTCGCGGCTGTCGACGGGATAAAAGCGGATGCCACGCAGCCGGACCTTCGCGGCATCCCAGTAGGTGTCGGAACGCTCGACGGCGATAAACTGGTTCGGCTTCCAGGTTTTCAGGACAAAAGGGCCGTTGCCGACGAACCGGTCCGGGCGGGTCCAGTTGGTGCCACGTTCGTAGGGCGAGCCGTGCTTTCCGATCGCGGCGAGATGGACCGGGAGCCAGACGGCGTGCGTGAGCAGCGAGAGGAAATGCGGCGCGGGGTGCTCGAGCGTGACGCGCAGCGTGCGCGCATCCAGCGCGGCGGCACCCACGTGGGCGAAGTCCTTGCCCGTGCCGGAATGAAAGGCCTCGGCACCCTGCAGTACGTACAGCAGGCTGGCGTTGTCCGCCGCGAGCGACGGCGTGAGCACGCGCTGCCACGAGGCGACGAAATCACCGGCGGTGACGGGCTCGCCGTTGGACCAGCGCGTGTCGCTGCGCAGGTGGAACGTGTAGATCAAGCCATCCGGCGAAACTTCCCAACGCTCGGCCACGCCGGGGACGGGATGAAGATCGACCGGATCCTCCGACACGAGGCCTTCGAACAGTGCGGACGCCACGTCCATCTCGGTGATGTTCACCGCGAGATGAGGATCGAGATCGGCGACGTCGTGACCGACGCCGCGGTGTAGCACGCGTTCGGCATCGCCGCGCTCGACGGAGGATTCGCGCGGACCGCAACCCGCGGCGAAAATCATCGCCGCAAAAAGGCCCAGAAGGCGTAAAAGGAGCGAAGGCTGAAACGCTGTGCGAGAACCGGTGGGCATCGCGTTAGCTCCGTTTCAGCAACGCGACCGCGTGCGCGGCAATCGCGAGCCCGCGGCCGAGGTCGTCGATCCCTTCGTTGGTGGTGGCTTTGAGGCCGATCTCGTCTGGGAGCAGCCCGGCGGATTTCGCCAGCGTCGACTTCATCTCCGTGAGCCGGGGCTGGAGCTTGGGTTTTTCGGCAATGACGGTGGCGTCGATGTTCACGATTTCGAAACCGCGTTGGCGGATTTCGGCGCGGACGCGCTGCAGCAGCACCTGCGAATCGATGTTCTTGAAGGCAGGATCGGTGTTAGGGAAAAAGTGTCCGATATCCGGCAGACCGGCGGCGCCTAGCAGCGCGTCGCAAATCGCGTGGGTGAGGCAATCGGCGTCGGAGTGACCCTCGAGGCCGAAATCCACCTCAAACCGCACGCCTCCGAGGATGAGCGGCCGGCCGGCGACGATCCGGTGGATGTCGTAGCCGTGGCCGATGCGAAGGTTCATGCGGCGATCTTCACCGCCGCGCGCGCAAAAACCACGAAAAAGTGTGGGGAGGCAGCCGCGTAGGGCCGCCGTTCACCGGCGGCCGGGAACGAGAACGAGAGCGAGCGCATGTCGAATTCGCGGCCGGTGGCGGATTCGACCAGCTCACCGCAGGCGAGCGCCGGCCCTACGGCTGAGAAGGCCGCGTCAGCGGCTCAGCAGAAACTCCAGATACGCCAGATCGGCGGGCGTGGTGAGCTTCGGGTTCGGATAAGGATTCTCCAGCAGGGCGACGGGTTCGCGCAGCAGCTCGACCGCCGCGGCATCATCCGTGATCCGTCGGCCGAGCGAGACAACCTTGGCGTAGGCGCGGACGATGAGTTCGCGCGAGAAAACCTGCGGTGTCTCCATCGCCCAAAGCTTGGCGCGATCCAGCGTACGCAGCCGCGAGCTGTCGCCAGCTTTGCCGCGGCTCATGATCGTGTGCTCCTTGATCGTGTCGGTGACGCGATGCGCGAGCACAACGGCGTTTTCGCGGCGGACGATCTTGTGCAAAGCGACCAGTTGTTCGGGACGAATCAGCGGCCGCGCGCAGTCGTGGATGAACACGTAGTCGATATCGCCGGGCAGCGAGGAAAGCGCGTTCATCACGGAGTCCTGCCGCTCGCGACCGCCGGCGACGAGCGCGGACGGCGTGGGCGCGTAGGCTGCCAGCTCGGTCATCTGCCGCTGGTCCCGGTAGACCACGACGTAGAAATCCGCGATGCCGCTCGCCATGAAAGCGACGGCGGAGTGAGCGAACACGGGTCGGCCGGCGAGGGGCGCGAGGACCTTGTCGTCGACCGTGCCTTGCATGCGAGAACCGGTTCCGGCGGCGAGAAGGATGGCGGCGGTGCGACTCATGATGAAGTGCGTGAGGTGCGGGGTTGGGGCTGGGGACGAACGAACGTGCCGGCGATCAGCCGGCGTTTTTTTAACCTCGGAACGATTCGCTAGGACTTGAGCTCTGCGAGGATGTCGCGGGCGGCCGCGACCGGGTCCGGCGCCTTGAAGATGGGTCGGCCGATGACGAGGAAATTGGCGCCGGTGCGCGCAGCTTCGGCGGGCGTCATCACGCGGGTCTGATCATCGGCCGCGGCGTCGCGCGGCCGGATGCCGGGGGTGACGAGCGTGACGTCCGACGGCAACGCGGCGCGGAGCGGCGCGATTTCGAGCGGCGAGCAGACAAGGCCGCGCAACCCGGCGTCGACGGCGAGCCGGCCGAGCCGGACCACCTGGGCCTCGGGCGAATCCGGCACGCCGACCTCGTGGAGGTGCACCGCACTCATGGACGTGAGCACGGTGACGCCGAGCAGCAGGAGTTCGGGCGCGTGCTGCTGCTGTGCCTTGGCGGCCCAAGACATCATTTCGCGGCCGCCGCAGGTGTGCAGCGTGAGCATCTTGATGGGGAGGCGGGCGGCGGATTCGACGGCCTTCGCGACGGTGTTCGGGATGTCGTGAAGCTTCAAATCCAGGAAGACGTTATAACCCAGGTCTGCGACCTCGCGCACGCAGTCCGGTCCGCAGGCGGTATACATCTCGAGTCCGATCTTGGCCCAGCGCACGGTGCCGGAGAGTCGCTTCAGTACCGGGGCAATATCGCGCGGAGAGGGTGCGTCGAGGACGAGGATCAGATCGCAAGCCATGGCGTGGGGGATCAGTCATGACGGGAATTTGGTCACAAACGAAGCCGAAAAACCGGCGGCGGCGTGGCAAACAATCCTCCGGCGAGGATTTGTAGGGGCGTCGCGTGCGGCGCCCTGACGCATTGAGATGCGCATCTCGATGGCGCGGACTCTAGGACGGGCGCCGCAAGCGGCGCCCCTACAATTGACGGCCGGTGTGCAGCGGCAGCCAAACCCGGGATTGAAGCGCGGCACGGGGTGTGCGGTAGTTTTCCCCAACCTCTGTGCGCACGCTGACGCTGCAGTCTCCTGCCAAGATCAACCTGATGCTCGCCATCACGGGCCGGCGCGCCGATGGATTTCACGATCTCGTGTCGGTCGTTGCGCCGCTCGCGTGGGGCGACACGCTGGTCGTCGAAGAAGTCGCGGCGGCGAACCACGAGCGCAGCGCCTTTACGCTGACCTGTGACGACCCGGGCGTGCCCATCGATCAGGCGAACCTCATTCTGAAAGCGGCCGAGGCGTTTCGCGCGGCGACCGGGTGGTTGGGTGGGGCGCGGTTCGCACTGACAAAACGCATCCCGGTGGGCGCGGGGCTTGGCGGCGGCAGCAGCAACGCCGCGACGGCCCTGCGCGCGCTCAACACCTTGGCAGCCACGCCGCTGGATGCGGTCGAGCTCGCACGCCTCGCGGCGAGCGTGGGTTCGGATTGCGCGCTATTCCTGCACGATGGACCGGTGGTGATGCGTGGCCGGGGCGACCGCGTGGAGCCGCTGCCGGAGCGGGCCGCGGCGCGATTGCGCGGGCGTGGGTTGCTCGTCTTCAAACCGGCTTTTGCGATTTCGACCGCGTGGGCCTACGGCCGGCTGGTCGCAGCGGCGCCTGGCGGCTACGCCACCGCCACCGCCGCGGAGGAGCGGCTGGCGCGGTGGATGGACGTAGCGGGCGATCGGTCGCGCGACCCGATCGCTGAGCTCGTGTTCAACAACATGGAATCCGCGGCATTTGCGAAGTTTCCGGCGCTGCCGCTGATGTTGGAACGCCTCCTCCGGGAGTTCGGCCTGGCGACCGGAATGAGCGGCAGCGGCAGCGCGTGTTTCGCCTTTCTGCCGGACGACGCGCCGGTCGCGGAGATCTGCGCGGCGGTACGTCGAGCATGGGGAGAATCTGCATTTGTCATTCAGACGCATTTGCAATAAATCCGAATTGACCCCGTCTGCCCCCAACCGCGTTATGGTCGGGCACTGCCGTCGCCACCCCGAAGCCGTCGGTTCAGGGCTTCTTAATGGATACTAGCGTCAAAAACGAATTCACGGTCCAAGGCATCGCCGCCTCGCAGGGCATCGCCTACGGCCAGATCTTCGTTTACATCCAGAGCGACGTCGAGGTGCCGAGTTATCAGGTCGAACCGGAGAAGCGGATCGAGGAGGTCGCGCGGTTCGAGAAGGCGCTGCTGGTGACGCGGCAGCAGATCGCAAAAATCCAGGACGAGGTGGAGCGCAACCTCGGACCCGAGGAGGCACTCATCTTCGATGCCCATCTGCTCGTGCTCGAAGACCAGGCGCTGATCGGCGAGACGATCCGCGAATTCGAGACCACGGGCCGCAACATCGAGACCTGCTTCAACAAAGTCTCGCAGCGCTACATCAAGGCGTTCTCCGAAATCGACGACGAATACCTGCGCGAGCGCGCCGGCGACATCCGCGACGTCGCGCAACGCGTGTTGCAGAACCTGCTCGGCCAGGCGGAGAACTCGCTCACGCGACTGGCCGACAAGCGGATCGTCGTGGCCAACGACATCTCGCCCTCCGATTCCGCCAGCATCGATCGCAGCGCGGCGCTCGGGATCGTCACCGACACCGGCAGCAAGACCAGCCACGCGGTGATCGTGGCGCGTTCGATGAAAGTGCCGGCGGTCGTTGGGCTGCGCGACCTGTCGCACCGCGTGAAGCACGGCGACTGGGCGATCATCGACGGCTACGATGGCGTGGTGATTGTCAACCCGTCGGAGAGCACGCTCTTCCGGTACGGCAAGATTCAGGAGCAGAAGAAGACCTTCGAGAGCCGGCTGCTCAAAGCCAACCAGGAGCCGGCGGTCACGCTCGACGGCGTGCCCGTGACGCTGATGGCGAACATCGAGAAGCCGGACGAGGTGAAGCTCGTGCGCGACTACAATGCCGCCGGCGTCGGGCTGTACCGGACCGAGTATCTGTTCCTCAGCTCATCCCGCGTGCCGAGCGAGCAGGAGCAGTTTCTCGCCTACAAGGCCGTGGCGGAGGGCCTCGCGCCGAACCCGGTGGTGATCCGCACGCTCGATCTCGGCGGCGACAAGCCGATGGCGGGCAATCCGGAGCTGTTCCCGAAGGAGGACAACCCGTTCATGGGTTTCCGGGCGATCCGGTTCTGCCTCGAGCACCAGGATATTTTCCGCGACCAGTTGCGCGCCATCCTGATGGCGAGCGCCTACGGGAAGGTGAAGATCATGTACCCCATGATCAGCGGGCACGAGGAGCTCGCGCGGGCGAATGCGGTTTTGGCGGATTGCATGAGCGACCTGAAGTCGCGCGGCGTGCCATTTGATGAAAACATCCCGGTGGGCGCGATGATCGAGGTGCCGAGCGCGGCCGAGACCGCGGATCTGCTGGCGCCGGATTGCGCGTTCTTCAGCATCGGGACCAATGACCTCATCCAGTATATCCTCGCGATCGATCGCGTGAACGACCGGATTGCGCACCTCTACGAACCGACGCATTGCGCGGTGCTGCGAACGCTGCGGCGGATCGTCGCCGAAGGTCATCGCGGCAAGTTGGAGGTGAGCGTGTGCGGCGAGATGGCCGGGGATCCGGTCTACGCGCCGCTGCTGCTGGGCATGGGCATCGATTGCCTGAGCATGGCGCCGCCGTGGATTCCGTCGGTGAAATACATCGTGCGGGCCATGACCATGGCGGATGCGCGAGCGCTGGCGGAAGAAGCGCTGCAGATGAATTCGCCCCGCGAAATCTACGCCAAGTGCGAGGCGTTTTACCGCGCGCGCGTTTCAGTGGATTGAGAAACGGTGGCACGGGCGTCTCGCCCGTGCAGGTCGCGGATTGGGAACGGCGGCCCACCAGAATCACGGGCGGGACGCCCGTGCCACTCTGCCCGTCTGCCGGCGAAAAGATTCCATCTTCGCACTTCAATTGTGCGCGGTTCGGGCCTAGACTACGGCCAACCCCGAAAGAAAGGAGGTTGTGATGCACCTACAACCCTCGCTCGGCCACGCCGAGGCCTACCTGAACGTTCACCTGAGCCGCGCGGGTCGCCGCCCCTCCGGCCACGAATCCGGACCGTTTGTAACCGTCTCCCGCGAATCCGGCGCCAGCGGGTCGACGTTTGCGCGCGCGCTCGCCACGCGGCTCGATCGCGACCTGCCGGGCGAAACGCCTTGGACGGTGTTCGATCGTAACCTCGTCGAAACGATGCTGCAATCGGAGCATCTCTCGCCGCGGCTCGCGCGTTTCCTGCCCGAAGACCACGTGTCCGAGATCGACGCGTCGATTGGCGAGTTGCTCGGGCTGCATCCGAGCATCTGGAACCTGATTCAGCAAACCAACGAGTTGATGCGGCAGATTGCGCGCACCGGCTACGCGATCCTGGTTGGTCGCGGCGCCAATTGCGCGACCGACGGCATCGGAGGCGGGCTGCATGTGAGACTGGTCGCGCCGGCGGTCGTTCGCTCCGAGCGCACCGCGGCGGAAATGGGGCTCACACCGGAAGGAGCGGTCCACTACAATCTCCGGGTCGAAGCGGCGCGGCGCAATTACGTCCGTTCGGTATTCGCGACCGACATCGATCGGGCGAGCGCCTACGATCTGTTGATCAACGTTGCGACCGTGGATCCGGACCTCGCGGTGGATCTCGCGGTGCGGACGCTGCTGAATCGCGTGGGCGTTCCGACGGTCGCGTGAGCGCACGTCCCACCGACGCGAAAGGTGGAGCGCGTGGCCTCCCAGGCGCTCGCTCGTCGCCGCGTGGCTTTCGCCGTACGGACCGCGTTGTCGTCAACGCCGCGACGAACCGAGACCGCGCTTGGCGGACAAGGCGATCTGCCACGCCAGGCATGTGACGTTGGCAGGAAACGTTCGCGTGCGGGACCGATGCGAGCGCCCGATTTCCGGGCGCCGGTCTACAACTGCGCACGCTGGGTAGCCCGACACGGCGCTCGGGCCGGCTCCCGATGGTGAGCTGACGAACGCCGGCCTATGGTGGTACCAACCACTCCCGTCATGGGTATCGAAACCATTTTGATCGTTCTTGGCGTCGCCATCGTGATTGCTGTCGCCGTTGGCGCGAGCCGCGCGAAGCGCAACGCGCCGGCCACCCAGGCGCCGAAGACCAACGTGCCGTCGTCCGTGCGGAAAAAGCCGTGATGCGCGACAGCAAGAGCGGGAGACCGTGGACTAGGCGGCGACCTGGGGCCGCCTCATTGCGGTGGCTCGCAGCGCTGTGGCTTCACTCAAACCAGCGACGCTACGCTCGTGCCAGCGTGAAGAACGTGTAGCGGTAGTTCTCGTCCCCACCTTCCCGTTGCTCCAGTACGCGCGGAAACTCGTGCCGCCATTCAGGGAACGTGCGATCGCCGTCAACGTGTGCGTGGATCAGCGTGAGGTAGAGTCGCGTGGCGGAAGGCAACGCGATCGCCTCCGCGAACACGCGTTGTCCGCCGCAAACATAGATTTCCCGCCCGTGCGCGCCGGCGGCGGCCAAGCCCGCGGTCAGCGAATGCGCAACCTCGACGCGATCCCCGGCGAGGGAGGTGTTGCGAGTCAGCACCACGGCGCGCCGCTCATCCTCGAGCACGCTGCGCCACGACTGAAAACTGATTCGCCCGAGCACGACGGTGGAGCGTGCGGTGCGCTGCCGGAAAAAGCTCCAGTCTTCGGGAATGCGCCACGGGAGCCGGCCCGCGCGCCCGATCACGCGGTTTTCCGAGCAGGCGACGATCACGTTAAAGGCGGGGAGCATGAAAGGCTGGGCCACACCAAAGCCGTCGGCGGCGTCGAGCGCAATCTTCGCCCGCCACGTCCGTCGTCCTCACGATCGCCGTCCGACCATCGGGTAACCTGTTAGGTTACATGGTGCGGAGATCACGCGGCATCGGCGAACTGCACGTCGACGCGGGCGCGCTCGAAGTCTGCAGCGGCGAGCAGGGGCTGAGGTTTCATCGCGGCGAGCCGCGCGACCCAACCGTCGGGAATCCGTTCGAGTCGCGTCGCGAACTGCGTGGCGATGTCGTTGTAGTACGACCGCGCGAGCGCGATCCGCTGCTCAGTGGTGACGAGTTCGCGCTGCAGCCGGGCGAACGAGTCCTGCGCGGTCAGCTCGGGATAGGCTTCCGCCACGCCGCGGAGAGCGGCCGCGACCCCCGCGAAGTCCGGGCCGGCCACGCCGGGCGGAGTCGCCTGGATCTGGCTGCGCAGCGCGCTGACCGCGGTCTGCGTTGAGCGTTCATGCGTGCTCAGCGCCGACACGACGGAGGTGAGGCTCGGCAGCAAGTCGTGCCGCCGCTTCAGCTGCACCTCGATGAGCGACCACGCTTGCCGGACCCGATTGCGCAGCGAGACAAGGCTGTTGAACACCATCCAGGTCCAGCCCAGCGCCCAGCCGCCGAGATAGCCGCCGAGCGCGATGGCCAGCGGAGCGAACGACCCCGGGGGAAGATTTTGCATCGCGAACAACGCAGCGCCGACCGCTGCGACGAGTCCCAGCGCCCAGCAAACCCAGGAACCGACGGCGAGCCGCGTCTGCACGCTTCTTTCGGTGCGCGTGCTGATCAGGAACAGCGGTGCGTTGCGGTCCTGCGCGATCTCCGGCGCGACCACGTCGGCCCGCTCGCGGGCTTGCCCGACGACGTAAAGTGACGTGTGCAGCGCCAGCCCGCGCTCGACAAACCGCCGTCGATGATCGGAGTTTGCCACCGCGTGATCCGGACCTTTGGCGTAGTAAAGCGGATCGCCACGATTCACCGTCTGCTCGAAGAGGGTCTGCGCTTCGACCTTCGCGCCGGCGGGGCGGATGAGCACGGCGCCCGTGTCGTCGCGCAGATAAAAATCCTGCGTCTCGCCGCCATGCGCGACGGTGGTCCAGCCGCTCTCGTGCCGCGTGCGGGTCCGGCTTTTGCCCTCCTTGTCGGTGTAGGTCTCCGTCACCGTGCGGGACCAATGTTCCTGCACCTCGTAGTCGAAGTGCACGCAGGTCGCGCCGCTGAGATAACCGCGCAGGGGCGCCGACGATTCGGCGGTGCCGGCGACCTCAACGAGCCCGATGAATACGCCCTGGGTCTTCGACGTGGGCAGATCATGCAGCAGCCGCTGCTTCCGCCGCAGGTGCAGACTCCCGAGGAGAAACGCGCCCGCGGCGACGCCGCACAGCACGACGGGAAGCGGATTGGAACCGTCCATACGCGAAGGTTGTGGCGCACCGCGGGGATTTTTCCAAGCGCGACCAGTGCATCGCGCACCGAAGTTCCCCTTGAGGGCTCTCTTCAATCACGTCCAAAGAGTAACCTAATAGGTTACTTCGCCTAAGGAGAAGCCGCTGCGAAGAGTAACCTAATAGGTTACTCTTTTGCGGCGCGCTGGAGAGCTGGGAGGCGCAGGGCGGCGGGAGGGAAGGTGGGCGGAAAGCGCGGCCAGTCGCGAAGCTGCGGCCTTGCGCTTGTGTCGGCGCACAACGTTCGCAAGCTCCCGCCATGCTTATCGGAATCCCCAAAGAGATCAAAACCGGCGAGACGCGTGTCTCGATGACGCCCAGCCTTTGCCGCCGCTGCGTGAAGAGCGGAGCCAAAGTGCTGGTGGAAAAATCGGCGGGCGTGCGCGCCGGCTTCGCGGATGCGGAGTATCGCGCCGCCGGCGCCACGCTCGTCGGCTCGGCCGCGAAAGTCTGGAAATCGGTCGACCTGATTTTGAAGGTCAAGGAGCCACTAGCTTCTGAATACGACCTCATGCAGGAGGGCCAGACACTGTTTACCTACCTGCATCTCGCCGCGGGGCCGGAACTCGCGAAGGCGCTGCAGCGCAAACGTATCCTCGGGATCGCGTATGAAACGGTTGAGACCGCGGATGGACAATTTCCGCTGTTGAAGCCGATGTCGCACATCGCCGGCCGGCTCTCGATCCAGATTGGCGCGTATTTCCTCCAGACCCAGCACGGCGGCTCGGGTGTGTTGCTCGGTGGCATTCCCGGCACGATGCCCGGTCACGTGGTGGTCGTGGGCGCGGGCAACTCCGGCGCGCATGCGGTGCAGATGGCGGCCGGGATGGGCGCGCGCGTGACGGTGCTCGATCTCGAAACCCGCAAGCTCGAGGCGCTCGACATGGAATATCGCGGGCGCGTGGTCACCCTGGTCGCGAATCCGGCGAACATCGAAGCGGCGGTAGCCGATGCCGATCTGCTCGTGGGCGCGGTGCTGATTCCCGCGGCGAAGGCACCGATCGTGGTGACGCGCAAGATGGTCGCTCGCATGCGGCCGGGCAGCGTGATCGTCGACATCGCGATCGACCAGGGCGGCTGCATTGAAACGGTTCGTCCAACCTCGCACGAGAAGCCGGTGTACCAGGAACTCGGCGTCATCCACTACGCGGTGCCGAACATGCCGGCGCTGGTGGGCCGCACCTCGACGCTGGGGCTCACGCAGGCGACGGAACGCTACGTCGCGATGCTCGTGGAAAAAGGCCCGGAACGGGCGCTAGCCGAGTCTCCCGGTCTCGCCAAAGGCGTGAACACGCGCGACGGCCGGATCGTGAACGAAGCCGTGGCACACGCGCTGGGCTATGGCCGGGCGGAGAGCTGAGCGTCCCGAGCTTAGAGCCGATCGGGTTGAGCGTTCAGGGTTGAGAGTTGAGGATCCGAGCCTGGCTGCGGGCGGCGCGCGGCGAAGGCTGCGCCCGTCGAGCGCGGCTCCATCGGATCGGCTGTAGGCTGGCGATGGAACGAAAAAGCCCGCCGGGTACGGCGGGCTGTCTCTGCAAATGAGCCGGCGTGAAAACCGGAGACTCCACGGATCGAGGCGTTGCGGACGAGACGCCCGCGCTGCCCGCCTCAGTTCGCCGGGACGATCGTGATGCTCTCGATCTCGACGCGGTCGATCGGCGTGCTCTTTTCACCGCCACCGCCGTGCTCGGTCGGGACCGTCGCGATCCGCTCCAAAACGTCGTCGCCTTTCACGAGTTCGCCGAACGCGGTGTATTGCCGGTCGAGGAACTTGGCGTCGCCATGGCAGATGAAGAACTGGCTGCCGGCCGAATCGGGATGCGCCGAGCGCGCCATCGAGATGACGCCGCGGACGTGCGACTTGGTGTTGAACTCGGCCTTGATCTTGTAGCCCGGGCCGCCGGTGCCTGGCATGCCGGTCTCGCCCTGGCGCGTGTTGGGACAGCCGCCCTGGATCATGAAGCCCTTGATGATCCGGTGAAACGCTGTGCCGTCATAGAACTTCTCGCGCGCGAGTTTCTTGAAGTTCTCGACCGTCTTCGGTGCGACGTCGGGCCAGAAGGCGAGTTCCATTTCGCCGTACGTGGTCTTGATGATGGCGTGTTCCTTGGCGGGTGCGGAGGTGCTCATGAAGGCGGCAAGGAACGCAGGCCCGCATGTCCGCGCAAGAACCAAATCGGATCCGTCGATCTTGGCCCGCGAATCACGCGAATGGCCGCGAATGAACCGCCATGGGCCGCGTCGCGAGAGGCTCGCCGCGCCTCCGACCGAAGGGTGGCGAGTTGCGTCGGTGAACCAGCGCCTTCGCGCCCGTTCGTGTGATTCGCGGGCAGCTCCGATTGCGTCCGCCAATTGCGTCTCGTTTTCGTGCCTGTCGTGTGTTTCGTGGTGGGCGCTTCCTCATGCGGCTTCGGCATCTCACGCTCCGGCATTTCCGCAACGTCGGGTTTGCCGCGCTCGCATTCAGCGGGCGGCAGCAGTTCCTGGTCGGGCTGAACGGTCAGGGGAAGACGAACCTGCTCGAAGCAGCGGGATTTCTCACCGCGCTACGCTCGTTTCGCACGACTGACAACAAGCTGCTGATCCAGCACGGACAGCACACCGGCGCAATCAGCAGCGAGCTGACGCATGAACAGCTCGGAGACACGAAGCTCACGATTAAGCTGCGCCGTGACGGCAAGGAACTTTGGAGTGATGCCACGCGCGTAACGCGGCTGGCCGATCACCTCGGCCGGTTTCCCACCGTCGTGTTTTCGTCGCAGGACCTGCATCTGGTCCGCGGCGCGCCGGCGCTGCGGCGGCGCTGGCTGGACCTGACGCTCGCGTCGATGGACGCCGGCTATCTGCGCGCATTGCAGACGTATTCGCGTGCGCTTGCCGACCGCAATGCGCTCCTCAAACGCGGCAACGCGGCAGATGCCGAGCTCGACGCCTTCGAGCAGCAACTCGCGCCGGCGGCAGTCGCGCTGCTGGCGACGCGCACGGCGGCCCTCGCGCTGCTCGGCGCGAAACTTGCCGTCGCCTACGACCGGCTGTGCGCTGGTGACGCGGCCGAAAAGGTGGGATTGCACTACGAACCGAGTTTTGACGGACCCTCGACCGAGGCGTGGCTCGCGCGATTCGAGTCGAGTCGGGGGCGCGACGCGCAGTTTCGTACCACGCTGGTCGGGCCGCATCGCGATGATTTCAGTTTCGTCGTGCGCGGGACGGCGGCGAAGGATTTTGCATCGGAAGGCCAGCAGCGCTCGCTCGTGCTGGCGTTGCGACTGGCGCAGGCGGAGTGGGGACACGAGAAGAGCGGCACACGGCCGGTGTTGCTGGCGGACGACGTGCTCGGAGAACTCGACCCGCTGCGCCGCCGCCGTTTCTGGGCGAGCATCGATCCGGAATCACAGATCCTCGCCACCGGCACGAGTCTGCCGGACGCCGAGCTCGGCGAATGGCAGGTGTTCGAGGTGAAGAGCGGGGAATTCGAGGCCGCGGCCGAGACGCCCGAGTTGTAGGATTGGCTTTATGTCGCGGAAAGCGTGACGAGGGAGTCGCGCTCCCAATCGAGCCCGCAGCTTCGTAGGCGCGTCGGTTTCGAAGCGAACGGCACGGCGATGCCGTGCGGCTGCGCTGCAACTTGTCAGCCAGGAGAACGACAGGCAGAGGCAGATGATGCATTTCGAACTCTGGCAATGGGTGCTCGCGGTGATCGGGGCGCTGCTGGTGGGCGTTTCCAAGACGGGCATTGCCGGGCTCGGCATGCTGTTCGTGGTGATTTTCGCGCAGATCATGCCGGCGAAGCAGGCGACCGGCGTGGTGCTGCCGCTACTGATCTTCGGCGATATCATTGCGGTTGCATCGTATCGGCAGCACACGCAATGGCGGTTCCTGTGGCGGCTGTTCCCGTGGACGGCGATCGGCGTGGTGATCGGATTCGTTGCGCTGGGCCGGATCGACGACCGGCAGGCGCAGGTGATGATCGGGCTGATCGTGCTCAGCTTGCTGGCGCTGCATGTGGGACGGCGCGTGATAAAGCCGAAGGCAGCAGGGATCAAACCGCAGAATGTAGCCGCGTCGGTTACGGCGCGGTCCGCACCGCGGAGCGGTGCGGCTACGGGGCAGAATGATACGAGCGTTTGGAGGGCGGGGTCGCCTGACCCCGCCGCGAAAACGGTGATCACGGCGGGGTCGGGCGATCCAGCCGTACAACCGCAAGAGGCGTCGCACGGCTGGTGGTTCGCGCCGACCATTGGTGTGCTCGCGGGGTTCACGACACTCGTGGCGAACGCCGCCGGGCCGCTGATGGTCATTTACCTGCTGGCGATGCGGCTGCCGAAGATGGAGTTCGTCGGCACGGGCGCGGTGTTCTTCCTGTTGCTGAACCTGTTCAAGGTGCCGTTCATGGTGAACCTCGGATTGATCAATGGCGGCAGCTTCGCGCTGAATCTCTGGCTCGCGCCGGCGGTGTTTCTCGGCGCGTGGATCGGGCGCAAGATTCTCCTGCGCATCAATCAGCGGCTGTTCGAGAATCTTGCGTTGGCATTGAGCGCGGCGGCGGGGGTGAAGCTGTTGTGTTAAGCCCGGAAACCACCACGGATTGCTCGGATTGCCGCGGATGGACGAGGTGCGGATGCGGACCGTCCTGTGCCAGGCCGCGGAAACCGGGAGATACTCGATGGTGATTCGCGCCGAGTTTTTGCCACGTGAAGAGCGCGGAGGAGGTGATTTTCTTCTTCGCGTTCTCCGCGGTCTCTGCGTTTAAGGGTTGTCATGGCGCGCATGAATGTCCGGCAGATGTGGGCGGCGAAGCTCGCGGGGAAACCTCTCCCGGCGCCCTCGCGACTGCCCGTCGGCGCGGCCGCGACGGCCGAAGCGGCGCTCGGGTTGCGTCCGCGAACCGCGTTTGCCGGTCGCGTGCTCGGGATCGATCCGTCGCTGCGCGGTACCGGGCTGGCGTTGATCGAGTTCGCGCCGGGCCGGGCGCCGGTGCTGCTGCGCTGCCAGACGGTGCGCGTTTCGGCGCGGCTGCCGATGGCGCAGGCGCTGGCGGAAATCCACCGTGCGGTGCTCGCGTTTTTGGACGGCACGGAGGTGCGGCATGTTGCGCTCGAGCAGACGATCTTCGTGCAGAACTTCCAGACGGCACAAATCCTCGGCGCCGCGCGCGGCGCGGCGATGGCGGTCGCGGCGTTGCAGGGCCGGCCGGTGTTTGAGTATGCGCCGCTCCGCGTGAAGCAGGCGGTGGTCGGCGCGGGCCGCGCGAGCAAGGAACAGATGGCGCGGACCGTGATGGCCCTGCTCGGCCATGGCCGGCCGCTGGCGTCGGACGAAGCCGATGCCGCGGGCGTGGCGCTCTGCCACGCGTTCACTTGGCGGGAGTAGAGCCTCTGCCATGCGGTGCCTCAACTGCAGCGAGGAATTCACCGGCCGGTATTGTCCCCACTGCGGCCAGCGCAGCGGCGTCACACGGCTGACGATGCGCACGTTGCTCGACTACGTGACTGAACTGGCGAACTGGGAACGCGGTTTGATGCACACGGCGGCCGCGCTGCTGCGGCGACCGGGCGGCACGATCGAGGACTACCTCGCGGGCAAGCGGGCGGATTACGTGAATCCGGCAAAGTTTCTGGCGCTCATGGTTTCACTCGCATTGATCGCCTTTTGGTTCGCCAGCATTCCGCCGGAGGCGAACCAGCAGCACGCCGAAATCGCGGCGGGCATTGCGCGGGCGATGGACCGGTTCGGCAACGCGCTGCTGCTGCTCACCGTGCCGTGGTTCGCGCTCGGCACGCGCTGGTGCTTCCGTGCGAAAAGGCTGAATTATGCGGAGCATCTTGCGATGAACGCCTATGTGTTCGGCGAACAGAATCTGTTTTCGCTGGCGGTGCTGCCGTTCCATCATTTCGGCCAAACAGCCGCGGGGATCGCGGACGCCGTCTACTTCACGGTGATCGTCGGCTATTTCGCCGTGGTGCTGCGCGGTGTGGTCGCGAAGGCGTGGTGGTCGGCGATCACCGGCGCGGTGCTGATCACGGCGGTCGTTTACGCGATTTTCTACGCTGCGCTCGCTGCGGTTGTGTGGGTGATCCTGTAACTCATTATGTATGCAACGGTTAAATGCCTGGCGGCAATCCGTGCGCAGCGAAAGACAAGGCGGGGTATTGCCGTGCGCGCACGAGAAGCGCATGCTCGCCAACTCACATGAGTGAAGAAGGTTCTTCGTCCTATTTTGCGTTTCGTCCCAAGCTGATGGACTGCCTGCGCGGCTACTCGCGCGACCGGTTCATGAGCGATCTGGCTGCCGGCATCACCGTCGGCGTGGTGGCTTTGCCGCTGGCGATGGCGTTTGCCATCGCCTCCGGCGTGCCTCCGCAGGCCGGCATTTTCACCGCCGTCGTCGCGGGTTTCATCATCTCCGCGCTGGGGGGAACGAGGGTGAACATCGGCGGCCCGACCGGCGCGTTCATCGTCATTCTCTACGGAATCTACGCGAAGTATGGGGCGGAGAACCTCGCGATCTGCACCATCATGGCGGGAGTGATCCTGTTCCTGATGGGCTTCGCGCGGCTGGGGAGCATGATCAAGTTCATCCCGTATCCCGTGACGATGGGGTTTACCTCGGGCATCGCGGTGCTGATCTTCAGCACGCAGATCAAGGACTTCCTCGGGCTGTCGGTCGAAAAGGTGCCGTCGGAATTCATGGAGAAGATGATGGTGCTCGGCGAGCATCTGGGCACGACCCAGTGGCCGACCCTGGTGCTGGCGCTGGCTTCGCTGGCAATCATCATTTTCTGGCCGAAGGGCTGGCAGCGGCGCGTGCCCGGCTCGATCGTCGCGCTGGTGGTCGGCACGGTGGCGGCGATGCTGCTCAAGCTGCCGGTCGAGACGATCGGCAGCCGGTTCGGCGACATTCCGCAGGCGCTGCCCGCGATCCAGTTCCCCACCATCGAATGGGCGAACCTCCGCAACCTCATCCAGCCGGCGACCACGATCGCGCTGCTGGCCGCGATCGAATCGCTGCTGTGCGCGGTGGTGGCCGACGGCATGATCGATGACCGGCACGATTCGAATCAGGAGCTGATGGCGCAGGGTCTGGCGAACATCGCGGCGCCGCTGTTTGGCGGCATCGCGGCGACCGGCGCGATCGCGCGCACGGCGACCAACGTGAAGTCCGGCGGCCGCACGCCGATCGCGGGCATCATCCACGCGATCACGCTGCTCGGCATCATCCTCGTGGCCGCCCCGCTCGCGAAGTTCATCCCGCTGGCGACGCTGAGCGCGGTGCTGGTGAACGTGGCGCTGAACATGGGCGAGTGGCACAATTTCGCGCGGTTGCCGAAGTGGCCGCGCAGCGATGCGCTGGTGTTTCTCACCGCCTTCGGGCTGACGGTCATCATCGACCTCACGGTCGCGGTCGAGATCGGCATGGTTCTCGCGGCGGTGTTGTTCATCAAGCGCGTCAGCGAGACGAGCCAGATCACCGCGGTGGACGAGGCGACGGAGACGGAAGGCTCGCACCATTCGCTGGTCGGCAAACAGATTCCGGAACGCGTAATGATCTACCGGATGTTTGGAGCGTTCTTCTTCGGGGCCGCGGACAAGCTCGAGAGCGCGCTGCGCCGCGAGAAGCAGGAGCCGGACGTGCTGATCCTGCGCATGCGGAAGGTCATGGCGATCGATGCCACGGGCTTGAATGCGCTGGAGGATCTCTACGAACGGCTGCGCCGGAAGGGGAAGAGTCTGGTACTGAGCGCACCGCACACGCAGCCGATGTTCGTGATGGAGAACGCGGGATTCCTCGAGCGGATCGGGCGCGAGAATGTTTGTCCGCACATCGACGCCGCGCTGGAGCGCGCGCGGGAAATCCTCGGACTGCCGCCGGTAGCGATGCCGAAGGATCCGCTTGAAGACGAGCGGCGACGGTTGCAGCAAGCGCGGCAGGAACTGAGCAGCGCGATCGAGCGGGCGGACCAGGCGCTCAATCCGGACGGCAAACCGTCGGACGAGCAGGCAAAAAAATGATCGCGCCCGGCGGCCGACAGCGGTAACGCGAGTTCGACGATGTATCTCAACGTCATCCAACTCGCGGAGTCCTTCGGCGTCGCCGAGAGCGTCGTCGAGAGCTGGATCCGCGACGAAGGGCTGCCGTGTGTGCGCGACAGCGGTCGGTTGATGTTCGATCGCGCGCAAGTCGTGGCGTGGGCGGCGGAGCGCGGGCTGGTGGCGAAGGCTGGCTTCCTGGCGGACCAACCTGCCGCGGCCGGACCGGCCAGCCGGCTGGAATCTTGGCTGCGGATCGGCGGCATTTGGCGCGACGTGCCCGCGGGCAGCGTGCGCGACGTGCTGAGCCGCGTCGTGGAAAAGCTGCCGGGGGCGACACCGACGGTGCGACAATTTCTGGCCCAGCGCGTGCAGGCGCCGGGCGGGATCACTTGGGCGGCGGTCGGCCACGGGCTCGCGCTGCCGCACCTGCGCTCGCATGTCGCGCTTGGCCGCGAAGCCGGCCTGCTCGCGATGCTGTTCTTGCGTGACCCGGTGTCGCTTGACGGCGAGGAAGCGCCGGACGGCGTGCCGGTAAACCGGCTGCTGTTTTTCGTCGCGCCGACGCCGCGGGCGCATCTCGAGTTGCTGGCGCATCTGAGCGCGGCGTTGTCGCGCGGATCGTTGCGGCAGCTCGTGCGTGACGCGGCGGGCGATCAGGAAATTTTCGCTGCGGTGGCCGCGGCGGAAGCCGAGGCGGCGCACCGGAGCCGGAAAGCCTGAGCCGGATGAGCGAGCCGCAAACCGAACCAGAACCTATTCGGCCGGCGGTCCTCGCCGGCCGAGCGAGCGCGCAGGGCGCCGCGGCCGCCCGGCGGTCGCTAACAGTGAAGCGAGTTGGGTTCGGAAGCCCGGCCGGCGGCGAGCGCCGGCCCGAGAGCACTGGGTTGAAGGGAGTGTGTGGCACGGGCGTCCCGCCCGTGGAGGGTGGTTCACGCAATCGGCATGGGCTGGAGGCCCATGCCACGACACGGGCGGGACGCCCGTGCCACGACGAACATCGATGAGCATCGGAATCCTGCTGCTGTTCGCCGCCATCGCGTTCGCCGGAGCGATTGCGGTCGCGTGGCGCGCGCCGCGCGCCTGGCTGGGCTTCACGTTGCTCGGAGCGGCGGCGGCGTTCGTGGCTGGCGCCCGCGTGCTGGTGAGCGGCGCGGCGTGGGACTGGCGCTCGACCTGGGTGCTCGGCGGCGAGAACCTGCACGTGCGGCTCGACGCGGTGAGTGCATTTTTCCTGGTGCTGCTCGCGGTGGTGGGCGGCGCGGCGAGCGTGTATTCGCGCGAATACTGGTCGGACCGCGCGCATCCGCGGTCGGCGCGGTCGGGCCGCGCGTGGTGGACGCTGCTGCTGGCCACCATGGGCGCGGTGCTCGTGGCGGCCAACGGGCTCCATTTTCTGATCGCGTGGGAACTGTTCGCGGTCAGCGGGTATTTTCTGATCACGCGCGAGCGCCAGCGGCGCGAGGTGCGGGCGGCGGGCTGGCTGTATTTCGCGGCGTCGCATGCGGGCACGCTGTGTCTATTCGGGTTTTTCACGCTGCTGGCGGCGCGGACGGGCAGCTGGGATCTCGGTGCGATGCAGGACCGGCGCGAACTCGCGCCGCTGTTCTGGCTCGCGCTGGTGGGCTTCGGAGTGAAGGCGGGACTTTTCCCCCTGCACATCTGGCTGCCATCGGCGCATGCGAACGCGCCGAGCCACGTGTCGGCGATTCTGTCCGGAGTGGCCCTGAAGATGGGGATCTATGGACTGGTGCGGTTCAGCGGCTGGCTGCCGGTGCCGGTGGCGGCGGGCTGGGTGATCGCGCTGCTCGGCGTGGCGAGTGCCGTGCTCGGCGTGGCGTTCGCGCTGGGCCAGCACGATCTGAAGCGGCTGCTGGCTTATCACAGCGTCGAGAACATCGGGATTATTCTGATCGGACTCGGATTCGCGCTGGTGGCGACGGCCAATGGCGAACCGGCGTGGGGTCGGCTGGCGCTGGCGGGCGGGTTGCTGCACATCTGGAATCACGGGCTGTTCAAGGCGCTGTTGTTTCTCGGCGCCGGTTCGGTGCTGCACGCCACCGGCACGCGCGAAATGAGCCGACTCGGCGGACTCTGGCGGACGATGCCGTGGACGGCGGGCTGCTTCACGCTCGGCGCGGTGGCAATTTCCGGGCTGCCGCCGCTCAACGGGTTCGTGAGCGAGTGGCTGGTGTTCCTCGGACTCTTCGATGCGGCGGGTGCGGGCGGATTGCCGGCCTGGGCGGCGGTGCCGGCGGCGATCCTGCTCGGCATGACGGGTGCGCTGGCGCTGGCGTGTTTCGCGAAAGTCTGCGGCGTCGTCTTCCTCGGGCTGCCGCGGAGTGCCGTGGCCGAGCACGCGCACGAGTCGGGCCCGCTGATGCGCGGACCGATGCTACTGCTTGCGGCGTGCTGCGTCGCGATCGGACTCGCGCCGGTGTTCTTCTGGCCGGCGCTGGCGCATGCGATCGATGCGTGGCGGCCGGCGTGGAGTGGGGCGGTGGCGCTGGCCAACGACGCGGGCGGCGCGCGACTCAACCCGGAGCAGGCGCCGCTGGCCGCGCTCGGGGCGTGTCACGTGGCGCTGGCGGGATTGGGCGTGGTGCTGGCGTGGGTATTGTGGCGGCAGGTGCGGCGCAACGGGGTGACGCGGTTCATGACGTGGGACTGCGGCTATGCGGCGCCGACGCCGCGGATGCAGTATACCGCGGGCTCGTTCGCGGAAATCCTCACCGGCTGGTTCAGCTGGATCCTGCGGCCGCAGGCGCATGTGGAGCGGCCAGTCGGGCCGTTTCCGAAGCGCGCCGAACATCGCGTGCACACGCCAGAGACGGTGTTGGAGTTCGTGATTGAGCCGGTGGGACGCGTGGTGCTCGCGATTTCGGGCGCGGTGCGGAGGCTGCAGCACGGCCGGCTGCAGTTCTACATTCTCTATTTGTTTGTCGGTGTGGTCGCGATCGCGCTGCTGGCACTGACGGGAGGTGGAGGATGAACGTTAGGCTGGGAGGTACGCGATGAGACTGGCGTTCGATCTGATCTTCCGGCTGGCGCTGTGGCTGCTGATCGCGCCGTTGATTCCCGGCATCATCAACAAGGTGAAGGCCTGGGTGGCGGGCCGGCGCGGTCCGCCGGTGCTGCAGCTCTATTATGACCTCGGGCGGTTGTGGCAAAAAGGCGTGGTGCTGAGCACGGTCGTTTCGCCCGGCCATGTGACCGGACCGGCGATCGCGTGGGTGGCGTTGGCGGGGGCGGCGATGTTGCTGCCGGTGGGTTCGCTGTGGTCGACCGTGGTGTTCCGCGGGGATGCGTTTCTGTTCATTTATCTGCTCGCGCTGGCGCGATTTTGCACGGTGAGTGCGGCGCTCGACACCGGCTCCGCCTTCGAAGGCATGGGCGCGGCGCGCGAGGTGAGTTATGCGGTGATCGCGGAGGCGGCGCTGATCGCGGGACTGCTGGCGCTCGCGCGGCAGAGCGGCAGTTTGGCGCTGGCGGAGATGTTGGCGCCGTCGGCGGGGGCCGGTGCGGCGCTGCTGGGCGCGGGATTGTTCACGGTCCTGCTCGCCGAAAACAGCCGCGTGCCGTTCGACGATCCGAACACGCATCTCGAGCTGACGATGGTGCACGAGGCGATGGTGCTGGATCACAGCGGTCCGCCGTTGGCGGCGATCCTGCACGGCGCGGCGCTGAAATTATTGATCTTCTCCGTGCTGCTGGCGGAGGCGGTGCTGCCGATCGGAAAACTGCCGCCTCTCGCCGCATTCGCGGCGCTGGGCGCGGCGGTGCTGGCGATCGCGGTGGCGGTTGGGCTGGTCGAGTCTCTGATGGCGCGCGCGGCGTTCAAGCGCGTGCCGCTGCTGCTGACGACCGGTTTCTTGCTGTGCCTGTTTGCGCTGCTCGCCGCGTGGAAGAGCGCGGAAGCGACGCGGGATGAAGTGCGGCGCGATCAGGCGGTTTCCGGCGCGCTCGGAGAGCGCGCCCTACCGACGCTGCCGCGCCCGGGAGATTTCAGAGTCGTAACGCGACCTTCTGGTGGAGGTGGCAGAGTGGAAGGAGGATGTTCATGAACAGCACGCTGAATCTTCTCATCGGATTGGCGATGGGGCTAAACCTGCTCGCGCTCGCGAGCGGGCGGTTGCCGTCGGTGATTCGTGCGGTCGCCGTGCAGGGCATGGTGCTGGGCGTGCTGCCGCTGTTGAGCGAAGGTCATGCGCACTGGTTGGTCTGGCTGGTGGCGGCGGGCACGGTCGTCGTGAAAGGTTTCGTGATTCCGAACCTGCTCACGCGAGCGATGCGCGCGGCGAATATCGATCGCGAGATCGAGCCCTTCCTCGGGTTCGTGCCCTCGCTGCTGCTCGGCGCGGCGGGCACGATCGCCGCCGTCGCGGGCGCGCGGGCGCTGCCGCTCCTGCCGCAACACGCGGACACGCTGCTCGTGCCCGGCGCATTGGCGACGGTGTTGACGGGGCTCCTGCTGCTGATCGGCCGCTCGAAGGCGATTTTGCAGGTGTGCGGCTATTTGATGCTCGAGAATGGCGTCTACCTGTTCGGGCTCCTGCTGATCGAATCCACGCCGCTACTCGTCGAGTCGGGCATCCTGCTCGACCTGACGGTGGGCGTGTTCGTGATCGGAATCATCGTCGACCGGATCCAGCGCGAGTTCGATACGCTGGATACGCGGAAGCTGACGGTGCTGCGAGAGTGAAGGGAATGAGACTTATGGGACTTATAGGACGAATGGGACCTATATCCGGAAAACCGGGGAGACACGGCCGTGCGTGAAATCGGGCTCATCGTCGTGCCGCTGGTGGCGGCGGTGATCGCGTTCGCCTGGCGCAGCGAGCGGGGACGGCCATGGCTGCTGCCGATCGGGGGCGCGGTGCACACGCTGCTCTCCTTCTGGCTCCTGGTGCGGCCGCCGACGGTCGCGGCCGGCGCGTGGTTCGGTTTCGATCCCGTCGCGCGTGCGGTGCTGCCGGCGGTATCGTTGTTGTTCCTGGTGTGCTCCGCGTACGGCGTCGCTTACCTGCGGCTGCGGCCGGAGCGGAAGAACCGGGTTTTCGTCGCGGCGATGCTGGCCGTGCTGGGCTTGCTCAGCGCCGGTCATCAGGCGCGACATCTGGGCGCGCTCTGGATTGCGACGGAGGCGGTCACACTCGCGGCGGTGCCGTTGCTGCACTTCAACGGCACGGGCCGTGCGTTCGAGGCCACTTGGAAATACCTGCTCGTGGGCGGCACGGGCATCGCGCTCTCGCTGCTCGGCTCGTTCTGCCTCGGCTACGCATCGCTGCATGGCGGGGGTGAAGGGGACCTTACCTTCGCGGCATTGATCGCGCAGGGACCAGGATTGTCGCGCGCGTGGGTGATCGCGGCGTGGGTGCTGCTGCTCGCCGGCTACGGCACGAAGATGGGGCTCGCGCCGATGCACACCTGGAAACCGGACGCGTATGGCGAGGCGCCGGCGATTGTCGGAGCGATGCTCGCGGGTGGCGTGACGACAGTGGCGTTCACCGCGGTGTTGCGCGTGCGCGCTGTGATGGACGCGGCGGGGGTGGGTTTGGTCGCGGACCGGACGCTGCTGGCGATCGGACTGTTTTCGATGATTATTGCGGCGCTGTTCCTGCTGGGCACACGCGATTTCAAACGGATGCTGGCTTACTCCAGCGTCGAGCACATGGGGATTCTGAGCGTTGGCGCGGCGCTCGGCGGCGCGGGCGTGGCGGCGGCGCTGTTTCATGTGTGGAGCAACAGCCTCACCAAAGGCGCGCTGTTTCTCAGCGCCGGCAACATCCGCCGGGCGGCGGGCGGCCGGACGCAGGATGACGTTGCCGGGATGGCGCTGCTCACGCCGGTGTCGGCGCGAATTTTCGTGATCGCGTTGCTCGCGATCACGGCGTGTCCGCCGTTCGGACCTTTTTTCAGCGAACTCCGGATCGTGCGCACGGCGTTCGCGACGGGGCACACGACGGGCGCGGCCATGTTTCTGGGCGGGTTGCTCTTCGCATTCCTGGGGCTGACGCGGCTGGTATTTGCGATCGTCGATGGGCGGCCGAAAACCGCTACGCAGCCCATGACGCAGCGGTTTCGTGAAACGGCGAGTGTGATCGTGCCGCCGCTCATCCTGTTGGCGCTGTCGCTATGGGTGGGTGTGGCGACGCCGCAGGTGTTGCGCGAGGCGTGGACCACCGCGGCGCAAGCGATCTTCCCCACGCCATGAAGCTGCCGCTGGAAAACCTGTTGCTGCTGGGCTCGCTCGCCGGCTACGCGGCGGGGGTGGTGCTGGCGTTGCTCTGCGTGCGGCGGGAACGGCTGGCGGCGCTGGTCGGTTTCGGTGCTCCGGCGCTCGCGGCGCTGGCCGGACTCGTGGCGGCGCTGCGATTGCTCTTGGGCGGGGTGGGCGCTCCGCTGCCGCGGTTCGAATTCATCCCGCCACTGTTTCCCTTTCTCACGCTGACGGTGCGGGTCGATGCGCTCGGCGCGTTTTTCCTCGTCGTCTCGTCGCTGGCGGGACTGGCGATTTCGATCTACTCGATCGGCGCGGCGAAAGGGCTGGCGGGTCGCGGCAACGTCGGCGTGCTCGCGGCACTGTTCAACGCGTTGTTGTTGGCGACCGCGCTGGTGTTCATGGCGGGTGACCTCTGGCTGTTTCTCGGGGCTTGGGAACTCATGGCCCTGACCGCCTACGGGCTGGTGAGCTTCGCGCATGAACAGCCAGAGACGCGCCGGGCCGGCGTGCTCTACTTCATCATGTCGCACCTCGATGCCGCGTGCGTCGTGCTCGGGCTGCTGCTGCTGTTTCAGGCCTCAGGCTCGACGAGCTTTGACAGCTTGCACGCGATCGGCGGGCACATGGCGCCGGGCAAGCGCGACGCGGCGTTCGTGTTGTTCCTGCTCGGCTTCGGCATCAAGGCCGGCATCGTGCCGCTGCACATCTGGCTGCCTGCGGCGCATCCGGTCGCGCCGAGCAACGTGTCCGCGTTCATGTCCGGGGTGCTGATCAAGTCCGGCATCTACGGATTGATCCGGGTCAGTTTCGATTTTCTCGGCACGCCGCCCGGCTGGTGGGGCATGACGGTGCTCGTGATCGGAACCGTCAGCGCGGTGCTGGGCGTGCTCTACGCGCTGATGGAGCATGACCTGAAGCGGCTGCTCGCTTATCACAGCATCGAGAACATCGGGATCATCCTGATGGGCGTGGGGACGTCGTTGCTGTTCCTGCACAGCGGCCACACGGCGCTCGCGACGCTGGCGCTGATCGCGGGGCTATACCACACGATCAACCACGCGACGTTCAAGGGACTCCTCTTCCTGGGCGCCGGCGCGGTGCTGCACGCGACGCACACCCACAACATGGAGGAGATGGGTGGGCTGGCGAAGCGGATGCCGCAGACGGCGTTCTGCTTCCTGATTGGCGCGGTTGCGATCTCCGCCCTGCCGCCGCTCAATGGATTCGTCAGCGAGTGGCTCACGTATCAGTCGCTGCTGCAGGGCTTCGATGCCTCGCAAAGCCTGGAGCGGCTTGTGCTGCCGTTGAGCGGTGCGATGCTGGCGCTGACGGGAGCGCTCGCGGCGGCCTGCTTCGTCAAGGCTTACGGCGTCACGTTTCTCGCGCAGCCGCGCAGCGAGGCCGCGGCGCACGCGCAGGAAGCCGGCCCGATGCTGCGGTTCGGCATGGCGGTGCTGGTCGTCGCATGTGTGCTGCTCGGACTTTTCCCGACGACGGTCATCCGGCTGCTCGACCCGGTGACGCAGCTGCTCACCGGCCAGCAACTCAGCGGGCAGCTCAGCCTCGCCAATGGGCTGGTGCTGACGTCGCTCACCGAAAAGACCGGCACGATCTCGACGCTCGGGCTGGTGCTGCTGGCGATCGGGCTGCTGCCGATTCCGTTTGTCCTCCGGTGGGTGTTGGCGCGGAACACCCGGACGCGGCGGGCGCCGACGTGGGATTGTGGGCTGCGCGGACTCACGCCGCAGATGGAATACACGGCGACCGGATTCTCGAAGCCGATCCGGATGATCTTCAAGGCGCTGTTCCTGCCGCGGCGCGACGTGCAGCGCGAATACGACTTTTCGCCGCATTTCGCCACGAAGCTCCAGTTCGAGAGTCACGTGGAAGAGGTTTTCGAATCGCACTTCTACCGGCCGGTGCGGCTGCAGATCCTCCGCGCGTCGCGCCGGATCCGGACCCTGCAGGCGGGCAGCATCCACGCCTACCTGCTCTACATGTTCGTCACCCTGGTGGCGCTGCTGCTGTTCGCCCGATGAAACTGGAACTCATCGGTCTCGTCGGGCAAACGGCGCTGTTACTCGGGCTGGCGCCGCTGGTCAGCGGGGTGATCAAGAACTGGAAGGCGAAGCTCCAGAACCGCCGTGGGCCGCGCGTGTGGCAGCCGTATCTGGACCTGTTGAAATTCCTGCGGAAGGACATGGTCGTGTCGGAACACGTCTCGTGGATTTTCGGGGTGACGCCGGTGGTGCTGCTCCTCACGGCGCTCGCGGCTGGGCTGCTGGTGCCGATGATCACGGTGCAGGCGCCGATGGACCTGTTCGGGGATGCGCTGGCGTTGGTTGGGTTGCTGGCGCTGGGTCGGTTCTGCCTCGCGCTGAGCGGGCTCGATCCGGCCAGCACGTTCGGGGGAATGGGCAGCAGTCGCGAGATGACGATTTCCGCGGTCGCCGAGCCGGCGATGATGCTGGCGATCTTCGCCGTGGCGCTCACGGCGGGTTCGACGAATCTCAGTCACATCGTGCAGGCGAGCGAGGGGTTCGGCTGGAACTTCCTCGATCCGGCCCACGCGCTGGCCTTCGCGGCCATGTTCGTGGTGTTGCTGGCCGAGACCGGACGGATTCCGGTGGATAACCCGGCGACGCACCTCGAACTGACGATGATCCACGAGGCGATGTTGCTCGAATATTCCGGCCGGCATCTGGCGCTGATCGAGTGGGCCGTGTCGGTCAAGCAACTGGTGTTGATGGCGCTGCTGGCGAACATCTTTTTCCCGCTTGGATTGGCCGGGGAGGCGACCCCGGCGGCGCTGGCCCTCGGGCTGGGGTTCTTCGCGGTGAAGCTGCTCCTGCTGGCCGGTGCGATCGTGCTGGTCGAGTTCACCAACGCGAAGCTGAGGCTGTTCCGCGTGCCGGACCTGCTGAGCACCGCGTTCATCCTCGCGACGCTCGCGCTCGTCTCGAGTTTTCTCTTCCGATGAACCCGCCCGTCGCCGACACCAGTTCCCAACTCATCACGCTCTTTGCCTCCGTGATGCTGGTGCTGCAGCTGCTCATTGTGGTGCAGCGGATGCTGATCACGAACATCCGGCTGTTCGCGATGCAGTCGCTGCTGCTGGCCGCCATCGCGGCGGTGGTGGGCTACACCTATGGCGCCTGGCACGTGTATGTCGTGGCGGTGCTGACGCTCCTGGGCAAGGTGCTGTTTCTGCCCTGGTGGCTGCACCGGCTCGTGCGTCAGATGAAGGTGGAGCAGGAAGTGCAGCCGTTTGTGAACATGCCGGCCTCGATGCTGATCTGTGGGGCGCTCACGGTGTTGGCCTGCGTGGTCGCGCGGCCGTTCACCTCACTCGAGCGCCTCGGCAGCAACACCCTGGCGGTCGCGCTCGCGCTGCTCCTGACTGGTTTTTTCCTGATGATCAACCGGCGGAAGGCGATCACCCAGGTGCTGGCGCTGCTCACGATGGAAAACGGCATGATGCTCGCGGCGATCGCGCTGACGACCTACGGCATGCCGTTCGTGGTCGAGATCGGCATTTTCTTCGACGTCGTCGTCGCAGTGATGGTGCTGGGCATCCTCGTGTTCAGGATACGAGAATCGTTCGCCTCGATGGATGTGAGCAAGCTGAACAAACTGAAGTGGTGAACTCATGCTGTTGACCGCGCTCATCTGCATTCCCTTCCTGATCGGGCTCGCTGGCCTGGTCGCGCGGCCGCGCGCCGTGCTGGAGGCGGGGAACGTGGCGGGGTTTGTGGCGGTGCTGGCGGGTGGGATCGAGCTGCTGCGGCGCGTGCTCGTCGCGCCGGGTGGCGCGGTGACGGAGTGGGGCGGTTTTCTGCGCGCGGACGCGTTGAGCGTGTGGATGGTGCTGCTCATCGCCATCGTCTCGCTTGCCACGTCGGTCTACGCGGTCGGCTACTTCCGCCGCGATCTCGCGGAGGGCGCAGTGAACGAGCATCGCTTCCGTGAATTCTACGTGCTCACGCCGCTGTTTGCGACCGGCATGCTGGTGGTGGTGCTCGCCAACAATCTCGGCGTGATGTGGGTCGCGGTCGAGGGCACGGCGCTCGCCTCGGTGCTGCTGGTGGCGCTCTACAACCGGAAGACCTCGCTCGAGGCGGCGTGGAAATACGTGATGCTCGGCGGCGTGGGGTTGGTGCTGGCGCTGTTCGGGACGATTTTCACCTACGCGGCGGCGATCGACAAGACGGGCGGCGCGGTGATGCCGAGCTTCAACTGGTCGAGCCTGCTCGCCATCGCACCGCAGCTCGATCCGAGCCTCGTGACGCTGGCGTTCATTTTTGTGCTGGTCGGTTACGGCACCAAGGCGGGACTCGCGCCGATGCACCCGTGGCTGCCGGATGCGCACAGCGAGGCGCCGTCGCCCACCAGCGCGATGCTTTCGGGGGTGTCACTCAAGATCGCCGTCTACGCGTTGCTCCGGTTCCACATTCTGACGACGGCCTGCCTGGGGACCCAATTCAGCGGCCGGATGCTGCTCGGGTTTGGACTCGGCTCCATGCTGCTGGCGGGTCCGTTCATTCTGGTGCAGAAAAACCTGAAGCGGATGCTGGCCTACTCGAGCCTGGAGCATGTTGGACTGATCTGCGTGGCGATCGGGCTGAACGCCCCGCTCGCCGTTTTTGGCGCGTTGCTGCACATGGGCTATCACGCGCTGACGAAGCCGGTGCTGTTCTTTGCAGCGGGCAACATCCATCAGCATTGTCACACGCTTGACTTTCGCCGGCTCGGCGGCGGGTTGGGACGCAACATGCCGGTGACGGCGGTGGTGCTCGGCGTCGGGGCGGTGGCCGTGTGCGGACTGCCGCCGTTCGGACTGTTCGTGAGCGAGCTGACCATCATCGCCGGCGGGTTTGGGGCGCAGCAGCTTTGGGTTAGCGTGATCGTCGTCGTGTCGCTCACCGTGGTGTTTTGTGGCGTGCTCAGCAGACTCTCCCGACTCTTGCTCGGTCCCGCCGTCGCCGGACGTCCGACTGAACCGGTCTCGCCCGGACGACTCGCGGTCATCGGCCTCCCGCTCGTCGCGCTGCTGGTGTTCACCGTCTGGCTGCCGGAGCCGGTGTTCGAAGTGATGAACCGGGCGGCGGCGATCATAGGGGGGGCGCCATGAATCTGATCCCGTCACTCCTCCCGGTGTTCGACGAGCTGCAGCAGCGGTTCGAAGGACAGCTCCAGCGCGTCGACGCGTCCCAGCCGGATGAACTCCACCTGCACGCGCCGCTCGAGCTGGCGAGCGCGCTATGCTCGACGCTTTACCGCAAGTCTGGCGGCCGGCTGGTGAGCGTGTTCGCCGAGGATGGGCGCGCCGGCGGCGCCGGGTTTTATGTCTATTACCTTTATGCGGTCGATGCCGCGCACGGTTTCGTCCTGGTGCGGGTGGTCGTGCCGGCGGAGCGGCCGGAGTTGATCTCACTGACCAATGCGGTGCACGCGGTCAACTGGCAGGAGCGCGAAATCCAGGATCTGTTCGGCCTCAAGCTGGTGGGGCATCCCAATCCCCGGCGCTGCGTGCTGCACGACGACTGGCCCGAGGTGTTTCCGCTGCGGAAGGATTTCGATCTGCAGACGCAGTTGCCGCCGTTCAGCGGCGAGCGGCACAAATTCCGCGAGGTGGCGGGCGAGGGCGTGTTCCAGGTGCCCGTGGGGCCAGTGCATGCCGGCGTCATCGAGCCGGGGCATTTCCTCTTCAGCGTCGCGGGCGAGCCCGTGCTTTATCTCCAGCTCCGGATGTTTTATGTGCACAAAGGCACGGAGAAACTTTTCGAAAGCCTGCCGATCACGCACGGCGTGCGACTGGCGGAAAGCATTTCCGGCGATTCCGCGTTCGCCCATGCCACGGCCTTCTGTCATGCGATCGAACGCGCCGCCGGTGTCGCAGCGCCCCCGCGCGGACGCGCGCTCCGCACGCTCTGCCTCGAACTGGAGCGGATCTCCAATCACGTGGCCGACATCGGCGCGATCTGCACCGACGTTGCGTTCGTGACGGCACAGATGCACGCCCTGCGGCTCAAGGAGCAGGTGCTGCGGTGGAACGAACAACTGACCGGCAACCGGCTGCTGCGGGGGATGGCGTGCCTTGGCGGAGTGCGATTCGATTTCGACTCCGCGCAGCTCGACGCGCTGGCCGCGTTCGTCGACACGCTGGAGCAGCAGTTCAAGGATCTGGTCGAATTGATACGGTCACATTCGGGCACGCGCGACCGGCTGGAAACGACGGGCGTGCTGGCGCCGGCGGTCGCGCGCGATCTCGGAATCGTGGGCATCGCGGGTCGGGCGTCGGGAATCGACCACGATCTGCGGCGCGATTGCCCGACGGATTTCTACGACCAGGTGCAGTTCACGGTGCCCGTGTTCACTGAAGGCGACGTGCAGCGGCGGATGGTGGTGCGGCGCGAAGAGCTGTTTCAGTCGCTCGGGATCATCCGGCAGGTGCTGGCGAAGATGCCGGGCGGAGCGATCGCGACTCCGGTGGGCGACGTGCCCGCGGATCGGATCGCGCTCGGTTACGTGGAAGGCTGGCGCGGCGAGATTTTCCACTGGGTGCACACGGCGCCGGGCAACCGGCTCGCGCGCTGCAAGATCAAGGATCCCTCGCTGCAGAACTGGCCGGCGTTGAGCGAGGCGATTTTGGGCAACATCATCCCGGATTTTCCGGTGGTGAACAAGAGCTTCAACTTGTCCTATTCCGGGACGGATCGCTGACATGTTCGAAACCCTGCGCCAAAGCCTCAACGTCGGAGTCGCGACGACCGCTTATCCGGCCACGCCGCCGGAGGTTTCGACCCGTGCGCGCGGCCGGCCGGAGATCGACTGGCCGGCGTGGCAGGACGCCCGGCCGGCCGCGGCGATCTGTCCGACCGGCGCGATCAACTGCCGCGACGAAGCGGGAGTGCGGACGGCGGAGCTCGACCTCGGGAAATGCATTTTTTGCGGGCTGTGCGCAGACGTGGACCGTGCGATCCGGATGACGAATCAGTGCGAGCTGGCCGTCCGGACGCGGGAGCGGCTGCGCTCGACTGCGCGCTACGAGCTGAGGCCCGACGGCACGCAGGCGCGGATGATCGAAGCGCCGCAAATCTCTGAGACAGGAGAGAAAACGGAGGCGTTGGGCCGGGAACTGCAGAACCGGATTCATTCGTTGTTGGGCCGTTCGCTGCACATTCGGGAAGTTGATGCCGGTTCGTGCAACGGCTGCGAAGTCGAGATCAACGCCCTGAGCGGTCCGATCTACGACTTGGAGCGGTTTGGCATTCATCTCGTGGCCTCGCCCCGGCATGCCGATATGCTGCTCGTGACGGGCCCGGTCACGCGCAACATGGAACTCGCCCTGCGCAAGACCTACGATGCGACACCCGAACCGCGGCTCGTCGTCGCGGTGGGCGCCTGTGGTTGCAGTGGCGGGATGTTCGGCCGAAACTACGCCACTTGCGGCAGCGTCGACTCGGTGCTGCCGGTGGACGTCTACATTCCCGGTTGTCCGCCCAATCCATTTGCACTGCTGCACGGAATTTTGCTGGCGGTGGGCCGGCTGGAAAAACGATGAGCGCTCCACTTGAGTTTACCTGGCTGAACAACGGCACGAGCGTGGCGTGGCCGAGCGTGCCTGAGTGGCCGGTCGAACAGTTGGTCGAGGCGACCGCGGCCGAGCTGTCGCGTGGCGGTCGGCTGTGCGCGTGGTTTGGCGTGCCGGAGCCGGGCGGCGAAACCACACGGCTGGTCGCAGTCGTCGCCGCGGATGCGGAAAACACCTTGATGGTCGGACGCAGTGAACCGTTGCGGGGAAGTTATCCCGCCCTGACGGCACGCTGCCCGCAGGCGCATTTGTTCGAGCGCGAAGTGTGGGAGCAGCACGGACTCGTGCCCGAGGGGCACCCGTGGCTCAAGCCGGTGCGTCGGCCGCAGGACCTCCCGCGCGATGCGGCGCCAGTGAACGGCGAATTTTTCCGCGTGGCGGGCGGCGAGGTGCACGAGGTGGCAGTGGGACCGGTGCACGCGGGCATCATCGAGCCCGGACATTTCCGTTTCCAATGTGCGGGCGAGGAGGTGCTGCATCTGGAGATTGCGCTCGGCTATCAGCACCGTGGGATCGAGGCGGCGCTGGTGGGCGGGCCGCATCCGCGGACCGAGCTGCAGATGCAGGTGGTGGCGGGTGACGCGTCGATTGCGCACAGCACGGCCCATGCGCTCGTCTCGGAAGTGCTCGCGGGGAGCGAGGCGCCGCTGCGCGCGCAGTGGCTGCGGGCGATTGCACTCGAGCTCGAGCGGCTGGCGAATCACACCGGCGATCTGGGCGCGCTGGCGAACGACGTGGCGTTTCTGCCGACGTCATCGGCGTGCGGGAAGATTCGCGGGGACTTTCTCAATCTCACGGCGCTGATCTGCGGGAACCGGTTTGGTCGCGGGCTGGTGCGCCCGGGCGGTTGCCGTTACGAACTCGATCCGGCGCGGCTGGGCCAGCTGCGGGAACGGCTGAAGACCGCTTTGGACGACGTGGAGGCGGCGCTGGGCTGGTTGTGGGACGCGGCGTCGGTGCGCGCGCGGTTCGAGGATGTCGGTGTGGTGAGCGACGAGCAGGCGGCGGAGATCGGCCTCGTGGGTCCGGCGGCGCGGGCGAGCGGATTGGTGCGCGACGTGCGCTACGATCACCCGGCGGGCTGGCACCGGTTCGCGCAGATGCCGGTGGCGGTGTGGCCGGGTGGCGACGTGCTGGCGCGGGCCCGGGTGCGTGCGCTCGAGATCCAGCGCTCCGGCGCGTTTATTTTGGAACAGCTCGGCGGCGCGCCCGAAGGTGAACTCGTCGCCACGCTGGATGCGCCAGCGGCCGACACGCTGTCGGTGGCATTGGTGGAAGGCTGGCGCGGCGAGGTGTGCCACGTGGCGTTGACCGATGTCGCGCGGCGGTTCCGATGCTACAAGATCGTCGATCCGTCGTTCCACAACTGGACCGGGATGGCGCTCGCGCTGCGCGGACAGGCAATCTCGGATTTTCCGATCTGCAACAAGAGCTTCAACCTGTCGTATTGCGGGTTCGATTTGTGAACTCGAACCGGAGGAGATACCACGAAACACACGAAAGACACGAAAGCACACCGGCCGCGAATCACGCGAATGACCGCGAATGCGACCGGAGATCTGCGGGCGGAAACGCGGCGCGAACAACCTGAATTCCAATCATGTTTGTGGTCGATACACTGATTCACCGGCTGAAGCGCGGACGGGAAACGATGGCGTTCCCGAACGGGCCGGCCCCGGCGCTGCCGGACCGGCACGGGGGTGCGTTGCGCGTTGACGCCTCGAAATGTGCCGACGGCTGCGCGGCGTGCGCGGAGGTGTGTCCGACGCAGGCCATCACCGTGGCGGATTCCAAGGTCGCACCACCCGGAATCACGGACGGGACGCCCGGGCCACGGGGGAATGCGTCCGCGCTCCCGAAGATTACGCTCGATCTGGGGCGCTGTGTGTTCTGTGCCGAGTGTGTGAAGACCTGTCCGGCGGGAGCGATCACGCAGACGGGCGATCATCGGATGGCGGTGCGGCGGCGCGAGGATCTCGTGCTGGGCGCACCGGGGCAGGAGGAAGTGCGACTGGCGGCTGCGCTCGACGAAAAGCTGCGGAAGATGTTTGGCCGTTCGCTGCGGCTGCGCCAAGTGAGCGCCGGCGGCAGTGGCGCCGAGGAGGCGGATTTGAACGTGCTCGGGACGATCGGCTGGGATCTGGGCCGGTTTGGAATTCAGTTCGTCGCTTCGCCGCGGCACGCGGATGGCCTTGTCGTGACCGGGCCAGTTTCGAAAGGGATGGAGCTGGCGCTGCGGAAGACGTGGGAGGCGATGCCGGCGCCGAAGATCGTGATCGCGGTGGGCGCCGAGGCGATTTCGGGGGGCGTGTTTGCGGGCCATCCGCAGGTGCGGAACGGCGTGGATGCGATCGTGCCCGTGGATCTCTACATTCCTGGCTGGCCGCCGCATCCGCTCACGATTTTGGATGGATTGCTGCGGTTGCTCGGGCGGTTGGAGGAAGACAGGCGCAGCTGACAACGAACAGATATGTAGGGCCACCGTTCACCGGCGGCCGGGAATGCCGGGAGAGCGGCAAGGGACATCCGCGGCCGGCGGCGAGCGCCGGCCCTACGACACGTGAAGACGATTGCGAATGACTTCGCGCTCGCGCAACCACTCGCGAGGCGGCGTTCCGTCGGCATGGAGAAGAGGAAGAAACCGGCACGCGCTTGGCTCTGGACAATACCACCACGGCCAGCACGCCGTCGTCGGGATCAGCTTGGCTGCATACGGATTCATGAAGATGTAGAAGCGGTAGTCGTCGCGGGCTTCATCTGCACGCAGGCGATGTTCGAAGACATTGTCCTGCCACTCCCACGAAACGTGACGTCGTCGAGAGAGCGCCTTCAGTTTCGCCACGACTTGCATGAGCGAGAGACGTCCACCAAGGGGAAACAGGAGATGCACATGGTCGGGCATGATCGTGGCTGCGATGATCGAAGCGTCTCCGCGCTCATGCAGGTGCGATAAGGTCGAGATCAAACCGGTGGCCGAGCGTGACTCGGTCAAGACAGGCGCGCGGTGATGCACGCACGCCGTAACAAAATAGGTTGCTCCCGGCACGGAGACACGACCTGTCCGCAATCGCGCGGTCTGTCGCTGTGGGAGCAACATGAAAGAACTCTGACCCGCCATGGCGCTGAGAGCAAGTTCCCGGCCGGCGGCGAGCGCCGGCCCTACGAATAGGAACAAGCAACCGGTCCGCCTAGTCAGGCGTCGTAAGGCCGCCGTTTACCGGCCGCCGAGAATGTGGAGTGCGCGTCGAAGGACATTTGCGGCCGGCGGCGAGCGCCGGCCCTACAAGCAAAGGGACGCGCGGATGAGCGAACCACTCACCCAAGCACGGCTTTCAGGACCTTGCCGAGGTCGGTGACGCGATAGGGCTTGGTCAGATAGCCGCAGAAGCCCATGTCGAGGAAGCGACGCGCCATGTCCTCGTTGTCGTAACCACTGGAGACGATCGCGCGCACTTCCGGATCGAGGTCGCGGAGGGCCTTGAAACACTCCTCGCCGCCCATGCCGCCGACGACGGTGATGTCGAGCAGCGCGACGTCGTAGGGCCGGCCGATGTTGAGGTAGCGTTTGTAGAGCTGAATCGCTTCCTCGCCGTTCTTCGCCAGGTCGAATTTGTAGTCGAGACTCTCGAGCATCGTCGCCGTGAGCTCGGAGAGTTTCGGGTCGTCGTCCATTAACAGGATTCGCCCCGTGCCAAAGCGCAGCGACGGTGCACGGCGCGCCTGCACCTCGACGGGCGCGTCGGCGCGTGGAAAGAACGCGGTGAACGCTGTTCCCGTGCCCACGACCGAGTCGACGGCGATCTGGCCGCCGTGCTTGCGGACGATGGAGAGCACCGTCGCGAGGCCGAGGCCGGTGCCGTGTTTCTTCGTCGTGAAGAACGGATCGAAGATTTTCTGGAGATTTTCCGGCGCGATCCCGCTGCCGTTGTCGCGCACCTCGATCTCGACGTAGTTCCCCTCGGCGAGCGGCGGAATCTGGTCGGCGGCAAGCGTGACGTTTTTCGCGGTGAGCTGCAGCTTCGCGCGATGCGGCTTCGGCGGCATCGCCTGGAGCGCGTTGACGATGAGGTTTTGAAAAACCTGCAGGATCTGCGCGCGATCGACGCGCACCGGATCGACGTTTTCGGTGAGGTTGACGGTGATCTCCGCGTCGGAACCGGCGGCGGCGATCTTCACCGCGTCCTGCAGGATTTCTTTCGGCGAAATCACGCTTTGCGAACCGGCGCCGCCCTTGGCGAACGCGAGCAGCTGCTTGGTCAAGCCCTTCGCGGTGAGGCAGGCTTTTTCGCAATCCTCGAGGGCGGAGTAATTGCGGTTGTCCTTGGCGAGCGACACGCCGGCGAGGATGGTAGCGAGGAGATTGTTGAAGTCGTGTGCGATGCCGCCGGCGAGCAGGCCGAGCGATTCGAAGCGATTCGCCTTCACCAGTTCTTCCGGCGTGAGGCTCATCTCGCCGGGGTCGCGGAAGACGATCACCACGCCGCGCGGGTTGTTCTCGGCGTCCTTGGAGGCGCGCGCGGTCCAGACGATCGGCAGCGCCGTTTCCGCGGGCGAGGAGGCCGCATCGGTGGCCGCGGGCGGTCGCGCGCCCACGACCAGCGCGTGGTCGCTGAACAGCGGCAGCGGCTGGTCGGCGCCGAGCGCGCGATCGCACGGATCGTCGCCGGGCCGGCCACTCTCGCGGTGCACGAGCTGGAAAACATCCGCGACGGCGGCGCCGACGATCTCGTCGGGCTTGCGCGCGAGCAATCGCACGGCGGCGGGATTGGCGTGGAGAATCCGGCCTGTGGCGTCGGTGACGAGGACGCCCTCGGCGAGGGCCGCGAACGCATCCTGCGCGAGCCCGGCGCCGAGCCCGTCGTCGCTGCCGGCGCTGCGCGGCGTGAGCGTGGGCGCGGTGCAGATGAAGCCGATGATGCGGGCGAGATCGCGCTTGCGCGTGAGCGTGCGGTGTGCGCCGAGGAGCACGGGCACGCGCTGGCCGTCCTTGCCGACGAGCTCCTCGGCGAGCACGAAGGTATTTTGTCCCGGCGCGAGCAACAGCAGCCAGGTTTCCACGCCGCCGGGAATTTCGTCGGCGGGCAACACGGCGGCCAGCGTCTCCAGCGTGTCGGCCAGCTCGTCGTCGCGGTAGCCGAGAATCTTTTTCCAGGCGGGCGAGAACCAGAAGGACTTCGCGGTAAAATCGAGGTCGAACGCGCCAAGCGGACCGCCGCCGAGCGTCTCCATGCGCTCGTCGTTGGCGAGGCTCGCTTCCTCGATCTCCTTGCGCTCGGAGACATCGAGGTTGAGTCCGACCACGCGCTCGAGCTGGCCGGTGGCGTTCAGCACCTGCACGCCGACGCACTGCACCCAGACCCAGTGGCCGAGCCGGTGGCGCATGCGAAACTCGACGCTGAACGGTCGTGCGCCGGCGGCGGGTTTGCGACCGACCTGATCCGGCGCGGCGCCGGAGTCGTCGGGATGAATGAGCTCACGCCAGGTCTCGAGCGTATCCGGCAACTCGGCATCGACGTAGCCGAGCATCTTTTTCCACGAGCGGGAGTAGGTCGCGCGGTTGGTGATCAGGTCGAGGTCGAAGAAACCCGCGGCGCCCTGTTCGGCGACGAGTTGGTAGGCGCTGCCGTCGCCGTTCGCGCTGGGGGCCGTCGGTGCGGCCGCCGGAGGTTGGACGGTCGCAAGGAAAAAGGTTTCGGAAAAACGCTCCAGGCGCACCTGCACCGCGCGGGGCGCGCCGTCGCGCGGCTGCGCGTCGAGTGTGGCGGTGCGATCGAGCGTGGCGTCGCGCAGGACTTCCCACTGGGCTTCGAACCACTCGGGTCCGTCGGCGACCACCTCGAAGGCGAACAGCGAGGCGAACGGCTCGCCGATCAGTCCGCCCTCGGCGGCCTGCCAGAGCGCGCGGGCGCTCGCGGAGGCGCCGGTGATGCGGCCGTGGGAGTCGAGCAGGAGGACGGCGGCGACATCGGCCGCGGCGAGGCGGTGGGCGGCGGGATCGGTGGATGGGCGCGGCTCGTTCAACGGTGACTCGCTTGTAGCCAAGTACGGACGCGGTTGGCGAGAAAATCGATGAACGGCGGCTGGTCGTTGAGGCAGGGAATCTGCGTAAAGGATTCACCGCCGGCCTGCACGAACGTCTCCTTCCCCGCGACGCTGATCTCCTCGAGCGTCTCGAGGCAGTCGGAGAGGAAGGCGGGACAGAGCACGAGAATTCGTTTGATGCCAGCCTTCGCGAGCCGTTCCAACTCGTGGTCGGTGTAGGGCGACAGCCAGGGTTCGCCGACCAGGCGCGACTGGAACGAAACGGAATGGCGGTCGGGCGCCAGGCCGGCGCGGGCGGCGAGTGCGCGCGTCGTGGCGAACACTTGGGCGCGGTAACAGGTGGCGTGAACGGGCGAGGGCGTGTTGCAGCAGTCGTTCACAATCTGGCAGTGCGCGTGCGAGGAGTCGGCCTTGCACAGGTGGCGGACCGGGATGCCATGGTAGCTGAACAGCACGTAGTCGTGCGGCTGGGCGAAGTAGGGCGCGGAGACCGCGTGCAACGCTTCGATGTAGTCCGCGTCATCGAAGAAAGGCTGCACCGTGGTCACGCGCAACTGCGGCGCCTGGCGTGCGGCTTCCTCGTAAACCTTCACCACGACGGTTTCCCACGAGGACATCGCGTAATGCGGATACTGCGGGATCAGGAGCAGTTCGCTGACGCCGTCGGCGACGATCTGGCCGAGGACCGAGGCGATCGATGGCTGCCCGTACCGCATCGCGAGGTAGACGGGCGTCTCGGGGCCGAGAGTGGCGGCGAGCTTTTGCTGGACGTTGCGCGAGGTGATGATCAGCGGCGAGCCGTCCTTGGTCCAGATCTGCTCGTAGGCGTGCGCGGAATTGGGCGAACGCCGCGGTACGATGATGCGATGCACCAGGATCGAACGGAACGGCTGCGCCGGCCGATCGATGACGCGCTCATCGCCGAGAAACTCATCGAGGTAACGCCGGACGTCGGGGACGGAGGTGGAATCGGGCGAGCCGAGGTTGACGAGAAGGACCGCGCGGTTGGGCATGCGGCGGAGATTGGTCGTTGGAACGTTGTGAAAGTCAAACGACGATGGTGGGAACGCGATCGGGAGGAACGGCCGCGACGGCGATCGAGCGCGGGTGCGACCGCGGGACCGGTCGTCCGCTCCGCGCCCGCAGGTACGCTTTTCGACGAGCCGCGAGAGCCGCGCGATCGCTTTTTTCCCGTCGGCTCACGGACGCGTTTCGCGAAGGGGGCGGCATTGCGGCGAAAACACTGCTGGGGCCCGCGGCAGAAGCCTCGCGCTGGATGTAAATTGGTTGTTCAAGTTGAACCCTGAAATACCGATAGTTTGCGCGTTTAATTGTTGGTCGTTACTCAGAAACGGTGAATTTGCACCCGCTGCGCGATATCAAGGCTTTCGGCGCCTCACCGAAAGGGGGCGGGTGCGTTCGCGCTGGTCTGGCGGCGGCGTTGTTCGCGCCGGTGCGAAGCCCGGCGGCGGAACCGGTGCTGGCGGGATTCACCGGGAGCGGCTGGTGGCTGGCGGCCGCGTTGGTCGTTGCTGCAGCCGTGGTGACGTGGCTGATCACGAAAGCGATCGGGCGGCGCACCGCCGGTCAGGCGGGCCAGCTGAAGTCGCTGCTGGAGTTCGCCAACTGCCTGCTGTGGGAAGCGCGCGTGGAATTGCAGGGTGACGCGTTGAAGTGGGACGTCTCGCTGCAATCGACCGCGCTCGCGCAGCAGCTCTTCGGTCACCTGCCGCCGCGGCCCGACGAAGGACTGTGGGACCGCTTCGAGGTGCCGGAGCGCGAGGAGATGGAGGCCCGCTGCCGGACGGCACTGCGCGAGCGGCGTTCGCACTACGAACACCAATTCAGTTTCGTGCGCGAGGGCCGGCCGGTGTGGCTGCGGGAAAGCGTCACGGTCACGCCGGAGAGCGGCAATCGGTTTCACCTCGTCGGATTGGTGACGGACGTCACCCGCCAACGGGAGACGGAACTCGCGCGGCGCGCGAGCGAGGAGCGCGTGCGGCAACTGTTGTCGCGGTCGGACTGCATGCTGTGGGAAGCGCGCGTGCGGCAGGACGAGGCGGGGGCGTTTCACTGGGACTGGTTCATCCCGAAATCCGAACTCTACCGGAGACTGGTGGGCGAGGCAGGTGGGCCGAATCGGATGCCCTGGGATGCGTCGATCGTGCCGGAGTACGGCGAGATCGAGGCCCGCGCGAAGAGCGCGATGCGGGAAGGCCGTGACGGTTACGAGCAGGAGTTTCGGGTGGTGGCGAACAACTCCGTGTTGTGGATGCACGAGCAGGTGGTGGTCAAAGCGCTCAGCCCGCGCGAGTGGATGCTGCAGGGCGTCGTGATCGACATCACGGTGCAGCGGCAGGCGGAGGAATCGAAACGCGCGAGCGAGGCGCAGCTCCAGCAGGTGATGGGGACGGCGGATTTTCTTTTGTGGCACGCGCGGGTGTTTGTCGGACCGGATGGTCGAATGCAGTGGGTGTTGAACGTGCCGGGTTCGACGCTGTATCGCCGGCTGTTCGGACGGGATCCGCAGCACCCGCTGGCGCTGCCGTGGAATCAGCTGGTCAGCGCAGACGTGTATGCGCAGATGGACGCGCGGTCGGCGCATGCGATCAAAACAGGCGCCGAAGGTTACGAGCAGGAATTTCCGGCCCGCCGGGGCAGCGAGGAATTCTGGCTGCGCGAGCAGGCGACGATCCGGGCGGTGGGGCCCGGCGAGTGGCAGGTGGTGGGCATCGTCACCGACGCGACGACACGGCACCTGGCCGAGGAGGCGCGGTTGGCGAGCGAACGCGCGCTGCGGGAGATTCTCGAGCGCGCGGGCTGTCTGCTCTGGCGCGCGACGGTGATGCGGACCGAAGAGGGCGTGCGGTGGACGGAGTTTGAGATGCCGGCCTCGCGACTGAGCACGGAAATTTTTGGAGGGCGGATGCCGACGCGGTCGGACCAGCTGTGGGATTATGCGGAAGTGCCCGATCTGGCGCAGATGAACGTGGTGAGCACGCGGGCGCTGCTGTCGGGGTCGCAAGGTTACGAGCAGGAATTTCGGGCGGTACAGGGCGACCGGCTGTTCTGGTTGCACGAGCAGGTGGCGATCACGAAGACCGGGCCGGACGAATGGCACGCGGTGGGTGTGGTCACGGACGTGACGCAGCGCCACCTCGCCCAAGAGGCGCAGCGGCAAAGCGAAGTACGGCTCGAGGAGTTGCTGCGCACGGCCGACTGCCTGATCTGGCAAGGCGAGGTGTCACTGCGCAGCGATGGCACGCTCGAGTGGGTGTTGTATGTGCCGCGGTCGCGGCTGTTCCGCCGCATCTTCGGGCATGATCCGCAGGGCAAGGTGATCCGCTGGGACGAGGTGCGCGTGCCGGAGTTGCCGGAGATGCAGCGCACCGCGCGCATGGCGCTGTCGAGCGGCCATCCGGGCTATGAGCAGGTGTTCCACGTGCCGAAGCCGAATGGCGACATCTGGGTGACGGAGCAGGTGACGATCAGTCCGGCCGGTCCGCAACGGTGGAGCGTGGTCGGCGTGATTACCGACATCACGGCGCGGCGCGAGGCGGAGGAGGCGCGGCGGACCACCGAGGCGCAACTGCAGCAGATCCTCGAGCTGGCGGATTGCATGGTCTGGCAGGCGACCATCACGGAGCACGAAGACGGGGAACTGGACTGGAAATTGTTCACGCCGAATTCCGTGCTTTACCGCCGGTTGTTTGGCGACGGCGAAGGCGAGCCCGAGATGGGCTGGGACCGGCTCGATGTGCCGGAGCACGCGGAGATGCACGAGCGCGCCACCGCGGCGATTCGTCGGCGCGATCCCGGCTACGAGCAGGAGTTCCGGGTCGTGCTGCCGCAGGGCGTGGTCTGGCTGCGCGAAGTGGTGACGGTGACGGGCCTCGACGAGCACCGCTTCCGGCTCGTCGGCGTGATCACCGACATCACGGCGCAACGCGAGGCGCAGGAGGCGTATCGCGCGAGCGTGGCGCAGGTGGAGCAGATGCTGGTGGCGGCGGATTGCACGCTGTGGCAGGCGCGGGTGTTTGAGGTGGCGCCGCGGCAGTTGCGTTGGGTGATGTTTGTCCCGCGCTCGCGGTTGTACCGGGAGCTGTTCGGCCGCGATCCGTCCCCGCCGGCGGGGCTGCCCTGGACGGAGGTGACCGACGCGGCTACGCGGGCGGAGATCGACCGGCACGCGACGGAAGCGATCCTCGGCGAGCAGCCGGCCTATGAGCAGGAATTCCGCGCCCAACGCGGCGCGCGAGCGTTCTGGCTGCATGAGCAGGTGTCGATCACGCCGATCGGCCCCGGCGAGTGGCGGCTGGTGGGCGTGATGACCGACATGACGGCGCGACGCGAAGCCGAGCAGGCGGTACGGGCGTCGGAGCTGCGGTATCGCACGCTTTTCCAGCACATGCCCGTGGCGATCATTGAAATCGATTTTAGCGAAGTCGGGCGCTGGCTGGCGTCGGTGCGGGCGCGAGGCATCACCGACCTGAGCGCGTGGTTACGGGCGCATCCGCGGGAGTTGCTGCGGCCCGCGCGGTTGATTCGCGTGCTGGACTGCAACGATACCGCGATGGACGTGCTGCGCGCGACCGGCCCGAGCGACTTCCGCCGGCGGCGGATGCGGCTGGCCACGCCGGACATGATGGAGCTGGTGCGTTCGGCGATCCTGTGCCTGTGGGACGAGCGGAACACGCTCGAGGCCGAGGTGGAGATGCGCGACTTCGAAGGCGGCCTGCACGAGATGAACGTGCGATGGTGGATGGAGCTCACCGAGGAGGGGCTCGATTTCCGGCAATCGGTGCTGGTGCTCGTCGACCTCACCGAGCTCAAGCAGGCCGAGGCGGCGCTCGCGGCGGAGAAAGAGCGGCTCGCGGTGACGTTGCGCGCGATGGCGGAAGGCGTGATCACGACGGACGTCGAAGGTCGGGTGCAGTTCATCAACGACGCGGCGGTGTCGTTCACGCAGTGGGAAGCCAGCGCGGCGATCGGGCGGCCGGTGCAGGAGGTCTGCCTGCTCGAGAACGATCGCACCGGCGAACGCGTGGAGATGCCGGTCGCGCGGGTGGGCCGCGGCGACGTGGTGATGGATCTGCCGCCCCGCACACGGTTGGTGCGACGCGACGGCGCGAGCCGGCTGGTCGAAGGCTGCTGCGCGCCGATCCACTCGGCGGTGAGCAAGGTGATCGGGACGGTCTTCGTGTTCCGCGACGTGACGGAGCACGAGCGGCTCGAACAGGAGCTGGTCCGGGCGACGAAGCTGGAATCCGTCGGAATTCTCGCCGGCGGCATCGCGCACGATTTCAACAACATCCTGACGGCGGTGATGGGCAACGTGGCGCTGGCGGGACTCGACGTGGATCCCGAGTCGGAGGCCGCCCGCAGTCTGCGCGAAGCCGAGAAGGCTACGCTGCGGGCGCGCGATCTCACGCAGCAGCTGCTGACCTTCGCGAAGGGCGGCGAACCGGTGCGCGCGGCGGTGCAACTGGGCGGGACCGTGCACGAGATCGTCACGTTCACCCTGCACGGCTCGAAGGTGCGCGCGGCCTACGACATTCCGGACGATCTCTGGCCGGCCGACGTCGACAAGGGCCAGATCGGGCGCGTGGTTCAAAACCTCGTGCTCAACGCGGTGCAGGCAATGCCGGAGGGCGGCACGGTGTCGATCGCGCTGCGGAACGAGCGGATCGAAGGCTATTCGCAGGTGGCGCTGGCCCCGGGCGACTATGTGCGGATTGCGATCGCCGACACGGGCGTCGGCATTCCGCCGGAACACCTGCCGCGGATCTTCGACCCGTATTTCAGCACGAAGCCGATGGGCAGCGGACTGGGGCTCGCGGCCGTTTACTCGATCGTCAACAAACACCGCGGCGGCATCGACGTGAAGTCCCAAGTCGGCAAGGGCTCGACGTTCACCATCTGGCTGCCGGCGTCGCACGACCAGGCGGCGGACGAGAGTCCGAACATGCCCGTGACGCGGACGACGGTACTCAAGGGCCGCGTCCTCTTCATGGACGACGAGGAGCCGATTCGCGAGATGGCGGTGTTTCTGTTGCGCCGGCTGGGCATGGAGGTCGAATGCGCGGCGGATGGAGCCGAAGCGGTGCACAAGTACGAGGAGGCGCGGGCCGCGGGGAATCCGTTCGCGCTTGTGATCATGGACCTCACGGTGCCTGGCGGGATGGGCGGCCGCGAGGCGATCGGACAATTGCGCGCGCTCGATCCGAACGTGCGCGCGGTCGTATCGAGCGGTTATTCGAGTGATCCGGTGCTGGCGAACTATCGCGAGCATGGTTTCTGCGGCGTGGTGGCGAAGCCGTACGAAGTCGCGGATCTTGCGCGGGTGCTGCGCTCGGTGCTGGGCGGAAGCAACGGCGTGGCGGAATAACGCCGACGGCGGAAGAGGTCGAGGTCGCGGAATAAAGGCGCGGTCGCTACCAAGGGCGGCCCGGATGTGCATTATTTGACCGCGGTCCGGGCAAAGCGTGCAGAGAGTTTTGCCTTTCGTCCGCGGATCGTCGTGTCTTCCGTGTTGATCCGAATATCCATGAGCACCTCGCGCAAACCTGTCCTCCTTGTGATCCGTGATGGTTGGGGCAAGAACCCCGACCCGAAGCAAAACGCGACCAACGCGGTGCACCTGGCGCAGAAGCCCTGTGACGATCGGCTGCATGCGACCTTCCCGCACACGCTGGTCAAGGCGAGCGGACTGGACGTGGGTCTGCCGGATGGCGTGATGGGCAACAGCGAAGTCGGACACGAGAACATCGGCGCCGGCCGGATCGTCGACCAGGAGCTGGTGCGGTTGAACAAGCTTTTTTCCGAAAAACGGCTGGCGACGAATTCGGTCTGGCGGGCGGCGGTCGAGCGGGTGAAGAGCCGCGGCGGCAAACTGCACCTGATGGGCATCGTGAGCGATGCCGGGGTGCATGGGATGCTGGAGCATCTTTACGGCATCCTGCGGCAGGCGAAGGCGGATGGGCTTGGCGCGAACCAGGTCTTCATCCACGCGTTCACCGACGGCCGCGACACGCCGCCGCAGAGCGGGCTGGGCTACGTGAAACAGGTGGAAATGAAGTGCCGAGAAATCGGTGTCGGCAAAATCGCGACGGTCTGCGGGCGGTTCTGGGCGATGGATCGCGACAACCGCTGGGAACGCGTACAAAAAGCCTATGACATGCTGACCGGCCGGAAGGCGATGGCGACGGCGGCAAGCGCGGTGGCGGCGGTGGAGAACTATTACGCGAATCCGCTCAGCGAAACGCAGAAGGGCGACGAGTTCGTGACCGCCACGCAGATCGTTGACGCGAAGGGCCAGCCGCTGGCCACGATCGGCAACGGCGACGCCGTGCTGTTCTACAACTACCGCGGCGACCGGCCGCGCGAGCTGACGAAAGCGTTCGTGCTGGATGATTTTAGCGGGTTCGATCGCGGCGCGAAGCTCGACCTCTACTACGCCACGATGACCGAGTATGAGACCGGGCTGCCGGTGAACGTCATCTCGCCGAAGCCGGAGAAGTTGAAGAACATCCTCGGCGAGGTGGTCGCAAAGGCGGGCATCGCGCAGTTCCGCTGCGCGGAGACGGAGAAGAACCCGCACGTGACGTTCTTCTTCAACAATTATCGCAAGGAGCCGTTTGCGGGCGAAGACCGGGCGTGTCCGGCAAGCCCGAAGGTGCCGACGTATGATCTCGCGCCGGAGATGTCCGCCGCCGAGGTGACGAAGGCCGCCAAGGAGGCGATCCTCTCGGGCAAATACGGGCTGATCGTCGTGAACTTCGCCAACCCCGACATGGTCGGGCACACGGGCTCGCTGCCGGCGGCGATCAAGGCGGTCGAGGCGACGGACCGCGGCGTCGGCGAGTTGCTGGCGGCGCTGGAGCAGAAACACGGATACGCGGTGATCCTCGCGGATCACGGCAATGCCGAGCAGATGTGGGATCCGAGTGTCAACGGCCCGCACACGGCGCACACGCTGAACCTCGTGGAGCTGTTCGTGGTCGGCGAAGGCTATGCGGCGGGGAAGACCAGGATGCGGACCGGCGGCCGGCTGGCGGACGTGGCGCCGACGGTGCTGCACCTGATGGGCCTGCCGAAACCGGCGGAGATGACCGGCGAGAGCCTCATCGCCTGAGCCCATGAACCTCGACGACCTGATGGCGGAAGGCGAACTGGCGCTGTCGGTGGACGGCGACGATGGCGTCATCCGCCTGAAGGCTCGGGCGACGTTTGACGAGCCGGTGGAGTTGTCGGCCGATGCGGCCCGAGAACTCGCACAGCGGCTGATCGAACTGGCGGACGAGATCGGATAGGCGCCCGTGGCGGGTCCGCTCAGTCCATCGGCTCAAAGGGCACAGGGCTGCTCGCGCGTGCAGCCAGTGCCTGGGCCATGAGCTCCGCGAGGGGTGCAGCCGGACGGGGTGCGGGTGATGCGGCGGCAGGTGGTGCCATCGACGACGGCGTCCACGTGGCGCCGCTCGAGTCGGTTACGGCGGGCGGAGTGAACAGCTCGACGCCGATATGCTCGCCCAACTTGCGGTAGCTTTCCCACTGGGCCTCGTCGAAATACTGATCGGTGGTCGGTTCCTGGGGGAAAAGGGGATGCGTCTGCTGGTAGGCGCCGACGTCGGTGGCTTCGTCGCCCATCAGTCCCGGCTTGATCAGCAGCAGCCAGGCGAACTCGTTCGTGTCGAGATAGTGGATGCGAGCGAGCAGGGCGTGACAGCGCGAGCGGCTCGCCGCGCGATCGCGACCATCGGGTTCCGCGCTGAGCGGCGCGAAATCCTCCGGTACGCCGATCACGTCGAGCAGCGACGGATGGACGATTTGCTCGAGCTTGGGCAATGGGAATTGCACGCCGGGATCGTCGGTCCAGCCATCTGCGGCGCGGCGGAGCACCTGGATCTCGGCGCAGAAATCCGTGCGGGCCTTGCGGACGAGGTTCGCGAAATCGCAGAAGCGGTAATCGGGATCCTGTCCGCCATCGCTGCAGATGATCAGCGGCACGCGACGGCGGATGAGCTCGTAGCAGCCGGTGTTTTCGAAATGACCGCCGTCGGAAAGATACCAATGACGCCGCGCGGGGCCGTGGAATCGCGCGAAGAATTCGTTCATCAGGCAGGTCTGGACCGGGAGGAGGCGACTGAGCAGCCGGCTGCCGAGTTCAAGAAAGTTGGGCCGTTGTGTGCCGCAACGACCGGCGGTGATCCCGCTGTCCCACCAGTAGCCCAGCCGGACATTGGCGAGTCCCAGCAGCAGACTCAGCCCGAGGTCCGTACTCGCGCCGGTGCCGGTGGTGAAGGCGGCGCCGGAGATCGCCACCCAGCGACCGACGGCGAGGGCTTCGATCTGCTGCGGTTCGGGCGAGTCTGGCGTCGGATCGCACAGGGCGTGAAACTCGCCGGCGGGCACGGGCACCGGAGCGATCGTGCGGCGGCGCGATTCCCAGAGCGCCTGCAGCCGGTCGAGCGCGGAGGTGTGCGCCGGCGACTCAACCCAGAGGGCGTGGGAGCCGGTGCCGACGGACAGCCCGCAGGGGCCGACGGCCATGGCCAGACCCTTGCGATCGCGGCGCTCGATCTGGGTCTTGCCGGAGAGGGTTTCGTTGACGGTGACGTTGACGAGGTGCAGCGGGCCGCCACGCTGATGCGGCGCGTAGTCGTCGAGCGCGAGATCGTCGCCGGGGATCAACTCGGTCATCGCATGATTGGCGTGACGCTGGCGCAGAGGATTGGTGGCGCCGAGATAAGCACGGGCGAGGCGTGCGGCGTAGGTCTGCTGCAGGGAGGAGAGGTTCACGAAACCGAAGCTGCGACTGAAGAACCACGACGCGGCAAAGCAGATCGCGACCGCGAGGGTGAGCGGCCAGCCGCCGGACATGGGCTGGAACGAGCGGCCGTCCCAGACGAGTTGCCATTCCCACGCCAGCCCGCAGGCGAGCACCGATAGCGCCAGGACGATCAACAGCGACCAAGCGAATGCGAGCAGGAGCGCTACGACGTTAAACGGAATGCGGAAGCGGCGGGCGCCCAGCAGCCGTTCCACATAGAGGGCGATGCGCGAGCCGAACCCGAAGGCAACGGCGCCCGCGCCCGTCAGCGCCGTCCAGAGCGACGGGAATTCGAAGCCTTGCTGCGACCAGCGGGCGTAGGCGGTTTGGCCGAGCGAATCGATCACGCCGAATCCGAGGAGCGCGACGGTGGAGGCGAGCCCCACCACGAAGCCGTGCGTCAACGCGGCCTGCGCGCGATTCGCAAATTGGGCGTCGCTCATCGTGCGACAAGCGCGCGAAACAGTGCCGGCCAATCGACGGACGACGGCCATCAGCGAACAAAACTGGGTGGCCCAGTAGACCGTGCCCGTCGGAACCATCACGAGGAGAAAGGGGATCAGCGGCAGGACCAGCCAGGGGCTCCACCAGAGGAGGTCGCCTTGCCGATCCCAGAAGAAGTGCTCGACGGCGATCCAACCCGACTGCGTCGGCGAGGAGACGGACAGATCCGTCCGGATCAACGCGCCAAACCCGAGCAGGAAAAAGAGGAACGTGAGCACCACAATGTGCAGCGCGGTCCAGTTGCGCAGCGCGACGGCGGCAGCGAGCCAGTTGTCGCCGGCGCCGTTGGGCGAAAGGAAGCGGCCGTTCTCGCGCAACCAGTTGACCGACCACGAGTGATTGTCGGCGAGTTCGCGTTCGACGCTGTCGACCGTGCTGCCGTCCCGCGAAAACGCCGCGCCGAGAAAACTGCCGAAATAACCGCCGCCGGACACGGTCGACATCACATCGATCCGGCGGATCAGATTCAGCCGCGCGAGCGACTGAAACAAACCGAGGCAGAAGGTGGCGCTCCGGATACCGCCGCCGGAGAGCGCGACGCCCACGACGGGAGCGTCCGTCGAGACGCGTGCGCGGCGGCGGCGCTCGGCGATGAGCGCGCGCTCCGCCGCGGCAAAACCAGCGGGATAGGCCGAGGGATTTTGGGGTGAGGTCTCGGGCATCGGACAAGCCGCGTAGCGCCGGGGTTTGGTGGATCGGGCAGGGGCCGAAGCGCGGCGGCGCGCTATTTTCACTCGTGCGCGGGTCGGAGAGGCGATGCTTTCCCGCGCCTAAACGCCGCAAACGATCATCGGGAATTCACCGGTTCGCGGTGGGTTCGGGCGCAGGCGTATCCGAAGCGTTTGCGGACGGCCGAGTTCCATGGCCAAGAGTTGTGCTTGCCCCCGGGGCGGCGGGTTGGCTTGCTCACAAACTCGTTTCTCCACGCATGCACCGGACCCACCATTGCGCACAGCTCACCACGTCCCAACTCGGCGCGACCGTCTCACTACTCGGCTGGGTCGACACGATTCGCGACCAGGGCGGCATCATCTTCGTCGACCTGCGGGATCGGAAGGGGATCACGCAGATCCAGCTGGAGCCGCACGAGAACGCGAAGCTGGCGGAGCAGGTGAAGCAGTTGAAGCCGGAGTCGGTGATCGGGATCACCGGTAAAGTGGTGCGCCGGCCCGCGGGCACGGAGAATCCCGCGCTGCCGACGGGCGAGGTCGAGGTGGTCGCGAGCTCGCTGGAGATTCACAACATTTCCGACACGCCGCCGTTTCCGCTGGATGACGCGGGTGGCGACAAGGTGAACGAGGATCTGCGGCTGACCTATCGCTACCTCGACCTGCGCCGGCCCAAGATGCGGAAGAACCTGCAGGTGCGGCACCGCGCCGCGAAGTCGATCCGCGACTACTTCGATGCGCAGGAGTTCATCGAGGTCGAGACGCCGGCGCTGTTCAAGAGCACGCCGGAGGGCGCGCGCGAGTATCTCGTGCCGTCGCGCATCCATCCCGGCCAGTTCTACGCGCTCTCGCAATCGCCGCAGCAGTTCAAGCAGATCCTGATGGTCGCCGGCGTGGAAAAGTATTTCCAGATCGCCCGCTGCTTTCGCGATGAAGACTTGCGTGCTGATCGGCAGATGGAGTTCACCCAGGTCGACGTCGAGGCGTCGTTCGTGACGCGCGAGGACATTTACGCGCTGTTCGAGGGCATGCTGAAGAAGGTGTGGAAGGACGTGCTCGACGTCGACATTCCCACGCCGTTCCCGCGAATGGCGTTTCACGACGCGATGAACCGCTACGGCGTCGACAAGCCCGATGTGCGGTTCGCGCTCGAACTCGCCGACTTTTCCGAGCTGTTCAAGAACTCCGCGTTCAAGGTGTTTCAGTCGACGGTCGCCGGCGGCGGCGTCGTGAAGGCGCTCAACGCGAAGGGCCTCGCCGATCTCACGCAGGGCGAACTGAAGTCGATGGAGGACACCGCGAAATCGCTCGGCGCGAAGGGCCTCGCGTTCATCAAGGTCGAGGGCGGCGAGTGGAAGTCGCCGATCGTGAAATTCTTCACCGAGCCCGAAAAGGCCGAGCTGACGAAGCGGCTCAACATCGAGGAAGGCGACATCATCTTCTTTGCGGCGGCGCCGTGGGAGAAGGCATGCGCGATCCTCGGCCGGCTGCGGCTCGAGTCGGCGGCGTTCCTGCAAAAGCGGGGTAAGCTCACGATCCGGCACGACGACTGGCAGTTCCTGTGGGTGATCGATTTCCCGCTGATGACCTACGACGAAGCGGAAAATCGCTACGTCGCGACGCATCACCCGTTCACCGCGCCGGTGCCGGACGACACGCAATATCTCGACAGCGATCCGAAGAAAGTCCGCGGCCAGCACTACGACGTCGTGCTGAACGGCATGGAACTGGGCGGCGGCTCGATCCGAATTCACCAACCGGTGCTGCAGAAGAAGGTGTTCGAGGACGTGCTGAAGATTCCGCAGGACGTCGTCGAGAGCCGGTTCGGCTACATGCTGAAGGCGTTCACCTACGGCGCGCCGCCGCACGGCGGGATCGCGTTCGGGCTCGACCGGATGGTGGCGCTGCTCTGCGGGACGACGAGCATCCGCGACGTGATTGCCTTCCCAAAGACGCAGAAGGGGCAGGACCTCATGGCGCAGAGCCCGACGCCGGTGACGCCGCGGCAGCTGAAGGATCTGCACATCCAGACGGTGATGCCGGAGTAAGCCGGACGTCGCGAGGGTGGGGCCGTTGAGGGCGCAGCAAGGCTGCGCCCCGGCGGACAGGTCAACGAGCTACGCCGGCCGGGCTGGACCCGTTATGCCAGAACGCATCGGGGCGATCTCCGATGCTGGCATTGCTCCTGCTTTCGGGCGGTTGCACATGAACAAAGCACCGTCCCTTCCCCTGCGCGTATTCGCGTTGCTATGTCTCCTCACCCTGGGTGCGTTTTCTGCGTCGGCCGAGCAGACCGCCGCCACGCCCCCGGAGCCCACCGTCGAACAGCGGCTGGCCGACCTGGAAGCGTATGTGAACAACACCGCCCGAACGCCCGACGTGGCCTCGAAGATTCCGGGGCCGGGGCCGGGCCACAACGCCTGGCAGATGACCAGCACCGCGCTCGTGCTCTTCATGACGCTGCCGGGTCTGGCGCTGTTCTACGGGGGCTTGGTGCGCCGGAAGAATGTGCTCTCCGTGCTCGCGCAGTGCCTCGGGATCGCGGGCCTCGTGACGATCCTCTGGTGGGCGGTGGGCTACAGCCTGTCGTTCTCCGGCGGCAACGCGTTCATCGGCGATCTCGCGAACCGCTTCCTCAACGGCGTGGAGCCGGGGAACACCGGTGCGGGGTATTACTGGATCAGCGACACGATGTGGTCGATGTTCCAGCTAACCTTCGCGATCATCACGCCGGCGCTGATCCTCGGCGCGATCGCCGAGCGGATGAAGTTCTCCGCGGTGCTCGTCTTCGTCACGATCTGGATGTTTCTCGTCTACTTTCCCTTCGCGCACATGGTCTGGTCCGGCACCGGTTTGATGTGCGGACCGCTCAATCCGAACGCCGCGATCAAGGCGATCGACTTCGCCGGCGGCACCGTGGTCCACATGACCTCGGGCTGGAGCGCGCTGGTGCTCTGCCTGATCCTCGGCAAGCGCAATGGCTACGGCAAGGTCGCCATGCCGCCGCACTCGATGGTGCTCTGTATGGTCGGCACCGGCATGCTGTGGGTGGGCTGGTATGGCTTCAATGCGGGCTCGGCGCTCGGTGCCGACGCGATCGCGTCGAATGCGTTCGCGACCACCACGCTCGCCGCCGCCACCGCCGGTTTCGTCTGGGCGCTGGCTGAGTGGATCCTGCGCGGCAAACCGAGCGTCCTCGGCTTCTGCTCCGGCATCGTGGCCGGACTGGTGGTGATCACCCCGGGCGCCGGATTCGTGACCGCCTCGTCCTCGGTGATCATCGGTATCGCGGCTGGGATCATCCCGTTCCTGGCGGTGGCCTACCTGAAGAAACTGCTCGGCTACGATGACGCGCTGGACACCTTCGGCGTGCACGGCGTGGGCGGCACGTTGGGCGCAATTCTCACGGGCGTGTTCGCCGATGAGAAGGCGAACTCGGTCGTGGCGGGGTTGAAGGACGGCCTGCTCGGCAATCAGCTGAAAGCGGTGCTGCTGACGATTGTCTGGTCGGTGGTCGCCACGGCGGTGATCGCCTTCCTGGTCAAGGTGATCGTCGGCCTGCGCTCGTCGCCGGAGGCGGAATCGGCCGGTCTGGACATCACGGAACACGGCGAAGAGGGCTACATCGCCTGAGCGCAACCTGAGCTCACTTTTCCATGAAACTCATCATCGCCATTATCAAGCCGTTCAAACTCGAGGAAGTGAAAGCGGCGCTGGCCGAGATCAACGTCGAAGGCATGACGGTGTCCGAGGTCAAAGGCTTCGGCCGGCAGAAGGGGCACACCGAGATTTATCGGGGCAGCGAATACACGGTGGACTTTCTGCCGAAGGTGAAGATCGAGGTTGCGACCACCGACGCGCAGGCGCCGCGGGCGGTGGAAGCGATCATCAAATCGGCCAAGACCGGGAAAATCGGCGACGGCAAAGTCTTCGTGCTCCCGGTCGAGGAGGTCATCCGGATCCGCACCGAGGAGAAGGGCGACGCTGCGATTTAGCGAGGTTCGGTTGATACAGAGAGCTGCGGCGGCAGGACAGGCGCTCCCACACACACATTGCGCCGCCGCAGCTCCGCTTCAGCCCGTGGGGGACGCCGCTGGCTTTCAGCCAACCCACGGGCGGGGCGCCGGTGACACGTGGGAGCGTCACGCTCGGGTCACAAAAGTGAGAGGCCCCGCACGGGAGGCGGCGCAGGTGAACGAACTTGCGTCTATCAGCCGCAAGGGCTTGCACCTTGCTCCCTAGCCGCCTAACTACCGGTTCAGCTTAACCTCTTTTCTGCATGAAACTCATCATCGCCATCATCAAACCGTTCAAGCTCGAGGAAGTGAAGGCCGCGCTCGCGGAAATCAACGTCGAGGGTATGACGGTGACGGAAGTTAAGGGCTTTGGCCGCCAGAAGGGGCACACGGAAATCTACCGCGGCAGCGAATACACCGTCGACTTCCTGCCGAAGGTGAAGCTCGAGGTGGCCACGACCGACGCGCTGGCGCCCCGGGCGGTGGAGGCGATCGTCAAAGCGGCCAAGACCGGCAAGATCGGTGACGGCAAGGTGTTCGTCCTGCCGGTCGAAGAGGCGATCCGCATCCGCACCGACGAACGCGGCGAAGCGGCCATCTGAGCCGGTCGCGTTGGGATCTTTCGCAAGCCAGCCCGAGAGGGCTGGCTTTTTTGTAGGTGCCGTGGATGACGCAGACGGAGGTGGCGCTTGGTATCGAACCTGCTTTTTGGATGAGGCACTTTCCACGCCGCCATGAAGCTCGTCACCGCCATCATCAAGCCGTTCAAGCTCGAGGAAATCAAAGCCGCCCTGGCCGAGATTCAGGTCGAAGGGATGACGGTGACGGAGGTGAAAGGCTTTGGCCGGCAGAAGGGGCACACCGAGATCTATCGCGGGACGGAGTATACCGTCGATTTTCTACCCAAGGTCCGGATCGAGATTCTGGCCGCCGATGAATCGGTGCCGAAGATTCTGGAGACGATCATCTCGACGGCCAAAACCGGCAAGATCGGCGACGGGAAAATTTTCATCTCGGCGGCCGAAGACGTGGTGCGGATCCGGACGGACGAGCGCGGCGAGGCGGCGCTGTAACGGCACCGCAGACGAGTGCGACGTCTGGTCCGTAGGCGGAAACCGCCTTGCGGCGGGCGGAGCGCGCGGCCATCACTCGTGCGCCGCCATGAAAATGATCTCCGCCATCATCAAGCCGTTCAAACTGGAAGACGTGAAGACCGCGCTCGGCGAGGCCGGCGTGGAAGGCATGACCGCCACGGAGGTGAAGGGTTTTGGCCGCCAGAAGGGGCACACCGAAATTTACCGTGGCAGCGAATACACGATCGATTTCCTGCCCAAGGTGAAGATCGAAATCGCCGTGCCTGACGCCCTCGTGCCGAAAGTGATCGATGCGATCATCGCGTCGGCGAAGACTGGACGGATTGGAGACGGAAAAATTTTCGTGACGTCGCTCGACGAGGTGGTGCGGGTGCGCACCGGCGAGCGCGGCGATGCAGCGATCTAGTCGAAGGCAGCGTCAGGTCAGCGCGCGGGCGCGGAGCCGGAACTGCCGCGGCGTCACGCCGTGCTGTCGACGGAACAAGTGGTAGAAATGGCTAAGACTCTCGAAGCCTGCGGCCAGCGAGATGTCGGCGATGGCGCGACTGGAGAACTGCAGCTCCACCGCAGCCCAATCGAGTCGTTGCGCGTTGACCAGATCCGTGGGCGTGACGCCGTGCACGCGACGAACCATCCGCGCGAGATGCTCGGGCGAGCAGCCGGCGAGCCGGACCAGCTGGTTCACGCCGCCGGCGAGCTTTTGCGGATCGGAGAGCTCCCTACGCGCTGCGGCGAGCCATGCGGGCTCGGTCGCCTGTCGCTCGGGCGCTTCGCGCTCGCGCAGCAGGTGAAAGAGATTGAGCAGGAAACGATCAACATCGGCGATTGTGAGGGTGCGGAGGCTCGCCAGTTCACGCGCGGCTTGGTCCAGTGCCCGCAACTCGGCCCCGGATAGCTGCACGCCGAGCGGCATCGCCGCATCGTGCCACCACGCGCCGCGGTGCCGGGCAAAATAGCGCCTGCGGGCGGCCGCGAGCAGATCGCGGCGGAGCGCGAAATTGCAGACCGTGCCGCCGTTCTCGCCGGCGCCGAGGAAGTGATGGCGGTCGAGCGGACGAATGAAAACCAGCCGACCGCGGCCGAGCTCGGTGGTGACGCCGTTCACCGTGTGCCGCATGACGCCTTCCGAGACCCAGAACACCTCAGGATAGTCGTGGTCATGCAGCGGGAATTCCTCGCCGACGGCCTTGTGCGACCAGGAGATCTGCGCCACTCGGCGGGCGGACATCAGCCGGTTCCAACGAAGGGTCAGGGACATCAATAAACAGCAAGAAAACATCGGCGCGGCGACAAGACAGATCGCGGCGGGCGGCGCTAGAGTCGGCGGATGACCCCACGGCTTTCTTTCATTACCGCGAACTTCGTCGCCCGGCAGCTGGGCTATCATATGCCCAAAGGCTGGATGCAGGGCGACGACGCGGCGCAGGCGTGGTTTGCGCCGCTCGCCACGTTCCCGGAACGGTTCGAGGCGATGCTGCAGGAGGTGAAGCGACTCGGCTTCACGGCGATCGATCTCTGGGGTGCGCACCTGCACTGGCGCTGGGCGACGCAGGTGCACCTCGAGCACGCGCGGGCGCTGCTCGCGCAGCACCAGCTTCCGGTGCGCAGCTACGCGGCGTGGGTTCCCGGGGACGGGACCGACCTGCGGGCGGCGTGCCGGTTCTGCCAGCAGCTCGAGATCCCGATCATCGCCGGACACATCGAACACTTCGCTCACAACCGCGCGGAAGCGGTCGCGATCCTCCGCGAGCATGGCGTTGCCTATGCGATCGAGAATCATCCGGAAAAGAACGCGGCGGAGGTGCGGGCCAAGATGGGCGAGGGCGACGAGGACGTGGTGGGCGTGGCGCTCGACACGGGCTGGTGTCTGACGCGCGGCTGGGATCCCGTCGCGGCATTGCAAGAGCTGGGTCCGCGCGTGATGGCTGTGCACTTGAAGGATGTGAAGCCGCCGCGCGCACAGAAGTCCGGTTTCGAAATGACCGATATGGGGCACGAGACGTGCCGGCTCGGCACGGGCCTCCTGCCTTTGACGACGTTCCTGACCGCGCTCCGGCAGCGGGATTTTCGCGGGCCGATCGGACTCGAGCACGAGCCGGAGGATTTCGACCCGAGCGAGGATCTGCGACAGGGGCGGCTTTTTGTGGAGCACGAGTGGGCCGCGGTCGAGGTCAAGGAGAGTGTGCCGCCGCTGCGCGTCGCGGTGGTGGGCTGCGGCAACATCGCGAACGCCTACGGCGACGCGATGCGGACGCATCCACAGATCCAGATCTTGGGCGCGAGCGATCTCGACCGGGCGCGGGCGACTGCGTGGGTGGAGAAGAACGGCGGACGTGTTTACGGCTCGCTGCAGGACGTGCTGGCCGATCCGGCCGTCGAGGCGGTGGTGAACCTCACGATCCAGAACGCCCACGTGGAGGTGGTGACGCGCTCGCTTGCGGCGGGGAAGCATGTTCACACGGAGAAACCGCTGGCGCCGACACGCGCCGAGGCGAAAAGGCTGGTGGACTTTGCGGCGGCGCGCGGGCTGCGGCTGAGCAGTGCGCCGGTGACTTGGCTTGGCGAAGCGCAGCAAACGGCGTGGAAGCTGGTGCGCGACGGGCGCATCGGGACGCCGCGCGTGGCGTATGCGGCGGTCGATTGGGCGCGCATCGAGTCGTGGCATCCGAATCCTGTCCCGTTCTACGCGGTGGGACCGGTGTTTGATGTGGGCGTTTATCCGCTCGCGCTGCTGACGGCGTGGTTCGGCCCGGTGGCGAAGGTCACTGCGGGCGGTGGGATCGTGCTGCCGAATCGCCGGACGAAGTCAGGCGAGTCATTCACGTTGAAAACCGAGGACTGGATCGTGGCGGTGCTGGAATTTCGGAATGGGCTGCGCGCGCGGTTGACGGCGAATTTTTATGTGGGCGACCCGGCGCCGAATCGTGCGGGATTGGAGATCCACGGTGACGAAGGATCGATCGCGACGGAGTGGTTCGCGGCGACCGCGCCGGTGAAGCTGGGCGCGGCTGGCGGCAGCTATCATCGCGTGCGGCCGGTGCGTCCGTCGGCGGGCGAGGGGCCATGGTGGTGCGACTGGGGCGCCGGCGTGCTCGAACTCTGGCGCGGGCTGCGGTTCAACCAGCCGCATCCGACCGGCGGCGCACACGCGGCGCATGTGGTCGACGTGATGGAGAGCGTGCACCGCGCGATCCGAGAACAGCGCGCGGTGGAGCTGACGAGCGAGTTTCCCGCGCCTGAGCCGCTCACGTGGGCGAAGTGAGGGCGAAAATCCGAAGCACGAAATTCGAAATCCGAGGGAAGCACGAAGTCCGAATGAGCGAAAAGGCTGGGGCCAGCGCAGGACGTTGTAGCCGGGCTCGGTGAGCCCGGCAGCGAGCAACCATGCCGGCCGGGGTCAACGACCCCGGCTACAGCGGAAAAACAAAGAGCCGCGACGAGGGCGTCGCGGCTCTTGAAGTGAGCGGACGGCTCGGAGAGCCGTCCCTACCGTGGGGGATCAGGCGGTCTTCTTCGCGGGGAGCGCGCGGGTCGCGATCTCGGTCTTGAGCTTCGCGATGTAGGCATCGGCGGTCATGACGCCCTCGTCGCCGCGAGCGCGGGAGCGCACCGACACGCTGTTCGCCTCGGCCTCTTTTTGACCAATGACGAGCGTGTAGGGGACCTTGTCGATTTCGGCGCGACGGATCTTGGCGCCCAGCTTGTCGCTGTGCTCGTCGAGCGTGGCGCGGAAGTTTTCCGCCTTCAGCCGGCCGAGCAGTGCACGGGCGTAGTCAGCGACCTTGTCACTGATCGGCACGAGCCGCACCTGTTCGGGCGCGAGCCAGGCCGGGAAGTCGCCAGCGAAGTGCTCGATCAGCACGCCGCAGAACCGCTCCATCGAGCCGAACGGTGCGCGGTGAATCATCACCGGCCGATGCGGTTGGTTGTCGGCGCCGATGTAGCTGAGGTCGAAGCGCACGGGCAGGTTGTAATCGACCTGCACGGTGCCGAGCTGCCACTCGCGGCCGATCACGTCCTTGATGACGAAATCGATCTTCGGCCCGTAGAACGCGGCCTCGCCGGGCTCCTCGGTGAACGGCACGCCGAGCGTCTTCGCCGCCTCGCGGCAGGCGTTCTCGGCCTTGTCCCAGTTGGCGGCGTCGCCGGTGTATTTGTTCGAATCCGGATCGCGGAGACCGACGCGCACGCGGTAGTCGGCCATACCGAGCGTGCTCAGGATGATCTTCACGAGCGAGAGGCAGCCGAGCACCTCGGCGGCGACCTGCTCCTCAGTGCAGAACAGGTGCGCGTCGTCCTGGGTGAAGCCCCGGACGCGGGTCATACCGTTGAGCTCGCCGGACTGTTCCCAGCGGTAAACGGTGCCGAACTCCGCGAGCCGCACGGGCAGGTCGCGGTAGGAGTGCGGCTGCGAAGCGAAGATCTTGATGTGATGAGGGCAGTTCATCGGCTTCAGCATGAAGCCGCTGAGCAACTGGTCGTCGGGGCGGACGCGATCGGGGGCGATCGACTCCTTGCCAGTGCGCGCGTTGATTTGCGCGGCGAGATTCGCCGACACCGCTTCGAGCCGGGCGAACGCCTCGGCGCACGAGCAGTTTTCGCCGATCGCCTTCGCGAGCGAGTCGGTCTCGAAGATGGGAGAGAACTGCGAGTCCTTGTAGTAGGGGAAGTGGCCGGAGGTCTTGTAGAGCTCGAGCTTGCCGATGTGCGGTGTGAACACCTGCTGGTAGCCCTGCTTGCGGAGCTCCTCGCTGATGAAGTTCTGCAGCTCCTGCCGGATCACGGCGCCATTGGGCGTCCAGAGCACGAGACCCTGGCCCACGTCTTCGTCGATGTGGAAAAGCTTCAGGTCCTTGCCGAGCTTGCGATGATCGCGAGCCTTGGCCTGCTCCTGGCGTTCGAGATACTGCGCGAGTTCCTCCTTGGTCGGGAAGGCGGTCCCGTAGATGCGCTGGAGCTGTTTGTTCTTCTCGTCGCCGCGGTGATAGGCACCGGCGATCGTGAGCAGCTTGAACGCCTTCAGCTTGGAGGTGTAGCGGACGTGCGTGCCGGCGCAGAGGTCGACGAACTCGCCGTTCTGGTAGAACGAGATTTTCTCGTCGGCAGGGATGTCGGCGAGCCGGCCGAGCTTGTAGCGCTCCTGACCGCGGGCCTTGATGATCTGCACGGCCTCGTCGCGGGAGACCTCCTTGCGGAGGAATGGCTGGTTTTCGTCGGCGATCTTCTTCATCTCCGCCTCGATACGAGTGAGGTCTTCGGCGGTGAATTTGTGATCGAGGTCGATGTCGTAATAGAACCCCGTGTCCGTCGGCGGTCCGATGTCGAGCTTCGCGTCCGGAAAGAGGCGAAGGACGGCGGTCGCAAGAATGTGCGACCCCGAGTGACGGAGTTCTTCGAGCGGAGTCATGGCCATGGCGTATGTTGGTTGTGGTCCTGCCTACGATTGCAGGGCCGGAAGGAACAGAGCGCCGCGAAACCCGGGGCGTGTCAATCCGCGGAACAGAACAGCCGTGGCAGTAACGGGCAAGACGGTGTGCCCGAGCCGTAGCCGCACGGCTTTGCCGTGCGGACGTCGCTGTGAGCCCGTGGGGACCGCGTCGTAACCGACGCGGCTACAACACCTCGCCGGCAAGGACGGCACCCTCCGCCCGAAATCAGAAGGGCGTCGCGTCGACGCGCACCGGACCGAGCAGCAGGTATTGGTCGTGCGCCGGAGCCCAGGTCGGATCGTTGCCGCCGTAGAACACGTTGTGCATGTATTGCGTGAGCTTCCACGACTGGCCGGGTTGGAGGAAACGAAACGCGCGGTCGACGCGCAGCGCGCCGTCGATCCACAGCTTCACCAATCCATCACGCTCGGGCGTGCCGAGATCGACGCGAAGTTTTATCCGATAAGTGCGGCCGGCCTCGACGTCCTGCGCGAAGAACCGGTCCCCATATTTTTCGGTCTGTTGCGGCCAGTAGAGGTAGAGTTCGAGGTAGTTCTGCGGCGCGGCGGAGAAACGCGTGTCGCGGCGCCACATCGGGCGGACGCTCATACCATCAGGTTTGCCGAGCCCGCCGGACGGATGTGAACCGCCGCTGATCCCGGGGAGCTTGCCACCGCCGTGCGGCGGCTGGTTGTTCTGGCTGAACTCCCACTCGGGCGGAAAGTAGACTTCGTATTCGAGGGTGTAGCTGTCGGCCGGCGCCAGGTTGGCAGCGAACTTGACGCCGCTGTCGGGGCCGCCCCATTTGCCGGCAGGGAAGTCGACGCGGAGCCATTTGCGATCCGAGTTGGCGGGTTTTTCGGCGATGCTGGCTTTGCTCGGTGCGTCGAACCACTGCAGCGTGGGCCAGTCTCGGGTCGCCTCCGTTTTGGTGTAGGCTTGGCCGGCGGGCCAGCGGGCGTAGTCGACGGACCAGGCGGCCGGCGCCGCGTGTGCGACCCAGGTGGTGAGCAGCAGAAGCGGGAGAAAGAAGGGGCGCATGAGCGGCACTACTTTTTTGCCGGTTCGAGCGAGTAGCCGTCTTTGCGGTCGAGCATCGACCAGCCGGCAGCAGCGATCTCCTTGCGGAGCGCATCGGCGGTGGCAAAATCCTTGGCCTGCTTCGCGGCCCAGCGTTTCTCGGCGAGCGCGGTCACCTCGGCGGGGACTTCGGCTTTCGGCGCCGTAGGCGCATCGAGCTTGAGGCCGAGCGCGAACATCACACGGTCGAACGACTCGACGTCGGCCTCACCTTTGCCCCGGTTCACGATTGTGAACAGCGCGCCGAGCGCCGCGGGCGTGTTGAGGTCGTCCTCCAGCGCCGCGATCACTGGCGCGAACACGTGATGGGCAGCCCCGCCCGCCGCGAGCGTAGCGCGATAGGCGCGCAGCGTCGCGAGCGCCTTCTCTGCGGCGTGCAGCGAATCGAGGGTGAAGTTGAGCTGCTTGCGCGGGTGGCCGGAGAGCAGCGCATAGCGCACGGCCATCGGCGAGAAACCCTTCTGCTTCAGGTCGTCGAGCGTGTAGAGGTTGCCGAGGCTCTTGCTCATCTTCTTGCCGTCGACCAGCAGGTGCTCGCTGTGATACCAGTGCCGCGAGAACTGCACGCCGTTGCAGCATTCGCTCTGCGCGATCTCGTTTTCGTGGTGCGGGAACAGCAGGTCGACGCCGCCGGTGTGCAAATCGATTGTCTCGCCGAGATGCTTCTTGCTCATCGCGCTGCACTCGATGTGCCAGCCCGGCCGACCACGGCCCCACGGACTGTCCCAACTGTTTTCGCCGTCGTCGGGCTTGTGCGCTTTCCACAGCGCGAAATCGCTGCCGTCTTCCTTCTCGTCCGCATCAACCGCCTGCGACTTGCCGGCGAGCGCGCTGCCGATCTGCAGCTCGCGCTCCTTCACCCGTGAGAGCCGGCCATAGTCGGAGAACGACGACACCTTGAAATACACCGAGCCATCCGCCGCGCGGTAGGCGTTGCCCTTCTGCATCAGGCAATCGATCATGTCGACCTGCTCGCGGATGTGTCCGGTCGCGGTCGGCTCGATGTGCGGCGGCAGGCAGTTCAACGCGGCGCAATCGGCGTGGAACTTGTCCGTCCACTGGCGCGTGACGTCGGCGAGGGGGCGGCCTTCGTCGCGGGCGCGCTTGATCGTCTTGTCGTCGACGTCGGTGAGATTCCGGACGTGCTTCACCTTCGGGGCGCCAAACTCCAGCTCGAGCATGCGACGGAGGATGTCGTTTACCACGAAGGTCCGGAAGTTGCCGATGTGCGCCGGGGCATAAACAGTCGGGCCGCAGTTGTAGAAACGGAAAACGCCATCCGGATGCGAGGGCTGGAGTTCGCGGAGATTGCGGGTGAGCGAGTCGAAGAGCTTGAGCGCCATGGCGGGAAGGGAACGAGCAACGTGGAGGAAAATTTGGCGAAGCGAAATGTTTGTTTTTGACGGCCGGCAACTCGGCTGGACGCAGGGCGCCGGCTCCAGATCCGTCGGCGTCGGCCGATAAGAACAGATTGCCTGCCATGGACGCGTCCCCCGAGCCTGAGCCCAAGTCGGTCCTCCGAACGACCACGCGCGCCGGCGGCAAGGCGGCGCGCTGGCGACTGCCCCGCTGGCCGGTGCTGGTCGGGATGGTGGGCGTGGGCGCGGCCGTGACGACCGGCACGCTCGTCAAACGCCGCGTGGACGCACGGCAGCACGCCGAGATCCAGGCGATCCGGATGGAGGTGAATGCCTCGCGGTCCGAACTCGCGGTCTATTGGGCGCGGGTGGTGAGTTTGCGAGCCGAGGCGGAGCGGATGCGTGCGGCCGCCGAATCGAGCCGGGTGGAACCGGCGAAGTCCTGGACGCGGGCCCGCGCGCGCTGTTTCGATGGGTTCGTCGAGCGGGTGCATCGCCGTGCCGACGAGGTAGCGTTCGACGAGCAAAGCAAAGCGATCGAGGCCGCGTGCGCGCGGGGCGACGTAGCCGCGGCGCGGGCGGGCTTGCTGCAGTTGACCTCGGTCAGTTTCCCGTCGACGGCAAAACTCGCCGCGTTGAAAGCCGAGGCGTATCTGCAGCCGCTGGCGGAGTTCAGCCGCCAGACGCCGGACTACTATCGGGCATTTCAGCAGCACGAACCGGAGGCGGCGCGCGAGGATTTCGCCGCGCTGCGGAAGGAGCTTGCCGGCGCCGAGATCGAAGCGACGACGCCGCAGCTGATGTTGAAGATGGAATTGTTCAGCACGGTCGCGCCCAAGGACGATCCGTTGCTGGAGGACATTGCGGCGCTGGCGTCGGCAGCGGATTTTTTTGAGAACCCCGATCCCGCTACGCTCGCGGCGTGGCGGCGCGCGCAGCGCGCGATCCGGATCGCGGAGTGGCCGACGGCGGCGGCCGAGATGCAGTCGATCTTGCGGACCACGGTGAGGACGCGGCAGCCCTTCCGGGCAGCGTACGGGCGGGCAATCCTGCAGAACAAGCCGGACGATCCCGGCGCGGCGTATCCGTATTTGGAAGAGGCCGCGGCCGCGGGCGACGCGGCGGCGCGGGCGTGGGTGGTGCAGCAGGATCTGGCGCAGGGCCGCACCGCGCAGGCGTTGCGCTGGCTGGAAGTCGGCGCGATGGCGGGCGACAAGGAGAACGCGGCCAAACTACTCGAACTTTATGCCCTGCCGCGGACGGCGGTGCCGCGCGATCCGAAACGGGAAACCGGCGTGCTTTTGCGGCTCGCCGCGGGACCCGATGCGCCGCCGCTTGTCGCTATGCTGCTCGCGCGACATTACGAGGAGGGCGGCGGGTTGCCGACCTCGCCGGCGAAGGCGTTCGCCTGCTATCGGGAAGCCGCGGAGAAGAAACACGTGCCGGCGTTTGCGGAGGTCGCGCGACGTTATCTGCAGGGCGACGGCATCGCGGCGGACCCGGATCAGGCGCGCGACTGGGCGTGCCGGGCGTTCGCCGCGGGCGAGCAGGAAGCGGCGTTGCCGCTGCTCATCGAGCTGATGAACACCGCGCCGGAGCGAACGGCGCCGGCGGTGCAGCAGATGTTCGAGCAGGAGCAAGTCGCGGGCGCGGCCGGGTTCGACGACACGCGGATCGGCGGGCCGAGCATGGCGCAGCTGCAGATGCAGCTCGCGCGGTTCTTCGATCAAGCGGGCGACTACGCGCAGGCGGCAAAGTTTTATGAGAAATCCGGCAGCCGGGATCCGGCGGTGATAAAACGCCGCGGCGAGCTCACCACCGTGCGGCCGTGCGAAACCTGTGGTGGCGTCGGCAAGGTCAGACAGTCGCCGCCGTGCCCGACGTGCGAGGGCAAGGGCACGGTGCTTTGCCCGTTGTGCGACGGCCGCGGGTATAACTTTGCGCCGGGGAGTCCGCCGTGTTCGACCTGCGGCGGATCCGGACAGGTGCGGCAGGACGGCCACGTGTTCGCGTGCTCGACCTGCGGCGGCACGGGCAAGGCGAAGAGCAGCGTGATCAAGCAGCCCTGTCCGAATTGCGCGCAGGGCAGGGCGGCGTGCCGCGAATGCGGCGGCACGGGCCGGCGCACGGTGCTGAAAGAGTGTCCGGACTGTCATGGAACAGGCGCCCGCGCGCTGGCGGACCAGTAGCCGGGCAACGCTCGGCTGACGCATCCGGGTCAAGGGATGCGCAGTCGCGGCCGAAAAACGGGTGGTGCGCGGCTGTGGACGTGTGTTAGGTTGACCGCTCACACCATGGCTGAATCCTTCAAACTCGATCTTACCCAGCGCCCGCGCCGGCTGCGCCGCACGGCCAGCCTGCGCCAGCTCGTCACCGAGACGGTGCTGCGACCGGCGGACTTCATCGCGCCGTTGTTCGTCATCGACGGCAAATCGGCGCCGCAACCGATCGCCTCGATGCCGGGCGTGTCGCGGTTCGCCATCAACGATCTGGTGAAGGAGTGCCGCGCCCTGGCGAAGCTCGGCGTGCCGGCGGTGGCGCTGTTTCCCAAACTGGATGCGCGGCTGAAGGACGAGGAAGGCACCGCGGCGTTGCACGAGGACGCGCTGATTCTGCGCGCGGTGCGCGCGGTGAAGAAGGCGGTGCCGGAACTGACGATCATGACCGACATCGCGCTCGATCCCTATACGACGCACGGCCACGACGGCGTGCTCACGCCGGCGCGCGACGACGTCGACAATGATCGCACGGTGGAGATTCTGGTGAAGATGGCGGTGCTGCATGCGCGCGCGGGCGTCGATCTGGTGGCACCGAGCGACATGATGGACGGCCGCGTCGGCGCGATCCGCCAAGCGCTCGACGCCGCAGGCTGCACCGGCACGGGGATCATGGCGTATTCGGTCAAGTTCGCCTCGGCCTACTACGGTCCGTTCCGCGATGCCGTGGGCAGCGCGACGGCGGCGGGCACGCACCTGCTCAGCAAAGCGACGTATCAGCTCGATCCGGCCAACCGGCGGACGGCAATGACGGAGCTGGCGCTCGATGAAGCGGAAGGCGCGGACATCGTGATGGTGAAACCGGCCGGACCTTACCTCGACATCATCCGCGACGTGCGCAACGCGACGAACAAGCCCGTCGCGGCGTATCAAGTTTCGGGTGAGTACGCGCAGCTACAAGCGGCCGCGAAGCTGGGCTGGCTCGACTTGGCGCGGACGCGGCACGAGTCGCTGCTCGCGATCAAGCGGGCGGGCGCGGACATGATCCTGACGTATTTCGCGAAGGAAATGGCGACGGAGCTGAAGAGGTAGCGCTGAAGAGCTTGAAAGGTGCGTAGGGCCGCGACGAGGGCGTCGCGGCTCCATCAACTCCGGCCGAGCGGGCGGGATCCGACGTTCGCTGAAGGCTGCGCCGGACAGACTGCCCGCGCTGCCGAGCTAAAACGGCGAGCGCGGCACTTGGATCGCGTCGCCGGGCACGAGTCGCGGATCCTGCTCCGGGCGTTTTTGCGCGAGCTTCACGTCGACGTCGTAGCTCTTCTGGTCGCGGACGAGGCTGACGCGCGTTTCCTTCGCATAAAGGCTGAAGCCGCCGGCGGCCTGGATCGCTTTGGCGACGGTGAGATCAGGCGTCCACACGATCCGGCCCGGCCGCATCACCTCGCCGCCGACATACACGAACCGTTCGGTGACGGAGACCGAAACGTCGACGGCGTTGTAGATTTTTCGCGCGAGGTAAGTTTCGCGAATCCGCGTGGCGAGTTCGCCGGCGTTTAGACCCGCGGCGGAAACCGGTCCGATGAATGGCAGGCTGATGCTGCCCTGATCGTCAATCTGCACGGCTTGGGTGCTGGGATCAGGCACACCCTGCAGCGAAACCGTGAGGCTGTCGCCGCCGCGCAGTTGAGCCGAGGAGGTGGCGGACGGGATCTCAGGATTTGGGCCGCCGACGGTGCCGTCCGTCACACAGCCCGCGAGAGCCAGAACCGCAGCGGCGAGGGGGGACAGCGAGGCACGGCGGAAACGCATGCGGCGAGCGTGGGTGCGCCAGCCCGCGAACGCAACGTCGGGATCGAGGAGTGGCGCGGGCGTCCCGCCCGTGTGGAGGTGCGGGCAGAATGATTTGGCGGCAAGAGAAGAGTGGAAAGAGGGGCATCGCTGCGCTCACGCGCAGGGCCACGAAAACACCCAGGGGCGGGACGCCCGTGCCACAGGCAAAAAAAGGGCGGTCCGAAAATAGGACCGCCCGAAAGGGTGCGGAACGGCAGTCGCTCAGCGCTTGCCGCGGGCCTTGCGCTTCGGCTTTTCGTCTTCGTCGTCCGGCTTTTCGTCCTCGTCCTCGTCGTCCTCGTCCTTGTCCTTGTCGCCGTCTTCGTCGTCGTCGCCGTCCTCATCTTCATCCTCGTCCCATTTCAGCGACTCGTCATTCTTCAGCTTCTCCTCTTCCTCTTCATCGAGTTCGGGGAGATCGTCGGTGTCGGCGTCTTCGTCGTCGCTCTTCACCGGCTGCTCTTCGTCGGACTCGTAGCCGGCGGGCATGAAGTCGAGGATCGCGGTGAGCTCCTCGAAGGAGTGGACGGCCTTGCCCTCGATGAAGTGGCTGTTCTGGTCCTCGCGCAGTTCGTCCTCGACCTCGTCGAGAGTGAGCTTGGATTCAAACTCGAACAGATCGTTGAGCATCTTCACGCGGCAGCGCGTGAGGTGATCGAGCAGGTCGGCGTAGGGCCCGTTTTCCTCATCGAGAATATCGGGCAGCGCGAACAGCTTTTCGTCCGACTCGAAGAGTGATTCCTTCGTGCGCTTGAGCCGGACTTTGCCACTGCCGAGATCCCTCTCGATGCGGAAAAGGATGAATGCCCGCTCCATCACGTCCTGGTCGAAGCCATAGTCGCGCAGCGGATCGACGAGATCGATCAAGTGCGCGAGCTGACGCGGGTCGATGATGCTGAGACCGTCGACGTCCCACCGGACCGGATCGCTGGTTTCCGCGACCCACCAGTTGTGATCCTCGCCGAGACGCACGATGCACCAGTCGAGAGTGGAAGTAGCTTTGGGCATGAAAAGAAAAACGGGTGGAATTTTTGCGCAGCGTGCGAGGGGTCGTTCAAAAAACAAGCACAAAAAGCATGCATTTCGCAGTTCGGCAGCAGTCGTGGCGAAGGCGGGAAAATCGTTCGGTTCCGGCCAGTTAGGATTGTCCGAAACCTTGCTTTTTCGGTCCCGGATTTCAGGCTCGTGCGGCCATGGGTTCCTACTACGAGCGGGCGATCCGGCCGGTCCTGTTCCGGATGGATCCGGAGAAAGCGCATGAGCTGGCGGTGCACGGGCTCACGTTGCTGGCCAAGCTGCAGCCGGTGTGCCGGTTGCTCGAGTGGCAGCACCGGCTGCCGGCGGACTGTCGCCGGCCGGTGCGGGCATTCGGGCTCGATTTTCCGAATGCGATCGGACTCGCCGCCGGCTTTGACAAGAACGCCACGGCCTGGCCGGCGCTCGCCGCGTTGGGCTTCGGGCATGTCGAGATCGGCACGATCACGGCGCTGGCGCAGCCGGGCAATGAGAAGCCGCGCGTGTTCCGGTTTCCCGCGGAGAAGGCGGTGATCAACCGGATGGGCTTCAACAATGAAGGCTCGGAGGCGATCGCGCGGCGGCTTGCGCATCAGCCCGGCGTGGGCCAGCGGCGAATCCCGCTCGGAATCAATCTCGGCAAATCGAAGGTCACCGATCTCGATCAGGCGGCGCAGGATTACCTGACGAGCTTTGGCCGGTTGGCGGACCATGCCGACTACATCGCGTTGAACGTGAGCAGTCCGAACACGCCGGGACTGCGTCAACTGCAGGACGAAGCGCGGGTGCGCGAGCTGCTGGGCGCGATTTCCGCGGCCAATCGTGCGCGCCCGCGCCCGGTGCCGCTGCTCCTGAAGATCGCGCCGGATCTGACGTTCCCGCAGATCGACGCGGTGCTGGCGGCGCTGATGGAGTTTCGGTTCGACGGGATCATCGCCACGAACACCACGCTCGCGCGTCCGGGGCCGTTTGCGGCCGCGAATCAAGCGGGCGGATTGAGCGGTCGGCCGTTGCGCCGTCGCTCGACGGAGATCATCAATTACATCGCGCGGGCGACGGCTGGAAAGCTGCCGATCATCGGCGTGGGTGGCATCGAAGATGGCGCGAGCGCGGCGGAGAAACTGGATGCGGGTGCGACGCTACTGCAGATCTACACGGGAATGATCTACCGTGGTCCGTGGCTTGCCGCGGCACTCGCGCGCGCGGTTGTCGACCGTCAGCGGCGGCACGCGGCGTAAGCGGATGGCTGCCCACGGAGGAAGGTAAGGAGTCCGGAGCCGGAATCATCGACCCCGGCTACAACGCTGGAGCCGCGATGCCCCCGTCGCGGCCCGAATGAACGCAAGATCGATGACGCGGCGAGGGCGCCGCGTCCCCATCGGCCATGACTTCGGGCTGCAACGCGGCGAGGGCGTGGCATCTCCATGGCACGCGGCGGAAGTTTTTGCGTGCCGGCTGACTCCAAGGCCGCGGTCGGCCCGTAATCATGGGTGAACTTCCCTTTCCAGCCATGAGACGGTTCATCTGCTTCTTTGTGTTGGCCGCGGCGTGCCGCCTGACGGCCATGCCTGGACCCTACGTCGAGGCGGGGGTGAGCTACGTGCGGCTCAGCAAGGCGGACCTTCCGGCGAGTTCGAGTTTCGCGCTTACCGAGGTACGCCACGATCGGTCGGCGTGGTCGCCGTTTCTCGCCGCAGGGTGGGATTTTTCCGACCGCGTAGGCATTCGAACGTCGTATCGCAGCGTTGCAGGCGTCGATGCCAGCACGAGCTACAACATCGTCGACACCACGGGCTCGTATTATCTGCGAAACCGATACTCGGACGATCTGCACGTCATCACGGTCGCCCCCGAATTCACCTTCCGGGCGACGCCTAGCCTCATGTTGGGGGTGTCTCCCGAACTGAACTGGGTCTATGCGCGGCAGACAACGCGCACGGACTCCAACGCGCCGATGATCCTGGTACTGCCCTACCATACGGATTCCGACAGCGGGCTGTCCCTGGGCGGCTCAGCGGCAATGAACTGGGCTTGGTCGCCGCCCTGGTCGGTGTCGCTGCGTTACAGCTGGATTGACCTCGATCCGAGCTGGAACCGTCGCGCGCATGCGCTGTCCGGCGCGGTGGCGTGGAGGTGGTGAGCCGGCCCGGTTCTGCGCGATTCGAGCGATGAAACCCAACCGAAACCGAGCCGGCCTGACTGGCTGCATGCGGAGGATTGAAATCTGTGGTGCGCGTCGCTAGCCAGTCCCGCACCGTGCTGCCGTTCGATGCTGAAGCCCTCGCCACCCACCGCGGATTGGTCGCGCGAATGGCAGCTCGCGACGCGGAAGCACTGCAGCTGCTGTATCTCGATTTCGGTGCGCGCATTCACGGCGTCGTCCGCCGCATCCTGGAGGATCCGGAGGATGCCCGCGAAGCGGTGCAGGACGCGTTCATCAAAGCCTGGCAGCAAGCCGGCTCGTACCGGCCGGAGCGCGGCGAGGTGGTTTCTTGGCTGGTTTTCATCGCGCGCAACGCCGCGATCGACCGCATTCGGAAGGGCGCGCGGCGCCGGCTGCTCCAGGAGGCGCTCGAACGCGAGCCCGTGGAGACCGTCATGCCGGCGCACGAGCTGTCGGATCTGCAGGAAAACCTCTCCCGTCACCTCAACGAACTCTCGCCGGCGCAGCGGCAAGCCTTGGAGCTCGCCTTCTTCAGCGGCTGCACCCAGGCGCAAATCGCCACCGCCATGCGCACGCCGGTTGGCAACGTGAAAAACCATCTCCGCCGTGGCCTCGCGCGCCTGCGGCAAATCGCCACTCAACATGACCAAGGATTTTTTTGATACGGAAGCCCTCCGCTACCTGCTCGGGGAAATGAACTCCTCGCAACGCAGCACCTTCGAGGAACAGTTGACGTGCTATCCCGCCGCGCGGATTGCGCTGGAGGAATGCGCCGACGTGATGTCCATGCTCCGGCGCCAGGCCGTGGACCTGCCGTTCTTCGGTGGCGCGGTGGAAAACGAGATCGCCCGGCTGCTCCAAACCACCCGCACCGACGCCAAGCGCCAGCTGCAGCAGTACGCGCATCAGCTGCGCGGATTCATCACGCTGTCATGACCGAGGATTTCGAGATCGAATCGCTCTCTTACCTGCTCGGCCAGATGGAGCCGACCCGGCGCGCCGCGTTCGAGGCGGAGTTGGAGCGTGATCCCGCGGCCGCGGCGGCGTTCAAGGAATGTGCGGACGCGATGGCGCGCTTCGCCTGCGACAGCGCGCCGGCGGAGCCGATGAGCGCGACGGATCAGCAGGCGGCGTTGACGGCGATTCTCGCGGCGACCGGCGGAGCGAAGCCGCAGCCCGTGCCCGCCGCGAGCAAGGTCATTCCGTGGTCCCGCTATGCCTGGCCCATCGCGGCGGCCCTCCTGTTGGGGTTGAATCTCGTGCAATTCAAACGGCCGTTGCAGCCGACAGCCGGAGGCGGGCGTGATGCGTCCGGCCCGAGCCTGACGGCGACGTCGCGGCCCGCCGGAGCCGGCGAGCAGGCGGCTGTGGTCACGCCTCCGGCCGGAGCCCAGTCGCAGGTGGAGAACACCACGCTCGCGGCGACCGAGACGAATGGCACCGCAACGATGGAGCGCGGAGGTGGCGCAAAGCCGGAACAAGCGCGCCAATTCGAGGAGCTCGGCCGGAAATATGCGGACCTGCAGCGCACCCACGCCGCCCTGCGGGCCGATTACGATGCCGCGGTCCGGTTGCTCGCGAGCCATTCGGTGATCGACAAGACGATCGGCCGGCTCGCAGCGATGGAACTGGTGGATTCGGCCAGTTACGCGCGCGGCGAACGCAAAGGACTGCTCGAAATCGCCCGCGGAATCCTGACCGAACCCGGCGTGGTCGTCGCGGACACGAGCACGCCGCCGACGACTGACACGCCCGGGGACGGGATTGGCACCGCGCTGAGTCCGGAAGTGAGCCGACCGGTGGCGCCGCCGTATGCGTGGGCGGTTTACGATGAGAAAGAGAATCGGGGTTATCTGAATCTCTACAACCTGCCCGAAGTCCAAGCGGGCCAGTCGCTCCAGTTGTGGGTGAAGCCGGTCGATGCGCTGGCCTACCAGCGCGTGGGCGAGGTGCCGAACCAGATGCGGGACGGCACGGGCAGTCTTTACTACACGCTGCCGGAAGGCGCGGCGCCGCCGGCGGAGATTCTGATCACGCAGGAATCGAAGGATGCAGCGCCCGTGGAACCGACGGGTCCCGTGGTGCTCCGTGGGCCTTGAACCGGCTGCTCGGCACGCGTTTGGTGCAGGTGGCGGGCGGTGGAAATTTCAGGGCTTTACAAGCCTCCGTGGATGGCTCTTAGTCCGCCTTCCTTCCTGCAAATGCTCAGGTGGTGGAATTGGTAGACACACACGTTTGAGGGGCGTGTGCCGTAAGGCGTAAGGGTTCGAGTCCCTTCCTGAGCACCATGCGAAAGTCGCTGCGGGAGAGCTTTGCTCAGAAGTTCGGAAACGGGTGAGGCTTCGCGCGCAGGGCTTCTCGCCCCCGCTTGGCCGCCGGGGCAGGAGGGGGACTTCCGAATACTACTTTTGTGGTAGCGAAGCTTGGACCAATGCTGCTTTGAGAGCGCGGAGCGGAGCTGCCGTGATGCTGCGACCGGGATCCGTTTCTCCCCGCGGTTTCGGCTACGGAGATCGCGCCAGCGTGAAATCCTTCCGGTCTTCGCATGGTTTGTTACGGCGGACGCCAGCACTCCAGGGTGGGAGCGGCTGGCGTCCGCTCGTTTTGGGGCGGCCGAATGCGGTCGGACATCCTCCATCGTTGCGCCCGCTGTCTGCGTTGTGTCGCCGCGTCGACGCCGCCATGCGCCGGCGGATCGCGACCCCTACTTTAGTCGTAGGCCGGCACCGCCTAATGGCACCTTGATGGAGCGGAGCGCCGCCGATTGTGCTGAGCACGGCTTACCCCAAGTCGCTCCGACTTAGATGGCCAACCCTGCTGCCCCGTAACACGCAGCCGGGATACCTCGAACAAACCTGACTATGAATACACGCAATCGGCGTCGCATTGTGACGCTGGCCGCGCTCATTACGCACGGCCTGATCGCCCAAACGGTCACCCCGTCCAACACCCCGGCCGCGGGCGCTAACACCCCGGAAGAGGACCTCGTCGTCCTATCCCCCTTTGAAGTGAGGGCGGAGACAGATCGCGGCTATGCCGCCACAGAAACCCTCGCAGGCACGCGCATTCGCACCGAGCTGAAGGACGTCGGGTCCGCCATCTCGGTGATCACGAAGGAACTGCTGGGCGACATTGGCGCGACCGACAACGGCACGCTGCTGCAGTATACCACCAACGCCGAAGTTGGACTCACCCGCGGCACCTACGCCGGCCTCGAGAACGCCGGCACCGTGAACGAGGGCACGACGCTGGTTTCCCGCAACTCCGCCAACCGCGTGCGCGGGCTCAGCGCCGCGGACAACACGCGCGATTTCTTCGTCACGGATATTCCGTGGGATTCCTATAATGTGGACCGCATCGACATCCAGCGCGGCCCGAATGCGATGCTCTTCGGTCTCGGCAAGCCGGCGGGCATCATCAACGCCGCCATGCGCAATGCCGATTTCAAGAATAGCGCGCAGGTGGCGGCCCGGTATGGCTCCTACGGCAGCTGGCGCGCCAGTCTCGACGTCAACCAGGAACTCGTCGACAACGTGCTCGCGGTCCGCTTCGCCACCGTGAAGGACGACGAGAAGTTCCAGCAGGAACCCGCCTACGAGGACGACGAGCGCTATTACGGCACCATCCGGTTCGAGCCGAAGCAGGGACCGGGTTCGCGGATGAGCCTCAAGCTGAAATACGAGCACGGCGAAATCGACGCCAACCGTCCGCGCACTGTCACGCCGATGGATGCGGTCAGTGTTTGGTTCAAACCGCTGCCGACCACGCGACGCACGAACGGCCAGTATAACTGGACGATCAACGACGGCATGGGAAAGAAGCTGTTCGACAATCCGTATGACGTCTTCGCCACCGAGCTCTCGAGCGGCAACGCCGAATACATCCCGTGGCTCAATGGCGGCCCGCTGAACGCGCAGCAGCCGTTCTGGCTGATCGACGGGGCGAGCGCGACGGTCTACAACATCCGCGCCGGCATCATCAACAATGGCGCGCGGCGCACCGACGGGACGACCCTCGGCACCTCTGACACGTTCCCCGGCAAGCGCTATGCCACGCCGTTCCTCGGCATCAACACGTTGAACGGCGCGACGGCGGTGAACCTGAATCTGCCGAACGCCAACTACGGCCAGTATCGGGCCAACTCGATGCTCGATCCGTCGATCTTCGACTTCTACGGTCAGCTGATCGACGGCGACACCAAGCACGAATTCGAACGCTGGGACTCGTTCAACTTCGATTTGAGCCAGACGGTGCTGGACGATCGGCTCGGCCTGCAGCTCAGCTACGACAGCCAGAACTACACTCGCGGCGGCGAGTCGTTCCTCGGCTGGCAGCCGACCATTCAGATGGACGTATTGCAGCGGTGGGATGACCTCGGCGCGAACCCGAATGTCGGTCGCCCCTACGTCGTGTCGGGCGGTGGCGGCACGGGCAACTCCTACCAGAGCGAGCGCGAATACTACCGCGGATCACTCTTCGGTGAACTGCGGGCCTCGGACTTCCTGGACGAGCGTGGCTTCTGGGCCAAGTTGCTCGGCACGCACCGGCTGAACGCCGTGTATAGCGACGAAAAATATGTCGTCGAGAATCGCACCTGGCAGCGGAAGGCCTTCGACACGGACTGGGCCGGGTATTGGACGATGACCAACGGGCTGACGACGCCGATCGACGACCGTAATCCGGTCGGGATCATTTATCTGGGCGACTCCATCGCCAACCTCTCGTCGGCTGCCGGCGCGAACATTCCGCGCATCACGGGCCGACCCGACCTCACCGACGGCAACGTGTATCTGTTCGACACGATCTGGACGGCGCCGGCATCGGTGGCGTTGAACGCTCCCTGGACGGTGCCCGCCGATCTCGCACCGATGTTTTCGACGACGCTGCCGACGCACCCGTCGCCGACCCCGGCCGGCTACTACCAGAATTCGAATCCCTCCAACTACAAGGGCTGGAACAAGGACCAGATGCTGAACCTCTGGAGCTACGACGGCGGTGAGGACATGCGGCTGCTCACCCGCCGGCAGTTTGCCGACCGGCAGACCAAGTCGCAGGTGGTGTCCTGGCAGTCGTTCTGGTGGGATGGCGCGCTCGTCGGCACGCTCGGCTGGCGCAAGGACGAGATCCAGAGCCTTTATTGGGGTCACACCCAGAACGGCGCCAACCGGAAGATCCTGTCGGACAGCCCAACCTACACTCCGCTCCGTAACGAAAGTGCGGAGACGACCAGCGGCGGCGTGGTCCTGCACGTCAACAAGCTGTTCAGGAACGACCGCTGGCTGCCGGTGAACGTCAGTCTCTCCTACAATACCTCGAAAAACTTCGACGTGACCGGGATCCGCAACGATCTCTACGGCCGGCAGATTCCGAATCCGACCGGCGAAACCAAGGATTACGGTGTGCTGATTTCCACGAAGGACGGGAAATACTCGCTCCGCGTGATCAAATACGAGGCGACGGTCAAGGGCGACAACGCCGGGCTCGATTCCGGGTTTGGCGGCGTGATCTCGAACGGCCTGAACTGGCGCAACGTGTTCCTCTACGACCTGGCGGCCTACGACTGGAGTGGCCGCGAGAGTCCCAGCTACCGAAACAACTGGGCTAACGCGTTCCCGGAAACCGGCACCGGTCCCTGGGGCGTAGTGAACGGTTCGGCCGAGGAAGCAGCGGTCGAGGACGAGGCAATCGCGCAGTGGAATCAGATCCAGACGTGGCTGACGGAGAAGGGCTTCTTCCAGGCATGGGGCTTCACACCCGTGCCGACCGCCAACCTCACCACGCGGTCGACCTATGCGGCGAGCTTGAACGGCGGTCGCGACCCCGCGGCGCAGTACGTGCCGCCATCCGGCACGCTGTACTCCTACACCGCAACCGCCCCGCAAAACTTCGCGGTGACGGCCGACACGCTGTCGAAGGGCTACGAGTTCGAACTCGTCGCCAACCCGACCAGCAACTGGCGCATCGCGTTCAACGCGTCGAAGACCGAAGCCTTCAAGAACAATGTGGGCGGCGCGGCCATGCAGGAGTTCGTCGATTACATGGACTCCATGCTGATCGACGACGAGGGCACGGCGCACGGTCCCGGCCGCACCTCGAACGGCTACACCGCGGCGGGCAACCTGCCGCGCTGGGGTGGCGCGGGCAGCGCCATCGGGCCGAGCGTCTGGGCCCCGTGGAAGGCGAACTACAACCGGCTCAAGCTCAACGAAGGCGCGGCCGTGCCGGAGCTCCGCAAGTGGCGCTTCAACGTCATGACGAACTACACGTTCCGCGAAGGCTTCCTCAAGGGCGTGGGCGTCGGCGGCAGCTATCGCTGGCAGGACAAGGTGGCGATCGGGTACCCGCTGATCCCGAACGGACCCTACTACGGCTTCGATATCGCCAACCCGATCTTCGGGCCGGCCGAAGACGCGGTGGACCTGTGGACCAGCTATGAGCGCAAGCTCACGAACCGCATCAACTGGAAGATTCAGCTCAACGTCCGAAATGCGTTCGCCGACAACGGGCTGATTCCGATTTCCGTGCAGCCCGACAACACGACTTGGGCGAGCGTGCGCGTGAAGCCTGTCCAGGAATGGTTCGTGACGAACACGTTCACGTTCTAGCCCGGATATTTCATGAAATGTCCGCCCTCCGGGCCGACTCTGTCGGGGCTGAATTGCCGCCCCGACAAGTCGGGGCTCCGCCGCAGGCGGACGGAAGTTTCGGACCCAGATTCAATCCTGTTCATGAAATTCCCGGGCTAGCGCAACACCCCCAGCCGCGGCTCCACGCTCACCGAGCGTGAATCCAGGTTGTTCGACCTCACGCCCCGGAAGCACGCTTCCGGGGCGTTTTGCGTTATCGCAGCTACCCGAACTCCTGAGTGCGTGCGGGGATGGTGTGGTCAAAACCTGTCGGAAGATACGGCGCCGCGGCAGGGCGGGCGCCTTCATCGCCGCGCTCACCAGAAGCCGTCTCGGCGTGGAACGGAATCCTCGCCCGATCTCAGCCCCGTCGCTTCTTTCGTTTGTCGGCGCCGGGCTCTGTCCGGTCCGTTACTCGAGCTGGATGATCCCGCGCTTCACTCCGGCCAGCACGGCCTGCGTGCGATCGGCGACGCCGAGTTTGGAGAGGATGTTGGTCACGTGCACCTTCACCGTCGATTCCACGACGTTGAGCGCCGCGCCGATTTCTTTGTTGCTGAGGCCGCGGCCGATCAATGCGAGCACTTCGAGCTCGCGGGTGGAAAGATGCGAGGTGATCCGGCTGGCGAGACGTCGGGCCACCTCCGATGGCACCACCTGATCGCCGGCGCGGATCTTGCGGATCGCATCCAGCAGCTCGGCCAGCGCCGTGTCTTTGCCAATGAACCCGGAGGCGCCGGCTTGGAGCGCGGCCGACACCTCGTCGCCGCTCCCGTAGTTGCTGAGCACGAGCACGCGCACGGCGCCGAATTCGCGCCGCAGCACGCCGATGGTTTCGATGCCGTTGCGCTTCGGCATCCGCAGATCGAGGATGACCACGTCGGGCTGGTGCTGCCGATACACCTCGATGGCCTCGTGACCGTCCTCAGCTTGGGCGACCACCTGCATGTCCGGCTGGTTGTTGATGGCGAACGACAGACCCATTCGCACGATGAGATGGTCGTCGACCAGCATGACGCGGATCTTCGCCGGGTGGTTATCGGAGGACATGGTCAGAGAATCACGGCCTTTTCGACGGGCACACGGACGGTGATGCGCGTGCCGGCGCCGGGCCGACTCGTGATCTCGACTGTGCCGCCGATTTTGTTGGCGCGGCCGCGGAAACTGGGCAGCCCAAAATGCCCGATCCCGGCGTTCAGGACGGCTGCGGGGTCGAATCCCCGGCCGTCGTCGCGAATGTCGAGCTCCACCTCGCTCTTGCGAAACGCGAGTGTGACCGCGAGGTGGCTGGCGGCGGCGTGCTTGACGGCATTGGCGATCGCCTCCTGGGCGATGCGTAGCAGGTGGTGCTCGACACTGGAGCCGAGGCGCACGGGCGAGCCTTCGATCCGGAGCCTGGCGTAGTCGGCGTGCGGCGCGACCTGCGCGAGGATCTGCCGCAACGCCGTCTCCAGATCCGCCGAGGCGAGGATCGGCGAGTGCATGTCGCGGACGGCGTGGCGAACCTCGTTGCGGCTGAACGCGACCATGTTCAGAGCGACCGCCAAGCCCGACTTCACCTCAGGGGAGCAGGTGGAGAAGGCGGCGGTGGTCTCGAGCTGCAGCGTCAGACCAGTGAAGCCCTGCTCGAGGCTGTCGTGGATCTCGCCGGCGAGCCGGTTGCGCTCGGCGAGCGTGGCGCTGGTGCGGGTTTCCTGCTGCAGCTGGCGCATGGTGGTCTGCAACTCGCCGGTGCGCTGCGCCACCAGCTGTTCCAGCGCGGCATTCCGCGCTTCCGCCCGGCGCATCGCAAACCGCACCAGCCCGAACAGCAGGGCGGCGAGCAAGATCGGGTAGCTGGCCAGCACATACCAGTGCCGATACCAAGGCGGCGTGACCGTGAACCCGAAGGCTTTGGAGGCGCCGATCGGACCACGGCTGTCGATGAGCCGGACGCGGAGCCGGTAGACGCCCTCGTGCAGATCGGACAATGCGACGGAGGAGCCGGAGGCGACTTGTTCCCACGGCTGGTCGTTGAGCCGGTATTCGTAGGCAGGGGGCCGCATCGAGGCGTAGCTGCCGGCGAAGAAATCGAATCGCACGCTGTTCTGATCGTAACCGAGCGGCTGCAGCAGGGCCGGAGTGCCGGCCGGGCGTGGGATCTCCGCATTCGTGCGGCTGTCGCGAATCGAGACTAGCACCGGCGAGAAGGCCGCGGCAGGGGGAGAGCTTCCGTGCCGGTCGAGGCGGTAGAGGGATTGACCGGTGGACACCCAGATCTCGCCGCTAGGCAGAGCGCGGATCAGCGGGACGCGTTCGTCGATCGCCTGATAGCTGGTCGAGTCGAAGGTGTAGCGGCCGGCGCGGGCAGTCACCCAGAGAACCCCTTGTTGATGCGAGCCCCACCACGTCCCGGTCTCGTCGGCGCAGATGCGCACGAGCGGATAAGGGGCTTGGCGAAACAATTCGTTCAACTCGGGCGCGGCGGTGAAAGTCTGACGGCGTTCGTCGAAGAACACGCGCTGGCCTTCCGAACCACTGAGAACCACGGTGGAGCCGAGCACACTCACGTTGACCCAGCTGGGCGTGGGCCAGGGGAACTCTTCGAAGACACGGGATTCGAGCCGGCCCGCGCTCAGCCCGATGCGGGCGACGCGGTTGACGCCGAGCTCGATCCAGGCTGCGCCTTGACCGGCGTGGACGATAGCCGGGTAACCGACGCCCGGAATGCGCGGAGCGCACTCCGACCAATGCCCGTCGCGCACCTGGATCGCGCTGATTTCTTTTTCGCCGATCACGATGCAGGTGGTGGCGTCCACCGGCACCAGCCGGGCACCGCCGACGCCGGGCACGGCGAGGGCGAAGTCGGCATCGGGTTGATGGACGTAAACGCCGTCGTGGTTGCTGACGAGCAGCGCGTCGCCCACCACGGCGATCCCCCAAGCGCCGGCTCCGGGTTGGCCGCGCACCGGTTGAAACTGCGCGGGACCCTCAATGGCCGTGGGAACCGGGCTGTAGAGACGCCCGGCGGAGGCGATGACGATCTCGCCCCGCCACGACACGACCTGCGGCCAGCTGATCGGCAGTCCGAGCGTTTGGCCGAACCGCGTGAACGGCTGCCCGTAAAGGATCTTGAGCACGCCGGTTTCGTTGGCCGCCCACAGCACGCCAGGCTCGCGGCTGGCGAGGGCGGTGACGCGCGAGTATTCGGGACCGGTGAGCGCGAACCGCACCTGACCTTCCGTATCCACAATGTAGACCCCGATGCCGCCGACCGAGACGGCGGCGCCGCCCTCGGGCAGCGCCTGCAGCGCGGTCACCCCGGCAAGAAGCTGGGGCCCGAGCGGCGGCGGCAGGTCCTCCAGCGCCCCGCCACGGTAGCGGAGGAGGTGGCGATAGGTGGTGGCCAGCAGACCGGAGTTCGGGCCGAGCCGGGCGAATCGGCCAACCGCCCTACTCCCGAACACCCGCCGGTCGGCGGTGGTGAGGGTCTGACGCGAAGCATCGAGGATCAGCACTCCGCGGTCATGTGACGAGACATAGATCGTGTTCTCGAACACGAAGAGGCACGAGACGCCGGGAACCTCGAAGAACTGGTGCTCGCCGGTCTGGCGGTCGCGGAACACGACGCCGTTCCAACCGGCGAAATAGACGCCTTCGGGCCGGCAAACGATTTCGGCGAAATTCGTGGCGAGCACCCACTTGGGGTAGGTCTTCGGCACGAAGGATTGTGGCCGCAATTGTCCGCTCGGCTCCGGGGTGAGCCGGCCCCACGAGCCCAGCGCGCCGTAGACTAACGAGCCGTCGAGATCGGGGGTCGCCGCATACATGCCAATGCCAGCCAGCGCCGGGCTCGACAGGCGCAGCCAGAGATTATCGTTCAGGACGATGTATTCGTCTTCCTGCACCACTGCCAGTCGGCCGAGCGCATCGAAATTCAGATGCACGCCGCGCGACACCCGACCGATCTCTTCGTAGGGATAGAAACGCGTCAGCGGATTGCCGACCACCGGCCCGGCAGTGCGTGCGTGCGCCAGCCCGCCGAGCAACAGCACCAAGGCGAGCCAGCCAGCGACCCGGGGGATCGGCGCAAACGCGCAGCCGCGAGTCCCCCGGACGAGCCTGGGCTGGGCGCGTGAACTGGCGGTCATCGGGCGATTTTTTTCCATGCATCCCCGCTCCCGTGAGGGTGGGCGGTCGGCTTCGGACGGTAAAGGCGGTTCGCACGCACCGCGCTACTACTTTGGTTGTAGCGTGGATCGGTCTACTGCGACGTTGCGGTGCGCGCACGCGATCGAGTGATCATCGGCATGCCGATTCTCTCGGTGTGGGGTGCTCACTCTGCGCTGCAGCGATCGGTTCCTTAACAGGTATTGGGCTCCGGTCCGGGCTTGGGCCGGAGCCTTTTCCTTGCACTCAGTTGCGCTGGCCGGCGAACCGGAGGCTCAGCGCCGAGCGAGTTCGGCGGCGGCTTCGGCGCGCGTCTTGCAGGTGATCGTCGGCACCTTGCCGTGATAGTGCACCAGCGAGAGCAGATTGAATCCGATGTCCTTGCGTGGATTCGGAATGATCCGGATCACGCGGCCAATGCCGGCCGCCAGCGCAAGATCCATCACGCGCGTGACGTGCGTGCAGCAGTCGAGGTCCATCGCATCAAGCTCGCTCAGATCCGTTACGAGCGTGAATCCGTTGCGCATCTTCGCCAGTTCCCGGGGCACGAACTCGAGTTGAGCTAACGTGTGCGGCGGGCGGACGTTGTCGCGATACACGATGCGAAGGACATTGCGCGCGCGGTCCGCCTTCATGACGACGGGCGAACGCGTGATGAGAGAGCCTGATGCGGCCATTTGAGTCACACTATGCCGGGGCCGGCTGCGGTCAAACCTGTGACACCCCGCGCCGCACCGCACGGGCTGCCGCGCGGCAGTTGGATCGGCGCTAGATCCCGAACTTGTGGAGCAGCGTCACCACACCGTAGCCGAGCAGGCCGGTGACCGGCAAAGTGAGCACCCACGCCCACACGATCTTGCCCACCAGGCCCCATTTCACCGCGCTGAGCCGCTTGGTCGCACCGACGCCCATGATCGACGTCGAGATCACGTGCGTGGTGGAAACCGGGATGCCGAGCGTAGTCGCGCCGTGGATCACGATGGCCGCGGTGGTTTCGGCCGCGAAACCGTGCACCGGCTGCAGCTTCACCATCTTGTGCCCCATCGTGCGAATGATTCGCCAACCGCCGGCCGCGGTGCCCGCCGCCATCGTCAGCGCGCAGGTATACATGACCCATTTGTGGACGACGAACTCCGGGGTGTGGAGAAAGCCCGCCCAATCCGGCAAGCCGGCGAATGCGCCGGACTGCGTGCCGGTGAACAGCGCCAGCGCGATGATGCCCATCGTTTTCTGCGCGTCATTGGAACCGTGACTGTAGCCCATGAAGCCGGCGCTGACGAGCTGGGCCTTGCCGAAGATCAGCGCGACGAGGCGCGGCGTGGTTTTATGCAGCAGCGCCGTGAGCACGAGCATGATCAGGGCGCCGCCGATGAACCCAAGCAACGGTGACGCCATCATCGGCAGGACGATCTTGGGCCAGAGGCCGGTGGACCATTTCAACACCGCCCAATTCCCGCTCGCGCTGCCCATGGCGGCGCCGCACAACCCGCCAACCAGCGCGTGGCTGGAACTGGAGGGCAGCCCGAGCCACCAGGTGAACAGGCCCCACACGATCGCGCTGAGGAGGGCGGCGAGGACCGTGGCCATGCTCACGTAGTTCGTGTCGACGAGCCCCTTGCCGATCGTCGACGCCACCGCGGTGCCCATCAGCGCGCCGAAAAGATTCCAGAACGTCGCCCACACGATCGCCTGCCGCGGCGTCAGCACCTTGGTGGAAACCACCGTGGCGATGGCGTTCGCGGTGTCGTGAAATCCGTTGATATACTCGAAGACGAGCGCGGCGAGCAGAACGAGCAGGAAGAGGGTCATCGCGGCGACAGTAGAAGTTCAGATCGGCGCCGGGCGGGCGAGGTCGAAAACACGGACGGCCGGCCGGGCGGGGCGAGTTCGTGCGACGGGCGTCGGATCAGGCATATTTCAGCACAATCTGGACGACGATGTTGCCCGCATTGCGGCAGCGATCCACCGCCTGTTCCACCATCTCATACAGTTCCTGCAGGATGAGGAGCTCCTTGGTGTCGAAGGGACCGTGATAAAGCTCCTTCAACAGGCCGAGCATCACCTTGTCGGCCTCGCCTTCCGCGTGCTGCAGCCGATCGTTGGCCTCGCGGACCTTTTCGAGATGCGTGCCGCTGCGCAGACCCTTGACCATGAAAACGACCGCGTCCGCCGCCATCGTGAGCAGCTCGGCCTGACGCAGAAACGCGGTGTGCGGCACCCGGCCGGGATAAATCGACAGTCGCTCCACGATCTTCTCGATTGCCTTCGGAATCCGATACAGCGCGAAGGAGAGTGCTTCGATGTCCTCGCGTTCCAACGGCGTGACGAAGGTTTTGCTCAGTTGCTCCATCATCTGGTACCGGATCCGTTTTTCCTTCCGCCGCGTCTGTACGAAATCATCCAACTGCGGCGGCGGCCCGCCCCGGTTCAGAGTCTGCAGATACTGGGAGAGCAACAGGACGCTGGTGCGCGCCTCCTCCGCGCCCGCTTCAAGCAGATCGAAGAACTTGTCGTCGCGGCCGAGAATCTTTTTGAGCCACTGCATGCGGCTTTCGACGTAAACGGCGGAGACTCGTTAGCAAGGCCTAACTCCGGCTCCACGAACCGCGTGGGGTTCTGGCCAGCTGCTCACCGCGCGGCCGGTGCGTGCCGCTCGAGGTAGCGCGCGAGTCGATCCTCCAGGTCCCTCGCCGATTCAAAATAGCGCCGTTCGAGCGCGTCGAAAGTCCGCCGCGCTTCATCCGACAACGTGCGCAACGCCTGCTCCCGGAGGCGCGGATCCGTCGGCACACCGCCGGGTCCAAAAACGGCGTTGGCCTGCTCGGCGATTTCCGCCTGGGTGCGCGCTTCGACCGCGCGAAACGCGGCGGGAGCGTGCCGCGCGAGTTCGCCATCGACGGTCTTGAAGTAGCGCTCGAACCCGGCGTTCGCGACTTTCGATTCGAAATGCCAGATGGCCGCGAGCGTCTTCTCCTCTTCGCTCAGGCCGGCAAAGCCCAGTCGCTTGAGGCGGTCCAACGCCCGTTGCATCGCGAGATCGGCATTCATGGCGGCGTGGTTGACGCAAGATGCACGCGCCGCGCCGATCCTCAAATCGCATCGGTCGGCGCACTGCGGGGCACGGCCGTCCCCGCTGCGGCTGCCCCGCGTCTCACGCGGGGCTCGGTTCGATCACCGCGGGTGCGTCGTGTCGATGTGCTGCCCGCGACCAGCCGCGTTCAGCGCGTCGCGTCCGTCCCGGCCGAAGACATGCCGGCATAACACGCGTGGTGCCGCAGGACCTCCCATTCGGCTTCGAGCCAATTGATCAGCGGATACCGGGTCCCGCCATTGCGCTCGCGCGCGAGTTCGTCGGCGCGGCGGGCGATTTGTTGTTCCAACTCCAGCAAAGGATCACCGGCCACAAAGAGATGGTTCATGTTCTGCGACGATCCTACCGACTACGGATCTTATCGTGCATCGGGCCTGCTCCCGGTCTGGCCACCGAGCATTCGGGCACCACGCCGGCGCGGCACTTGCGAGCGGCGGGGCCAGCGTCGCCGGTCCTTGAAGGAGAGCGACTTCAGAAGCCTGGGGCATCGGTCGGGGGCCGGGGTGGGGCTACCGCCCCAGAGGGGCTCAGGATCGTGCCGACCCGAATCTGGGAACGTCTGGCGTGAAATCGATTTGAGACGCCGTGAAGTTCGGACTCGGGTGAAGGAAGATTACAAAACGAACCGCCGGCCTGAACACGGGTCGGTGGTGCCCAGCCGCCGGCTGTAGCTCAGCGCTGCCAGCGATTTCCGCCACATCACCTCCAGTCGAAATGCCGTTCGCCTCCCTCGCGTTTCCGTACTCGCTTTGGTACTTCGCCCGTCGCGCGGGCTCCGGCGACATCGCGCCGACCCCGGCGCGTGACTTGGAGCGAGGCGACAGGGGAATCGACGCTTCACCTGCGGCCGGCCCGGCTCACGCGCGCGGCGGATTGCCGCCGGCGGCCTTTGATGAGCTCCGCGAGACGTTGCGCGCGGTGAGCGGTCGACGCATCACCCTGCTCGTCAATCGCGGCAATCGCGGGGATGGGGTGATCCACCTCGGCGGGCGGCAATTGTTGCGTTCGCTCGATCTCCGTTGGACGGAGGTTTACGAGCCCAGGGCGCCGGAAAAGATTCAGGCCGACGTGCTGCTCGTGTTCGGCAATGGCGCTTTCTGCCGGGCGACGCATTCCCTGATCCCGATCGTCCAGCGCTACGCGGATCAGGTTTCCCGCGTGATCATCCTGCCGGCGTCGTTTGACCTCCGCTGCCCTGCGGTGCGAACGTTTGCCGCGTCCTGGGATGATCGCTACACCGTGTTTTGTCGCGAGCGGCGGAGCTTCGGGGACCTTGAAGCGGCGGGCGTGCGGCCGCGGCGGCTGGCGCTGTCTCATGACCTGGCGTTCCTCGCCGATCTTGGCCGCTGGGCGCGACGACCGCACAGCGGCACCAGCGGAATCTTCCGGCGCGACGGCGAAGCGGTGTTCGACTGGCGGCCGCGCCATCTGCCCGGTACCGACGTTTCGCGTGGACCCGACTCGGAGTCGCACGTGCTCCTCGACTACGTGGCGCGGCACGCGGTGGTACACACCGACCGCACGCACGCCGCGATCACGGCGGCGATGATGGGGCGCGAGGTCTGGCTCTATCGCAATGCCTACTTCAAGAACGAGGCGATCTACGAACACAGCCTCGTCCATTGGCCGCGCGTGCATTTCGTCGGACGGCTGCCGTTCTCGTTCCGTCAGCTGGTGCGGTCCCTCTACTTTCACCATCTGCAGCGCCGGGCCTACAAGCTGCGCCGCCGCTATCGGGGGTGGAAGGAACTGAAACGCCGCGGCGCTTCGGCCGGCCGGCGCTAGCCTTTGCCTCGTGAGCACCCTCGTCTCCCAACCCCGCGCCGACGGCGCGGAGCGACCCAACGATCAGCGCCGCACGGATAAGCCGGCGCTGTCGGTGATCATGCCGGCCTACAACGCCGGCCGGTTTCTCGCTCCGGCGATCGAGAGCGTGCTGAGCCAGACCTGGCGCGACTTTGAGTTCATCATCATCGATGACGGCTCCACGGATGGGACGCGCGAGGCGATCGAGCGCTATGCCGAATCCGACCCACGGATCGTCAGCCGGCCGAATCCCCGCAATCTCGGCGTCACGCCCACCTTGAACCGCGCGATCGCGTTGGCGCGCGCGGAGTGGATCGCGCGGATGGATGCGGATGATCTTTCGCTCCCGCATCGTTTCGAACGACAGATGGCATTGGTGCGGGCGCATCCGGAGGTGGGGCTGGTCACGTGTCCGTTCAACATCATTGACGCCGAGGATCGGCAGTTGCCCGGCTGGCGCGGCATCTGTTTTCAGCAGGAACTGCTGCCGTTCTTTCTGTTGTTCTACAATCGGCTGAACGCGCACGGGCAGGTGCTATATTCGGCGCGGCTGGTGCGCGAGCTCGGCGGCTACCGGGAGCGTTACCTCCGAAGCGAAGCGACGGAACTCTGGATCCGGATGGTGCGCGCCGGCTCGTGGGCGGTGATCCCCGAGCCGCTCTACGCCTGGCGGGCGGCGAATCCCAATTCGGTCACCAAGCAAAACCCGTTTCGTTACGGTGAGTTCAGCCTCATCGCCTGCCAGGAGGAGATCGCCCGCGCGTGCGGGCTCAACGTGAGCCGCGAAGAGATGATCGCGCTGCGGGATTTCTGGGTGAGGTTCGACAGCACGGCGACCGACTGGGATCACGTGGAGCGGCTGCTGGAACAGGTGACGCAGCGCTATTCGCCGCCCCGTCCGGTGCGCCATTGGCGGCGCAAAGTCGCGGTGGCGCAGGCGGGCGGCTGGTTCTCACTGGCCGCGCTCAAGCTCAAACAGCGCCGTTTCGGCGCGGCGGCGGCGCATCTGCGACGCGCGACCCGCGTCGCCGGCTGGGCCCTGCCGCACGCGGCGGTTCAGTTTCTTCGCGAGTATGTCGCCGTCGGCGGGCATCTCGCGCGTCGGGCATAGTCCGGCGGCTTTCAGATGTAGGTCAGAGGTAGGGCTGCCGCTGGCCGGCAGCCGCGAGCCGGTTGAACCGGCAAACTCATTCCCGGCCGGCGGCCAGCGCCGGCCCTACGAACGCAAAGGGCTGTTGACGGAAATGGACGGCGAAAAAAAACCGGCGGTCGGCGGCGGGCTGCGGCTGAGCTACCGGCCTGAAATCGATGGACTGCGCGCGATCGCGGTGCTCGCGGTGGTGTTCTATCACACCCAGCTCCGCATGCCCGGCGGCTACGTGGGGGTGGATGTTTTCTTCGTGATCTCCGGTTTTCTGATCACGAGCCTGATCGCGGGCGAACTCGCGGCGGGGACGTTCTCGCTGGAGCAGTTCTGGGTGCGGCGGATCCGCCGGATTTTTCCGGCGGCGATGGTGACGGTGGCCGCGTGTCTCGTGCTCGGGTTCGTGCTCCTGCTGCCGACTGACTTCGAGGAACTCGGCCGGTCCGCCATCGCGCAGGCCCTGCTGGGGGCAAATTTCTTTTTCTGGAAAACGTCGGGCTACTTCGCGGCGCCGGCGGAAACGAAGCCGCTGCTGCACTTCTGGTCGCTCGCGGTCGAGGAGCAGTTTTACCTGCTGTTTCCCCTGATCCTGCTCGTGCTTCATCGCCGGCGCATGACCCCGGGCAAGCTCGTGGCGGGCGGCGCGATCGTGTCGTTCGCGGTCAGTCTCGTCGGTGTGCGGTGGTTTCCGGACGCCACGTTTTACCTGCTACCGACGCGAGCGTGGGAGCTGGCGCTCGGCGCGTGGCTCGCGCTCCGACGAGGTAAGTTGCCCTTGCCCGGCTTCCCCCGCGCCGGGCTCGGCTGGGCCGGGTTGGCATTGATGGTGACGCCGATGTTTCTCTACACGACGGACACGCCGTTCCCGGGACTGGCCGCGGTGCCGCCCTGCCTGGGAACGCTGCTGGTCATCTGGGCAACCACGAGCGGTGAGTCATCGTTGCGCCGGCTGCTTTCCTGGCGGCCGCTCGTCGCGATCGGACTGATTTCCTACTCGCTCTACCTGTGGCACTGGCCGGTGAAGGTGTTTTCACACTACTGGTTCACCGGCCTGTATAGCCCCGCCTGGATGCGCCTGGCGGTGGTCGTGGTGAGCTTCGGGCCGGCGTGGCTGTCGTGGCGCTATGTGGAACGGCCGTTCCGCCAGCAGCGGCAGTGGGGGTTCGGCCAGCTGCTCTTCCGCGCGGCGATCGCAAGCGGCGTCGTGCTGGTGGCCGGTTGGCTCGTATCCGCGAGCAAGGGCGTGCCGCAGCGGCTGCCCGACGAAATCGCCGGCTACGCGGAGGCCTACACGGATCGCGTCGAACTCGCGGAAGCCGATCTCACTGTCGAGGCCGCGGAGCAGGGCGCGTTGCCGGAGTTGTTTCATACCACGGCAGCCGGACCATCGATTCTGCTGTGGGGCGACAGTCATGCGCGCGTGGTTTCGCCGGCAGTGGAGACAATGTGTCGCGAGCTGCGCGTCGATGGCTACCGCGCGAGTCGCTCGGCGACGGCCTCCCTGTTGGACTGGGGCGAGGCCGACCAGCGCCGCTACAATGCGGCCGTGCTGCGCTGGATCAAAACGCATCGGCCCACCGTCGTCGTGCTCGTCTCGCGCTGGGAAAAGGTGCTGCGCACGCCCGAGGACGAGGCGAGCCTGGTCGCCACCGTCAAGGCGATCCAAGCCGAACGCGTGCGCGTGGCGATCATGCGGCAGGTGGCGTCACAGCGCCGCGAGATCCCCAAGGCGCTGGCGCTGGCCGCGATGTTCGGCGACGATGTCGCGCAAGTGGGCGTCCGCGTGGATCAGCATGCGCGGTTTACCCGCCGCTCGAATCAGATCATCGATCGGGTGGGGCGGGCCGCGCCCGGCGTGGCAGTGCTGGATCCGATCCCGTATCTATCGAAGGACGGGCGGTGTCTTGCCGCGCTCTCTGGACGAGCGCTCTATTATGATTATCAACATCTCACGCGAGCCGGGGCGCGGTTGCTGACGCCGATGTTTGCCTCGTTGGTGCGCTCGATTTCGGTGGCGCCGACCGCTCCGGCGGGAAGGGCGCGTGAGGATCGCGACGCACGCGGCGTGAGCGCCCTACCGCGGACATCGCGCAGGTAGGGCGGGCACCCCGCTGCCCGCTGGGAAGTCGGGTGAGGTGAGCGGTCCCCACGGAGTGAGTGCCCTGCCGAAGGCGCCGGGTCCGCGTTGACAATGTTTTCCGGGAACGCGCGCCCCTGACCGCGAGTCGAACCGCGTGCTTTTCCCCGGGCTATGGTCGGACCGCCGGAGCGGGTGGAAGACAGGCTTTCGGGCCTGGCGTTTACCCTGCCGGGAAAGGCTTGCCTCACCCCCTTGCCCGTGAACACTCCGCTCCGACTACATCCGGACCCCACCCACTGCAAACACTCGTGGGCCCATGCCCACTCGACTCCGCTTACATGGACGACACGCCCGCCAAGGAAAATCCCGCCAAGGATTTCAACAAACTCGATCTGAGCCAGCTCCAGGGTTTCAGCTTCGGCACGCAATGGACGCAGGACAAGGTATCGCCTTCCGAATCGCGGGAGCGCAGTGATCGTCCGCGTCGCGAAGGCGGCGATCGTCGCGAGGGCATGGCGCCGGATCGGCGCGATCGACGGACGTTCCGCCGTCCCGCAGGCGGCGACAGCGCGCCCGGCGGTCCGGCCGGCGGTCCGCAGTCGGAGCAGGCCCCGCGCCGCGAGTATTCCGGCGAACGCGGTCCGCGCCGCGAGTATTCCGGTCCGCGTCGCGAAGGCGGCGAGCGTGGCGGCCCGCGCTACGGCGGCTATGCCGGGCACGCGTCGCGCGAAATGATGGACCGCGGCCCCTACGAGAGCCCATATTTCAGCGTCGCGTTCTATCCGGAGGATACGAGTTTCAACGCGCTGGCAAAAACGATTCGTTCGTCGTGCCGCACGATCGAGTTGTTCGAGATCGCGCGCACGGTGATCGGCAAGGCCGATCGCTTCGTGGTGGTGCTCGCGCGGAAGACGCCCGAGACCGCGCCCGCGCCTGACGCCGCGCAGCCCGCGGCGCGTCCCGCCAAGCAGCCGATTTACCTGTCGGTGCCGGACGGCATTCCGTTCGAGAGCGAGGAAGCGGTGGTCGCGCATGTGTTGAGCAACCACCTCGGCCGGTTCTTCGAACTCGCCGAAGTCGAGGTCGATCCGCCGAAGGGCAACTTCCAGGTGATCAATCGCTGCAGCGTGACGGGCGAGTTGCTCGGGCCGCCGAACTACCATCGCTACGCGCAGATCGTGCAGCAGCATTTCTCGGCGAAGATCACGCGGATGTCGTTCGACGCGTATCGCAGCCGGATCGAGACCGTGCGCGATCCCGAGGTCGTGGCGCAATGGCTGGCTAAGATGAAGACGACGACGCGCTACACGTGGAAGCCGAGCCTTAAGGCCGCGGCCGCGGCGAGCGCGCCGGCGCCGGCACCTGCGGCGGTCGCGACCGAGCCGGCGACGCCGGCCACGGAAGCGGCGGCGGCCGAAGTCGCCGCGCAGCAGGACAGCACGACGCCCGAGACTGCGCCGGCCCCGGTGATCACGTTCGACGCGTTCGAAGATGCCCGGGCCTATCTGCTCGCCAACGCGCGCGAAAAAGTGGTGCGCGCGGTCGAGACGGCGCGCTTCCACGGCAAGCTGCTGGAGCCGATGCCGCCGGGCGAAATCCGCCGGGCGATCGAAGGCGCGTTGGAACGCCAGCGCCGTTTTCCGCTGGATACGGCCAACGCGTTGCGCGGCCGGCTGCGGCGCGAGCATTTCACGATTTTCAAGAAGGGCTCGAAGGGCATCAGCTACGTCTGCGCGGTGAAGCGGAAATTCCGCGTGCCGGGCCAGACGTTCTCCGAGACCATCACGACGCTCATCACCTTCATCGAAGGCTCGCCGATGATTCGCGCGAGCGAGCTGGCGAAGAAATTCCTCGGCATCGACGTGCCGGCTCCTGCCGCGGGAGCCTCGGAAACGCCCGTGGCCGCGGCCGCGGCGCCGAGCGAAGCCGCCCCCGAGACCCCCAAGCCGGACGAGGCTGCGAAGCCTGAGGCGATGCTGACGATCGAACAACGGGCCAAGATCAGCCGGATGCAGGGCGACCTGCGCTGGCTCGTAACCGAAGGCTACGTGACCGAGTTCATCGATGGCCGGCTGTTCGCTCCGCCGCCGATGGTTGAGGCGCGGAAGAAGGAGATCGAGGCGCAGGAACACGATCCGGAAAACTTCCCCGAAGTGGTGCAATCGACGCCGCCGTTTGAGGCCAAGCCTGAAGCTGCGCCGGAAAGCGCTGCGCCGACGGAGGGTGCCGCACCCGCATCGGCCGTCGAGGAGGCGGTGACGGAAGCCGAGGCGCAAGCTGCGGCGCCCGAGCCTCTGCCGGAGTCGGTCTTGACTGAACCGGAACGTCCGCAGGTCACCCGCCCCGAAACGGCGCCGGGTGAGCCGACAGCGCCTGAGTCGTCAGCCCCTGCCGACGAGCCCGTCAAGCCGAGCTCGCCAGCGTAAGCACTCGAGTCGCTCGGGACGCCACTCCGGTGGCGTCCCTTTGGCAGGGAGCCGGAAGCCGCGCCGGTTGTGGCGCAGTCCGCACGGCGAAATCGTGCCGCTCGGCTCTCGGTGCATCGCTGTGCATGCGGCTTCGTTTCAGCGCAAGCGGGAGAGCCGCCCCAGCTGACCACCGACGTTCGCTTGCCTCAGGCGGGCGTGAAAATCCGTGCGAGGCCGTCGTAGGGATCCAGCGCCAGCAGTTCGAAACGGATACACTGCTCGCGCACCAACGGCAGCGTGCCGAGCGCGGCGCGGGCCGCCGCTTCGTCCGGACATTCGAGCAGGAGCACGGCACGGCGATCCGGCCGCGCAAACCAGATTTCGCGGAGCGTGTCCGCTTGCTGCAGCGCCCAGACGGCGCGCGCTTCCGCCTGCAACCACGGACGCATCTGCTCCGCGGTGACTCCGGCGACATCCTGTTCGAGAGCGAGAAATCTCATGGGATTTGTGGCGGCCGGGAAGGCGGTGGCGGGGCGTTTTCAGCGCAGGAGCAACGTATGGCGCTCGTCGGCGGTGATGGCCAACTCCAAGTGCCACGTGTCGGCGGGCAGCCATTCCGCGATGCGATCAGGCCACTCCACGGCGAGGCACCACGGCGTGACGAGAAAATCCTCGAGCAGCAGATCCTCGATCTCGCGGGCGCTTTCGATCCGATAGGCGTCGAGATGCACGAGCGTGCGCGACGGGCCGCGGTGGACGGTGTAGATGTTGAAGGTGGGGCTCGTGACGGGCTCGGGCACGCCGAAGCCGCAGGCGAGTCCCTGCACGAAGGTGGTTTTGCCGACGCCGAGATTGCCGTGCAGGGCGAGCGTCTGGTCGGGCGGAAGGGTGCGGGCAAGTTCGCCGGCGAGCGCGCGGGTTTCGTCGGCGGAGGCCGTAGTCACGCCGGCGCGGAGTCGTTCAAGAATACTCATCGCGATCGCCGCCCTCGGTTAACGCAAGTGTTCGTAGCCGTGGTAGTCGGCGAGATCGATCGCCGTGGCCGGCAGCGCGCCGACGCGCACGAAACGGCCGACGCGCGTCAAGCGCGTGCGCGGAAACGCGTGCCGCCACGCGCGCTCGAAATGCGCGGCGTCAGCCTGCGCGGCGACGGCGAAGACGAGCTCGTAGTCCTCGCCTTCGGTCAACGCCGCGCGCAGGTTCGCCCCGGACCGCCGGGGGAGCGTCGCCGGCTCCAACGCGGCCACACCGCGCGGTGGCGTGAGCGCGTGGATGTCTTTGGCAAGTCCATCGCTCAGGTCCATCATCGCCCGCACCTCGGGCCGGCGCGCGAGCCACGCGCCCTCCTTGAGCCGCGGGGTGAACGAGTAGTGATGTCCGCTGCGCAAGCTGCCGCCGAGGACGCCGGTGACGTAGATCGCATCGCCGAGGCGCGCGCCGGTACGCGTGAGCGTTCGCGGCCCCGTCGCCTCGCCGAGAAGCGTCAGGCTGGCGCCGACCATCCCGTCGGCTTGCGCGATGTCGCCGCCAACGATCGGCACACGGTAGAGCCGCGCGCAGGCGGCAAGCCCACGGTAGAAGGCTTCCAGCCAGCGGCGGCTCACGCGCGCGTCGAGGGTCAACGCGAGCACGGCGGCAGTGGGACGGCCGCCCATCGCGGCGAGATCGCTCAGGTTGCGTCGCAGCAGCTTGGCGCCGACGGCGCGCGGCGGCACGTGATCATTGAAGTGCCGCGGATAAATCACCGGATCCACCGTGATCAACTGCGGTCCGCGCGAAGGTGCGAGCACCGCGCAATCGTCCCCAATCCCGAACGGCGCGCGGGGCGACGTTCGTCCCAGCCAACGCCGGATCGCGGCAATAAGCTTCTCCTCGCCGAGTGCGCCGACGGATTCCCGTCGACTTTTGGAGAATGGATTCACGGAGGGGAGACGGTGAAACGTGATGCGGTAAACGGTGAAACCGTGAAGCGGCGGAGGCCTCGCTTCAGAACGACGTGGGCGCTTCGTCGAGTACGCCGGACAGCAGGATCAAGATCGTGTGCAGGTTGAACAGTGCGTGCGCCACCACAGCGGTCCCGATCCGGCCGGTGTGCTCATAGGCGAGCGAGAAGACCACGGCCAGCGTGACCAGCGGGGCAAAGCTGGCGAGCCCGTCGTGCGTGCTCCAGTTGACGTGCAGCGCCGCGAACACCAGACCCGGCAGCAGCAAGGCGAGCCAGCGCGGAATCCGCGTGCGGAGATAGCGAAAGATCGCCGCGCGAAACAACAGTTCCTCGGCGAGCGGGGCGACGAGCGTGGCCAGCACGATCATGACGCCGAGCAACGCAACCGAATCCGTGGCGCTGAAGAGGCGCAGCAAATCCTGCTGGTCGGCGGGGACGCCCAGCGCCTGCAGCAGCCAAAGCCACGCGATGTTGACCAGCGTGATAATCGGGAGCGCGATCAGAAAGGCGCCGACGCCGCTGAGCAGGCTGCGGCGATCGAATACGGAGCTGATCAGGCTTTGATCGCGGCCTGCCGGCAGCAGCGCCACGCCGCCGAGCAGGCCGAGCTGGAAGCCCGCGCTCGAAACGACGGTCTTGGCGTCGGTGGTCACGGCGAGGCCGTTGAAGGCGAGCCCGGCCACGAGATTGCCGACCATCCCCGCCGCGAAAACGAGGAACACGAAGAGCAGAAAATCAAGCAGCGAGATGTCCCACCGCGGCACGCCCGCGATGCGCGGCTCAACGCGCGCGGCCGGCCGGAGCACGACGCGCCAGAGCAGGATCACGCCTGCCAGCAGCAGGCTGAGCTCAGCGGCGACGACCGCGATGGTGAACGGAGTGACGGGCATTGCCGACGAGTGCGGCGGAAAACTCCGGCCGGCGCAAGCGTGGGGAAGGAGCGTGGGATCAGCGCGCGGATCCCTCTCGGTTGCCGTTAAACCCACGGGCGGGACGCCCATGTGAGTAGGGGAGTTGAAAGCCAACGGCGAAGCGCGACGGGTAGCGACCTGGTAGGGCTGCCGCTCGCCGGCAGCCGAGAAAGCCGACGATTGTGCGTGAGGCGCGGCCGGCGGCGAGCGCCGGCCCTACGTCGCGAGTGGCGAAAAGCTCACGCTTTCCGCTACGACAAACAGGCGGAGCTCAAACGATCCTGCCGTTCGCGTAGACGACACGCCCATCCACGATCGTGGTTTTCACGCGACCGGTGAAGGTGTGGCCGTGCCAGGGCGAGTTGCTCGATTTGCTGAGGCCGGCCTTGGCGTCGTAGCGCCAGGTTTCGGCGGGATCGAACAGACAGATGTCCGCGGGGGCGCCGACCGCGAGCGTACCGGCCTTGAGCTTGAGGATGTCGGCCGGGCGCCGGGTCATCAGGTCGACGACCTGCGGCAGTTTGAACTTCTGCTGCTTCACGAGGACCTCGAGCACGACGGCGAGCGACGTCTCCAAACCGATGATGCCATTGGGCGCGAAATCGATCTCCTTGTCCTTCTCGTAATCGGTGTGCGGGGCGTGGTCCGTGCTGATGCAATCGAGCACCCCGTCGCGCAGCCCGGCGATGATCTCCTGCCGATCCTCCTCGGTGCGCAGCGGCGGGTTCATCTTGAAGTTCGGATCATAGCTGACCAGCGCGGCGTCGGTGAGCGCGATGTGGTGCGGCGTGGCCTCGGCGGTGATCGACACGCCGCGCTTCTTCGCGCGGCGGATCATCTCGACGGACTGCCCGGAGGAGATGTGCTGCAGGTGAATCCGTGCGCCGGTGTAGGACGCGAGCACGATGTTGCGGGCGACGATCAGGTCCTCGGCGGCATTGGGCCAGCCGCGCAGGCCGAGGCGCGTCGAGACCACGCCCTCGTTCATCACCGCGCCCTGGGTCATGGACGTGTCCTGGCAGTGATCCATGAGCGGCAGGTCGAACATCTTCGCGTATTCGCAGGCGCGGCGCATCACCTCGTTGCTCTGCACGCAGTCGCCGTCATCGGTGATCGCCACGACGCCCGCGCGCTGAAGCGAGCCGAATGGCGCGAGCGCCTGGCCCTTCATGCCCACGGTGATGCATCCGGTGGGATGCACCTTCACGACCGCGTCCCGGCGGATCGCGTCGTTGATGTATTGGATCGTGCCGACGTTGTCGGCGGGCGGCGTGGTGTTGGGCATGCACACCACCGTGGTGAATCCGCCGGCGGCCGCGGCGCGGGATCCGGTCGCGATGGTCTCCTTGTGCGACTGACCGGGCTCCCGGAAATGGACGTGGATGTCGACCAGTCCCGGGCAGGCGACGAGCCCGCGGGCGTCGATTTTCTTCGCGCGGCGCTTCGCGTCGCGCGAGAGCGAGTCGACCAGGCGGCCGTCGGTGACGAAGAGGTCGCCGGTGGCGTCGCGCTTGCTGGCGGGATCGATGACCCGGGCGTTTTGGATCCAGAGGGAGGGCATGTTCAATCGTTCTCGTTATCGTTCTCTTTCTCGTTCTCCCCGATCGCCTCCGTTCGCTTGCGAGAACGAGAACGATTAAGAGAACGAGAACGATGGTTACTCGATCGGCGCGACGTTTTCCGGCTGGCCGCCGGCGCAGAGGTAGAGCGCGGCCATGCGGACCGCGATGCCGTTGTTCACCTGTTCCAGGATCACGCTGTGGTCGCCGTCGGCGAGATCGCTGTCGATCTCCACGCCGCGGTTGATCGGGCCGGGGTGCATGATGATCGCCTTCGGGTTCAGCCAGCTCGCGCGGGTCTTGTTCAATCCGAACATGCTGGTGTACTCGCCGAGCGACGGGAAATGGCCGCTCGACTGGCGCTCGTGCTGGATGCGCAGCAGCATCACGACCTCGGCATCGGCGAGCGCCGTGCGCAGGTCGTGCGAGACCTCGACACCGAGATCGGTGAACCAGTGCGGCACGAGCGTCGCCGGGCCGACCAGCGTGACGTTTGCACCGAGCTTCGTCAGCGCGTGAATGTTCGAGCGCGCCACGCGGCTGAAAAGAATATCGCCGAGGATCACGATTTTGCGGCCCTTCAGGCTGCCGAGGTGCTCCTTCATCGTGAACGTGTCGAGCAGCCCCTGCGTCGGATGCTCGTGCGCGCCGTCGCCGGCGTTGATCACGGGAATGTCCAGGATTCGCGAGAGATACAGCGGCGAGCCGGCGGCGGCGTGGCGGATGACGATCATGTCCGCGCCGAGCGCCTGGATGTTCTTGGCGGTGTCGTGCAGCGTTTCTCCTTTGGTCGTGCTGCTGCTGGCGGCGTCGAAGGAAATCACATCGGCGCTGAGCCGCTTGGCGGCCATGTCGAAGGCCATGCGCGTGCGCGTGCTCGGCTCGAGGAAAAGGTTGACGATGGTCTTGCCGCGAAGGGCGGGAACCTTTTTGACGCGGCGGGACAACGTGCGCTTGAAGGCTGCCGCCGTGGCGTGGATTTGGTCGATTTCCTCGCGGGAAAGTTCCTCGAGGGTGAGAAGATGTCGGCGCGTCCAGGGCATGAGATTTTCGATTTCAGGTTGCCGCTTTTCGATTGGCCCCCGCGGGTTCCACGCGAAGCACGTCGGCCGCGGGATCGCGAGGATCGAGTCGGACGACGACTTTTTCGTCGGCGGAGGGCTCGAGCGTCAGCGCGCAGTAATCTGCGGCGAGGGGGAGCCGGCGGCCGCCGCGATCAACGAGGATGGCGAGTTCGACCAGGTCGGGCCGGCCGTGATCGAAGAGCTCATTGAGCGCGGCGTTCACGGTGCGGCCGGAGAACAGCACGTCATCGACGAGGACGACGGTAGCGCCGTTCACGTCGCCGGGGATGTGTGTGGGTGCGAATTCCTTCGGGATCGGATTGCGGCCGATGTCGTCGCGGTGAAACGAAATGTCGATCGTGCCGGACTGCACCGCCAGGCCGGGGCGCAGCTGCGCGAGTCGGACGGTGAGCCGGCGGGCGAGTTCGATGCCGCCGTTGGCGATGCCGAGCAGGAGGAGGCGGCGGGAATGGCCGTGGCGCTCGGCAATGGCGGCGGCGAGCCGCTCGATCGCGGCGTGAATTTCCCGGGCTCCGATCGTCTTGGGTTGGACCACGGGCCTTGGTTGTGACGCTGCGGTGGAGTCCGGTAAAGCGAAATGTCCGCGCGGAAATTGCGCTGGTTAGTGCGCCGCTCGTGGCAGCGGCGAGACGCTCGTGGAGGGACAACTAGCAACAGACGGCCGGCGGCGAGCGCCGGCCCTACGCTTGAAGGATCCGCGACACCGGTGCCGCGTCGGGCGTTCAGGGGGCGGGGTTCACGACGAGCAGCGCGGTGACATCGGTGCCGTCCTGTTCCAGACGGGCGCGATTCGTCTGCGCCGGCAAGCGGACGTTGTGCGAGGTGGTGCCGTCGACGAACTGCAGCCGGGTAAGTCCGCTGACCCGGACCGGCTGGTTGTTCAACTGCAGCAGATCACCGCCGGTGATCTTGGTTTCACCGGCGGAGCCAAGCTGCAGCACGGGCATGGCATCGTCGGCGGCATTGATGTCGCCGACATAGACCGGACCGGTGACCCGCACGCCGGGCGCGTAGATGCCAGTGATGCCCTTGGCGGCGAGGTAACTCGCATTCGCCGTGCGGAGCGACGCGCATTGGCCGTCGGTGGACAACACGGCGAGGTAGGAGAGGTCGGCCGCGCCGTCGTAGGTGACGCCGGTTTTGAAGAGCGCCGGATTCACCGCGGTCAAGGTGCCGACGCTGAAGACGGTCAGATGCGTCGTTTCGTTCGCGCCGCTCAGCACGAGGTGGGCGTGCCCGCGGCGGTAGAGGATATTGGGTTGATCGTAGTTCACCGGCGCCGCGGGGCCGGTCGCGTTTTCCAATACAACCGTCAGCGTGCCGGCGCCGGAGAATTCGACCTGCACGATGTCGTCGCTGAGATCGATGAAGGAGATGCGCGCGATCTGACCGGGATCGGCGGTGATCGATGCGGCCGTTCCCTCGAGCAGGAACTGGTCGTAAGTGTTGCCGTTGGGGTGCTGGATGTCCGGCCCGACCTGCGAGGCGTTGCCGAGGACCCGGCTGGTGATGGTGACGCCGACGATGGCGGGTTGCGTCGTCAACGTGCTCTCGCTCGAGGCGCGCGCGGTGTAAACCCCCGCATCGGCCGGCTGGACGTTGGCCAGCGTCAGCGTCGCGCCGGTGGCGCCGGAGATCGCCGAACCGTCCTTGAACCACTGGTAATTCACGCTGCTGGCGCCGGAGGTGCCGACGGAGAGCGCGATCGCGGAGCCGGCCACGGCGACCTGCGACTGCGGCTGGGCGGTGATCGAGAAACCCAGCGGCCGCGCGTGACCCGTGTGCGGCGCATCGTGCTGGAACATCGGCCACGCGGAGTTGGCGGCGGATTGGCCGAGCTCGAACGCGTGCAGCTTGGCGTCGTTGCTGCCGAAGTAGAGCCGGTTGTTCGCGATCACCGGCGAGGAGCGAATCCGCCGCGCGGATGCGAACGTGCGCGCGAGCGTGCCGTCGGCGCGCACGCCGTAGACGAAGCCATCGTAGACGCCGACATACACCGTCCCATCCGCGGCCACCGCCGGCGACGAAGCGCGGACCTCATCGCCGAGTTCGTAGGCCCATTTCGTCGCGCCGCTCTGCGGGTTCAAGGCGTAGAGTTTGTGATCGTACGCCGCAAAATAGATTGTGCCGTCGGGTGCAAGCGCGGGGGAAGAGGAGATGCTGGTGTCCCCGCCCGCGAACGCCGGAATCTTGATCGTCCACTTGCTGATCGGCGCGGCGGCGCCCGGAGTGAGCGCGTAGAACGCCCCCTTGAGCGTGCCGAAGTAGAGCGTGCCATCGGCGCCAAACGCGGGCGTGGTGTAGATGTCGCCATCGGCGGTGAACGTCCACCGCAAGGCCGCGGCGCTGCCCTGATCGGTCACCGCGTAGAGCTTGCCGCCGTTGCTGCCGACGTAGATCGCGCCGTCGAGCCCGATGACTGGGGAACAGTAGGTGCCGCCGGTTTCGACCGCATCGATCGTGTAGGTCCACTTCAACGCGCCCGCCGGGGTGAACGCGTAGAGCTTGGCACTGTCGCGGATGTACACGGTGCCATCGGCAGCGATGGCGGGCGCGCAAAGGATCTCCGATTCCGTGGTGTAGCTCCATCTGCTCACGCCCGTCGCGCCGTTAATCGCGTAGAATTTCTTGTCGTACGACCCGATGTAAACGGTGCCGTCCGCGGCCACCGCGGGCGAGCCGCCGATGATGCCCTGGCCGCTTGTGTTGAACCGCCATTTCCGCGTGCCGTCGCTGGCGACCGCGTAGACAGCGATGTCATGCTTGTCGGCCGAGCCGGCGCCAAAATAGACGGTGCCGTCGGCGCCCACGGCGGGCGAGGACGTGATCTCGTCGTTCGCGGGAAACTCCCACGCCGAGTCGGCCAGCGTCAGCGTGAACTCGGCGCCCGTCGCCGCATCGTCGGACGCGTGATCGATTTGGAAGTAGTACGTCGTGCCGGCGGTGGCGCTGAACTTCACCAGCGCGTCGGTGTTGGTGGTGGAGGAGTTGTTGTTCGAAGCGACCAGCGTGAGCGCCGACACCGCACTGCCGGTATAGACCGCGGCGATCGTGTCGATCTGCGTCGCAAAGGCGCCGAGATGATAAACGCCCGAACTCGGGGCCACCCACGAATACCAGACCGTGCGACCTGCGCCGCCGCTGACGATCGGCTCAGTGGGTTCGGACGACGCGCCGAGATTGAGCGAGGTGACCTGCACGGCGTTGCCGCTGAGCGCGGCGGCGCGCGCGAATGAATCGTTGGCGGGCACGCTCGCGATCTTCAGCGCGGTCAGCCCGGCGCCGATCGTCCGGCTCGAGACGGCGATCTGATAAGCGGTGTTGGCCGTGGCGTTGATCACGACGCGGCTGCTCGTGCCGCCGGTGCTCGCGTTGTCGTTTGCGCCTACCTGTTGCAGGCCTCCGAGCGTCGTCCCCGTGTAGACGGCGAGCAAGGTGTCGTACGCGCTCCCGGTGGTGTCGAATGACACCTCCGTCGTTTCCGGCGCCGTCCACGTCCACCACAGTGAGTTGTTGTTGCCCACGCCCGCATGTGCCGGCTCGCCCGTCTCGCTCGAGGCGCCGGTGTTGGAAGTCCGCACCGCGAGGTTGCGGCCGCTCAGCGGCGCGCGTTCGGCGAAGCGGTCGTTGAACGGCCGGTTGTCGGTCGAGGCGAGCGCTTGCGCGAGATTCAGCCGGCCGCCGGTCTGCACCTTGCCTTGCAGCGCCGGGAGCCGGGTGGTGGCGCGCAACAGCCGGTTGATCGTCTGCCGGTAGGTGTCCGAGGGAAACCGCGCCTTGAGCAGCGCGACCGCGCCGGTCACGTGCGGTGCGGCCATCGAGGTGCCGCTGAGCGTCTTGGTGGCGGAGTCGTTCGCGTTCGAGGTCGAGAGGATGCTGTCGCCGGGCGCGGCGAGATCGACCATGCCGCCGTAGTTGGAGCTGTCCGCCAGCACGTCGGCGCGCGTGGTCGAGGCGACGGTCACGATGTTGTCGAGCAGGTAGCCGGCGGGATAAACGGAGACGGAGTCGTTGTTGCTGCTGTCGTTGCCGGCGGCGGCGACGATGATGATCCCGGCGTCGCGCGCCTGGCGCATCGCGTCGAAGACGGCGGAGCTGTAGGTTTCTCCGCCGAAGCTGGCGTTGATCACCTGGGCGCCGTTCGCGATGGCGTAGTCGATGCATTCGATCTCGTCCGAAATGCTGCCGCCCTCTTCGTCGGGGATGAACTTCAGTCCCATCAATTGCGCTCGCCAGGCGACGCCGGTGGTGCCGAGCCCGTTGTTGCCGACGGCGCCGACAATGCCGGCCACATGGGTGCCGTGCCCGCTGTTGTCGGTCGGCGTGTAGTAACTCGAACTGCTGGACGAAACCGTGGCGTCGATCCCGGGCGTGCCGCGGCTGTTGGACCAGAGATTGCCGGCGAAATCCTGATGCGTTTGACGCAGTCCGGAATCGATGATGGCCACCTTGATGTTCGCGGCGCTGCTGAGCGTATCCCACGCGGTGGTGGCGCTGATATCCGCTCCGGGCGTGGTCGTGTTGCGCAACGACCATTGCTCGCCGAAGGACGGATCGTTCGGAATCGCGAACGGCCGCACGAGATGGTCGGGCTCGACGTATTCGTAGCGGCCGGTGCCGCGCAGCCGGCGGATCGCCGCGGCCGCCGATTCACCGGGACCGAGTTCCAGCACGCGCAGATTGCCGATCCGCGAAAACGAGCGACGCAGCCGCAGGCCGTTGCGCGATTCGATTTCGTCGGAGGCCTCGCGCAAGCCGGCCTTGGGTTTTGCCAGAATGCGATCGTCGCGAAAGCCTTGCGTGCGCTCTTTGGCGGTGAAGGCGGCAGCGGGGTGGGCGGCGGCGCAGGCTCCGATCAACGCCAGCCAAACCAAGACACGACGGAGAAAATGGGTTTTCAAGCAGGGTAAAGTTAGTCCTGTGACGGGCCCGGACAACGATAGTTTCGTATACGCTTCGTCAGAGCCCGAGCGCGCTTGCAGGTTTACGGGTTTATCATGGCTGGACCGGGCGCGCCGGCGTGGCCGAACCCGCGAGCCACGCCGCGAGATCCGCGTCGCTCCGCAAGATCACGCCGTTCCGGTAGTCGGGCGCGAGCAGGCTGGCATAACTGGGCTCCACGAACCGGCGGCAGTGCAGCAGCACCTTGGCGTGCTGACCGGGCGCGCGGACCAGCCGGCCCAGCGCCTGGTTCACCTTGGTCATGCCGGGAATCTGGTAAACGCGGCGGAACGCCGCGTCCCGCGAGAGCCCGGCGCGCGTCGCCTCGGCGAGCCGCGCATGCTGCACCGGATTCACCTCGGGCAGGGCAGGACCGACGACCAGCGCGTGCGACACGCGGCCGCCGAGCGCGTCGATGCTTTCGGCAAAGCTGGAGCCGAGCACGAGGAAGAGCGCCTGGCTGTCGCGCAACGATTCCTCGACCCACGCCGATTGCGCCGCGAGATCGCGGATCCGCGGCTGCAGCGCGACGCGCAGCTCCGGCGCGATCGTGGCGATCTCGCGCAGGATGGCGTCGGCGTAGGCGTAGGATGGGAAGAAGACGGCGACCGAGGGGCAAAGAAGCTGAGAGGCGAGAGTTGAGGGTTGAGAGCCGGACGACGGGACGGCAGCGGGAATGGATGCGGCGGAGGGCGTGGCCGGGCCCGCTGCGCGCGCCGCACGGTGCAGCGAGGCGATCGTGGCCGCGGTCGTGGTATAGTGGTGCGTGCGATGCTGAAACGTCGTGTCGACTCGCACGTCGCAGGCGATGTCGTAGCTGCCGTCGCGCCATGGCGTGTGGGCGCGCAGCAGCGTGGGCTGCGATGCCTCGCGCGCTTCCTCGACGCGGAGCAACTCGGCCGCGCTGGTGAGCTGGCGAAAAAGTTTCTTGGTCGTGCGTTTGTTCAGTTCACCCAGCCGCTCGGGTGTGGTTGCCGCGGGGGGCGTTTTCTGCGGCGGCACGGGCGCCTCGCCCTGCAGGCCGCAGGCGGCGGCGAAGCCGTCGATCGGCGTGAGCGTGGCGCTTGCCAGCACGACGCCGCCGAATTCGCGCAGCGTCGCGCCGATCGCGGGCGCGGCATCGAGGCAGGTGAGCGCGAGCTCGCGGTCCTGCGGAGTCCACCATAGCCGGGGCAGATCGGAGGCCGCGAGTTCGTCGACGAGCGAAGGAATCTGCCAGAGCAGATCCGCCACCTGCGGGCCGAGCGTCGCAAGATCGAGCGGCACGCTGGCCACCTGCTTCGCCACCTCGCCCAGCAGATCGCGCGCGTCGTCCTCCTGATCCGCGGTCAAACTGTGCGCGCTGCGGAGGTGGTCGAGGAAGTGGCACCAGTGGCCCCAGGCGTGCACGAGCGAGGCGTGCGGCCGGGTGCGATGCAACTCGTCGCGCACGGCGAACGCGTCGTTGGCCCTGAACGCGTGCGAATAGGCATCGGCGACGCGCGAGGGCAGGTTGTGCGCTTCGTCGAGCAGCAGCAGCGTGCGGGCGGGATCGAAGCCCGGCTGCTCGAAAAACAACCCGCGGTTGCGCGGCGCGAAGACGTAGTTGTAGTCGCCGATCCACACGTCGTTGAACGCCAGCGCCGCCCGCGTGATTTCGTAGGGGCAGATCCGCGCCGCGCGGCCGGCGGCGCGCAGCGTGTCGAGATCGCGCGGGTGCTTCTCGTCGAGGTAAAACCGCGCCAGTCCGCTCGTGGCCCAGCGGGCCTCCGCGTCGACGAGATGGCTGCAGACGTCGCGCACGCAGTGGAACGTGGCGTTGATGCAGTGCTCGCTTTTGTTGCGCACGTGCCAGACCGCCACCGGGGTAGCGGCGGTCGCCGCCACGCCGGTGGCGGAGTTGAAGGGGGAAGTTGAAGTGGGAGGACCGGACGGGCTCCGGGCGTTGGGGCCTTCAACTTTACACGTTGCACGTTCAACGGCGGCTGACGGCGCTGCCGTCATGCCGCTGAGCGTGCGGACCACCTGGATCTGGCCGGTGGATTTGCTCGTGAGGTAAAGCGCGCGGTCGAAGTGTCCGCCGCGCAATTGGCCGAGCGCGAACTCCAGCAGCACGCCGGTCTTGCCGAAACCGGTTGGCGCTTCGAACAGCACCAGCGGATGGCGTTCGAACGTCGCGGTAAGATCCGCCTGGGTGGTCTCCTGTCCCGGCCGCGGCACGGCAAAGGCCGGCCGGAACGTCAGGTGACGCAGCCGCTCGCGCGCGCGCAGCCGCAGATCGAGAAACTCGGCGACACGCGCGAGCTGAACGCGGAAAAACGTGTCGTCGGCGGGCGTGAGCGGAACGGTTTGCGCGAGTCCGCTGGCGACCTCGACGAAGACGAGCTCGCCGCGGACGGAATATTGATCATCGAGCAGGCGGCCCACCGGATTGGCGGGCGCGCGGGCGAGCACGAGGTAAGCAGCAAGTTGGGCGAAATAGTCCGGGTAGGCTGCACGCAGCTCGGTCTCGTCGGTGGGGAGGTCGCGCGTGACGGTTTTGATTTCGCGCAGCGTGATCGTTTCGCGCTCGCGCAGCAGTTGGTCGATGCGCCCGGTCAGTGTGAGGGTCCAGCCGTGGTGGACGATCCGCCCGGTGATGGGGATCTCGAATTCGGTTTCCGGCCGCTCGGCGGTGGCCTGCTCGCGCAAGGCGTTGTGCCAGTGCGTGCCGAGCTGGGCGCGCCAGAGCCCCTGCGCACCGCCGGTCGAATCCCGCGGCCCCGTGGTGAACGAGGAGAACTCACCGACGCTCAGGCTGGCGGTGCGTTGGTCGAGATCGAAAAGCATGAGAGGGGACCTACAGAACCTATAAGACTTACGAGACCGATGGGACTGGTGGGACGGCGGGAAGTTGGGCGGAGTGGCTCAATCGAGCAAAATTTCAGTGTGGCCGCGCAAATACTCCTCGAGCCGGCGCGTGAGACGAGCCACGGCTTCCGGGCCGGCGGCTTGGTCGGCGAGCGGCTGGTTGAGCAGCGCGGCGACCGCGGTGCGATCCGCTGCAGGCAGCGTTGGGAACCATTCTTCCTTGAGCGGGTAGCCCTCGTCGCGCGCGAAACGGTAGAGGCTTTTGAACCACACGAGATCGGGCCGGGCGCCGCGGGCAAACGCGGCGAGCGCCTGCCGCAGCAGCGCGGCGACCGCGGCGCGGCCTTCCTCGGGCACGGCGTTGCGCGCGACCAAGGCGGCGAGCTCCGACGCGAGCCGCAGCGTTTCGTAGCTGCGGCCGAGTTCGGGATGACGGGCGATGATCCGTGCTTCCTTCACGAACCACGTCTGCCCCTGGTTCGAACTCTCCAGGTCGAGCGACGCTTCGTCGAACAGGTCGAGCGGCACCGATTTCGTGGCGGCTTTTTTCGCGAGCCGCTGCAACACCACCATCGTGCCCTGGCTCGGCGAGAAAACCGTGAAGCTTTGAAACGCTTCGGTCGGCAAACGCTTCAGCAGGACAAAGGCGTCGGTTTGCAGCGGCAGGCCCGGCATGGAAGGAAGAAGTGCGCGACCCCAACCACGTCAGCCGGCGAGGAGGCGCTGGGCAGGCGAACGGCTATTTCGCCGGCAGCGCCGGAACCGGTGCCGGCCACGGTGGGACCACCGCGCCGCCGGAGATGATCAACTTCATGCCGTCGCCGACGGACATTTCGAGCTCCACCACATGTTCCCTCGGCACAATGATCAGGAAGCCGCTGGTGGGATTCGGCGTCGTGGGGACGAAGACGGTCCAAGCCTCACGACCGAGGTTCGCCTGCGGCTCGGCTTGTTGCTTGTTGGTGAGAAAGCCGATGGACCAGAGCCCTTCCCGCGGGAACTGGACCAGGACGACCTTGTTGAAGAGGTTTTTGTTCTGGGTACCGAAGGTGGCGACGATCTGTTTGACGGAGTTGTAGACCGTACCGATGCCGGGGATCCGCCGGATGAATCGCTCGATGACGCTGAGGAAGAACTTGCCGAAGACGTAGTTGGAGAGGTAGCCGAGGATCGTGACCAGCAGCAGCACCGCGATCGTGGCGAGGAGGTCCCAGAAGAAGGGGATCCGCTGGAGCGAATTGGGCAGATAGTGCTCATAAAGCGGGCGAAAGGTGCCCCCGACCAGATCGATGATCTTGCTGAACGCCCAGACCGTGACGACCAACGGTGCGAGGAGCAGTAGGCCCGAGAAAAAGGCGGTGCGGAACGTGACGATTTTCGACGTCGAGCGGTCGGACATGGTGTGGGTGTCCAGTTAGCCGCGACCGCGGTCGGAAAGCCACGGAAAAAGTGCGTGGCATGAGCGTCGCGCCGATGTTTGCGCCGCGGAGCGTGCCACCTGCACTCTTGTAGGGCGGGGTCTCCCGACCCCGCCCAACGTCCACGGGCGGGATGCCTGTGCCGCGGTCGCGGGCCGCCGGTGAGCGGCGGCCCTACGACAAGCCCCAAAGCGCGTTTAGCTTTTCGGCGGCGTCGGCGTTTCCTCGCCGAAGACGGGAATCAGTTCGGCTGGCACCTCGTAGACCTCGAACAGCACGTCACCCGAACCCCCGTCGCGGCTGGAGACATGGGCCGTGTAGGCACCGGGAGCGAGCGAGTAGAGAATGGCGAAATCCTGCGCTCCCGGCAGCAGCGGCATGGCGCCGATGATGGGCGCGACGACGCTCGCCAGACGATACGGATCCCATTCCGGAATCCACACATCCGGCCACTCGATCTTCTGCCCGCGGGCGTCATACAACGTGACTTGTGGTGCCGCCAAGGTCTGAGGCACGCCCACTCCTACCAAGCTCGGACCGACGGCGCGGATCAGCAGGTGTTTTAAGGGCGTGATCCGGTCGGAGCCGCCCACCACGAAACCGACGATCAGCGTCGGATTGGCGGGGCTGATCGTCGTGCGGCTCGAAATGTTGACCAGCTTGCACGAGGTGGGATTACCCACTTCGAGGCGAATCGTCTCGAATGCTGACGAGTAGGGCATCGGCGACTCGACCGTGCGCTGGACCGTGGCCGTGTAGAGTCCGGAGTCGGTCGCTTTGAGCTTCGTCAGGGCCAGGGTGCGACCCGTAGCGGCGAGTCGCTCGCCGTCCTTGAACCACGACACGGCAGCGATCTCCCTGTCATCGAGCGGCACGGACAAGTTGACCGAGCCGGTGACGGGCACCGTGATGGTTGCCGGCGGGGGCGCGGCGTCGTACACGCCGATCACGGAGCGCAGCACGACGCTAGTGGCGACGTTCGGGTCGCCGACGGGATGCGGTTGAGGAAAGTCCCAAATCGGCGCGGCGGGCGCGGTGCCGGTGAACAGGCCGGACGCGGTGACGGCGAGAACGAGCCACCGACGGACGCGGGGCAAAGGGGAGCGGGGATGAAAGTGCTTAAGCATGGAGACGGTGTGTTGCATCGCAGGTAGATACGCCTGCGGTGCCGCGGCGGAGTCACCGCGCCGGCATTTTCCGGATCAAGCCAGGGTAAACTGCGGAATCCCCGCGGGTCCCGTGCGCAGGATCCGCATGGCGCGCGCTTCGGCGCGGCGCATCGCACGCTTTTTCATCGGCTGAAGATCGTCGTAGCCGGCGAGATGCAGCCACCCGTGGACGAGATAAAGCGTCACCTCGGCGGAAAACAACCGCTGCTGCGCGACCGAGAGCCGGCGGGCGGCGCGCGACTTCGTTCCGCGTGCGGGATCGATCCCAATCTGCCGCAGCGCGGCATCGGCGGACACACACACCTCTCCGGCCGTGCCGAGGCTGGGGTTCCCTTCGAACGTGATCACGTCGGTGATGGTCGGATCGTCGAGAAAGCTGGCGTGGAGCTGCGCCAGCGCGACATCGGTCAGGAACACCAGCGAGAGTTCGCCCTCGAGAAACGCCGGTTGCGGCACGCGAACCTCGGCGGCGTGCGCCTCGAGCCACCGCAGCGCGCGCAGCACTTCGCGCCGATCGAACCGGAGTCGGGGATGGTGGTTGGCGAGGGAGAAGGTGCGATGGGCCACGGGCAACCGTGGTGTTGTCGCGAATGGGCCGTGCCGGCAAGGCGGAAGCCAGCCGCGCAAACAGCGCGACCGCCGGGTTGGAAGGAGCAGGACGAATCGGCGCAGGAAACGATGCTCGCTGATGAGCGTAATCAGCGCGCGTGTTACTGCGCTGTTGCATTTGGAATAAACATCGCCGCGCCGGGGATTCCCTTGGCGGGCGGTTTTCAGCGGAGCATGCTCGCGCGATCCCAACCCCGCTGGAGATGAAATCACCCCCTGACGGCCCCTCTGCGCACGAAGGCCCCGCCCGTTCGGGCGTCTCGCGCCGAACGTTCTTCAAACTGCTCGGCACCTCGGCCGTCACCACGGCCACGCTCGGCGCCAGCAACATCGCCAAAGGTCTCGCCGAGGCCAATGCCGAGCGCGTGCACGGGCCCGGCGCGGTGCCGGTCACGCTAAAGGTGAACGGCCAGCCGATGACGCTGCAGCTCGAGCCGCGCACGACGCTGCTGGAGGCGTTGCGCACGCACGCGGGGCTCACCGGCGCGAAGGAATCCTGTGACCGCGCGACGTGCGGCGCCTGCACGGTGCTGTTGAACGGCGATCCCGTCTACGCGTGTTCGCTGCTGGCGATCGAGGCGCAAGGCGCGGAGATCGAGACGATCGAGGGGCTGGCCGCGACCGGTCAGCTGACGGAATTGCAGCAGGCGTTTGTCACGCACGACGGGCTGCAGTGCGGCTACTGCTCGCCCGGCATGGTGATGACGCTCACCGCGCTATTGCGCAAGAACCCGCATCCGACCGAGGCGGACATCCGCCGCGCGGTCGCCGGCAATCTCTGCCGCTGCGGTTCGTACCCGCGGATCTTTGCCGCGACGCTGGCCGCGAGCGGCCAGCAGCCCACCGCGAAACTCAACGTCATTCCTCCGCACGAACATGCCCTGGCCTAAGAACACTCGCTATCTGGGAAAGAACACGCCGCGGGTGGAAGCTCCCGCGAAGCTCAGTGGACGCGCCAAGTACACCAGTGATGTGGCGCCGGCCGGCGTGCTGTACGGCGCGATCGTCCGCTCCAAGCTGCCGGCCGCGCACGTGCGGTCCGTTGATCTCACCAAGGTCAAAGCCGCGCCCGGCATCCGCGCCGCGATTCTGGCGAATGACGGCGAGTTTGACGTGCGGTATTACGGCCAGGAAATCGCCGCGATCGCCGGCACGAGCAAACAGGCGGTGCTGGACGCGCTCGAACTCGTCACGATGGACGCCGAAGCGCGGCCGTTCGTGGTGAATGAACTCGATGCGGTGAAGGCGGACGCGCCGCGCGTGTTCGCGGACAAGCCAAATCTCGGCGAGGGTGCGGAAAAACACGAGGGCGATGTCGACGCGGCGTTCGCGTCGTCCGCGGCCGTCGTGGAAGCCGAGTTTCACACCTCGATACAGCTGCACCAAACGATGGAGCCGCACGGCAATCTCGTGCAGTGGGAGGGCGAGGATCTCAACGCCTGGTGTTCGACGCAGGCGGTGTTCATCTGCCGCGAGTCGCTCGCGGGCGCGTTGCGCGTGCCGCAGAATCGCGTCCGCGTGGTATGCGAGCACATGGGCGGCGGGTTCGGCTCGAAGTTTTGGGTTGGTCAGGAAGGGCTGCTTTGCGCGCGGCTCGCGAAAGCAGCGGGCGCGCCAGTGAAGCTGATGCTGACGCGGTTCGAGGAAGCGCTGGCGGTGGGCAACCGCCCGTCGTCGTATCAGAAGATCAAGCTCGCCGGGAACAAGGACGGCACGCTGACCGCCTTCGAGATGCACTCGTTCGGCACGCCGGGTTACGAATCCGGCATGGATCAGGGCGGCGGCAGCGGCGGCGCTGGTTTTCCGAGTCCCTACATCTACAAGCCGGCCACGACCCGCGTGAAGCAGGGCAGTGTGGCGGTGAACGCCGGCCAGTCTTGCGCGATGCGTGCACCGGGGCATCCGGTGGCGTCGGTCGGCATGGAGGGCATCCTGGACGAACTGGCGGTGAAGCTGGAGATCGATCCGGTGGAAATGCGGATCAAGAACGATCCGTTCGAGGTGCGGCGGCGCGAATACGAGCTGGGTGCCGAGCGGTTCGGCTGGAAACAGAAGTACCGGAAACCCGGCACGTCACCCGGCCCGATCAAGACGGGCGTCGGCTGCGGCGGCGCCGCTTGGATGAGCGGCGGCGAAGGCACGCAGGCGGAGATCCAGATCAACCGCGACGGCACCGTCGAGGTGAAGGTCGGCACGCAGGACCTGGGCACCGGTTCACGGACCGTCGTGCAGGTCGTCGCCGCCGAGATGCTGGGCATCGAGCGCGAACTCGTCGCCGCGACAATCGGCGACACGCGTTTCCCGCCCAGCGGCGCGAGCGGCGGCAGCCAGACGACGGCGTCGGTTTCTCCGGCGGTCTACGACTGCTGCGAAAAAGCGCTGGCCGAACTGAAGCAGGCTAGCGGCATGGAGGACGTGAGCGGCGCCAACTGGAAGCAGGCGTGCGGCAAGCTGCGCGCACCGCTGCAGGTCCGCGGCAAGTGGCGACCGGGGCTTTCCACCGGCGGCGCCGGCGGCGTGCAGTTTGCCGAGGTCGAGGTCGATACGGAGACCGGTTTCGTGAAATTGAAGAAGATGCTCGTCGTGCAGGACTGCGGCCTGGTGGTGAATAAACTCACGTGCGAAAGCCAGATCAACGGCGGCGTGATCATGGGCATCGGTTACGCGCTCTATGAACAGCGCGTGATGGACGCACGCACCGGCGTGGTGCTGAACGCGAGTCTCGAAACCTACAAGGTGCCCGGTGCGGCTGACATGCCGGACATCGAGATCATGCTGCTCGACATGCCGGAGCGCGGCGTGATCGGCGTCGGCGAGCCGTGCACGGTACCGACGGCGGCCGCGATCGCGAACGCGGTTTCGAATGCGCTCGGCGTCCGGATGGGCGATTTGCCCATCACGCCGGACAAGGTGCTCGCGGCGCTCGGCAAGCTGCCGAAGCGCGACACCGCCGCGACCGCGGAACATCTCGACGGTGCGTTCGCCAAGCTGGCGGCCGTGCCGAGCACGGCCTGGGTTGAACCTCAATCGGAATGCCACGCATGAAAGCTTTTGCCTACGCCACTGCCCACGCCGTCGATTCGGCGCTCGAGATGGTTCGTCCGAAAGGGCGTTTTCTTGCCGGCGGCATCGACCTCCTCGGGGAAATGAAGGAAGGGCTCGCCGAGCCCGACGTGCTGGTGAACATCAAGCAACTGCCCGGCACGCGCGAGATCTCCTCCGGCGCCGATCGCTGGACGATCGGAGCGAACGTGACGCTCGCCACGCTGGCGGAACATGCGGAGCTGCGCCGCGCGTTTCCAGGACTCGCGGAAGCCTGCGAGGACGTTGGTTCGCCGCAGATGCGAAATGTCGCCACGGTCGGCGGCAATCTCGCGCAGCACTCGCGCTGCTGGTATTACCGGCAGCGGGATCTGCGCTGCCTCAAGAAAGGCGCGCCGCGCTGCCTCGCGCGCGGCGGCGAAAACAAATATCACAGCCTCTTCGCCAAGACGCGCTGCCTGAGCCCGTGCGTCTCGAATCTCGCGATTGCGCTGGCGGCGTTGAACGCGTCGGTCGTTGTGCAGCGGGGCGACAAGCCCGTGACGATGACGATCGCCGAGCTCTACCAGGGCGCGTGGGAAAACGCCCGCGTGCACCACTCGCTCGGTGCGGCGGACCTGATCCTGCGCCTCGAGGTGCCGGTCGTCGCCGGCGCGCGCAGCACCTACGTGCAGATGGGCGAGAAAAACGACTTCGACTGGGCGCTCGTGAGCTGCGCAGCCGCGGGCCGGCTGGACGGCGGAAAGCTGCGCGGCGTGCGAATTGCGCTCGGCTGTGTCGCCCCGGTGCCGTGGCAGGTCGAGGCGGCAAATGCCGCGCTCGAAGGCCAGGAGCCCACCGAAGCCAATGCGCTCGCCGCGGCCGAACTGCTGCTGAAAGACGCCGAGCCCCTCGAGCACAACGGCTACAAGGTGCCGCTGGCGAAAGCGCTGGTGAAGCGGGCGATTCTCAAGCTGGCAGTGTAGCGGCGGAGCGGGTGTAGCCGGGGCCGGTGACGCCGGTGGAGCGCGCTGGGCTGTCGGGCGAGTGCCGGGCTCGACGAGCCCGGCTACAGAGCCGCGGCGCTACGCTTTCGCCTGCGCCGAGGGCGGCGTCTCGGCAACGGGCGGATACGACACGCGGCCGTGCAGCATGTTGAGCAGCGTGAACTGAAAACTGTTTTTGATCCGCGTGATCTCGACCAGGCTGAGCGGCGCTTCGTCGAGCTGCCCGTCCTCGATGCGTTCGCCGACGATGCGGTCGATCAGCTCGCTGAGCTGGGCGGGAGTGGTCTGCCGGAGCGAACGCGACGCGGCTTCCACGGCATCGGCGAGCGAGATGATCGCGCTCTCCTTGGTGTGCGGCTTGGGGCCGTCGTAGCGGAAGCTGGCTTCGTCGATCGCGGCGGGCGCGGCGCTGGGGAAGGGAATCGCGCTCTGCGGCTTGGCGGCGTCGTTCGCGGTGGGCTTGGCGGGGAAGGGCGCGCGGGACCGGTCCAGCGCACGTTGATAAAAATAACGCACGAGCGTGGTGCCGTGATGCTGCTGGATCACGTCGATCACCGCGTTTGGCAAGTGATGCTTGTGGGCCAGTTCGGCGCCGTCGGCGACGTGCTGCTTGATGATGCGCGCGGAAACAGCGGGGTCCTCGTGCTGGTGCGGATTCACCCCGTCGCGCTGGTTTTCGCTGAAAAACGCCGCGTGTGCCGTCTTGCCGACGTCGTGGAAAAGCGAGCACACGCGCGCAAGCAGCGGATTGGCGCCGATGGCGTTGGCCGCGTATTCGGCGAGCTGCGCGACGATGAGCGAGTGATGATAGGTGCCCGGCGCCTCGAGCTGCATGCGCCGCAGCAGCGGGTGGTTGTAGTCGGTGAGCTCGAGGAGGGTGATGTCCGTGGTCCGCTTGAACAACGACTCCAGCACCGGCAGCAGCCCGACGACGATCACACCGGTCACGAGACCGGTGATCAGTCCGGCGACGATCTGGCGGGAAATGGTTTCCCACGGGGTCTGGTCGGCGATGCCGATCAACGTGGCGAAGGCTGCCACCGTCAGGCCGCCGGCACAGGCGGCGCGAACGACCTTGCCGCGCTGACGCGCGTCGCGGCAGAAGAAGATCGCCACCAGCGACGAGAGGAAGGTGAGCACCAGCAGGTCGAGCCGGTTGCCATAGATCACGCCGGTGAAGATCGAGATCAGCAGCGCCATGAAGATCGCGGAGCCCGCGTCGATCAGGATGGCCAGCAGCAGCGGTGCGATCACCGTCGGCGCCACGTAGGGCAGGGTCGAGGCCCAGGAGCCGTCGCGCACGAAGAAATCGGCGCCACCGAACGAGTAGACCGCCCGCACCACGGCGAGATTGAAGATGACCACGAGCGCGAGCAGCCCGAGCCGGACGTTGCTGAGCAGGGTTTCGGGATCCTCGATGCGGATGTAGATGATCGAGGCGAGCACCATGGCCAGCACCAGCAGCACGCGGCCGAAGAGCGTGAGATTCTCGTCGAGCTGCGTGTCGGTGTGCTCGCGCACGTATTTTCGGTGCGCCATCAGCATCTCGTATTGCTCGGGGGTCACCCGGTCGCCGGGCTCGATGATCGTCTGGCCGCGCACGACGCCGATGGTGATCGGCGGCACCTGGGCGACGGCGGCCTCCTCGCGCTGCTGCGTGGCTTCGCGATCGAAGACCACGTTCGCCACGAGCCCGTTGCGGAACAGCCGGAACAACGCGAGCGAGGCGCTGCGCGAAAGCCCCTCGGCGGCGAGGTTCACGCGGAGAAACGTGAGCGCCTGTTCGAGCGTCTGCACCGGCCGCGGCGTCACCTGCCCGTCAGGACGTGCGATCTGGAAAACCGTGATTCCGCCCGGCACGCTGCCCGCCAGCGTGCCGTCCTGCACGCCTTGCGCGTAGAGGTCGCGGAGCGCGGCAAAACCGTTTTCGAATAGCGCGGCGCGCGTCTTCGCGTCGCCGGCGTTCACGACGGCGGCGACATCGTCGAGATTCGCGGAGTAGGGCCCGCGGGTGTTGAAGGCCTCGACGATCGTGGCGAGTTCCTGCCGCTCCTCGGGCGTCGCCGTCCCGAGATTGAAGCCGCCCGGGCTGGTGGGATGCTTACGTTGGTCGAAGAGCTCCAATTGCGACAACAGGTCGAGCGCCGCCGCTTCGAAGCGCTGCAGCGGCTCGGCATCGAGCCGGTAAACCGGCGGCACGCGATCGCGCACCTGCTCCCGCGCCACCCGCGTGCGCTCAGCGCTTTCGAAGGAGAACGAGCCGCTGGCGGTGACCCGCACCGTGGCGACTTGGTTGGGCATGACCGGCAGCATCGTGGTCGTGATGCCGGCTGAGCTGATGAGCAGAATCGTGGCGACGGTGAACAGGAAGATCAGCGCGGAGACGAAGCGGCTGCGGTCGAGAAATTCGCTGAAGGCGGACTGCGCCTGCGAACTCGGCGGGTGCGTGCGGCGTGCGTTGAGGCCGCCGACGAGGAGCTTGAACTGGTCGCGAACGGACATGGGATCAGCTAGTTGAGAGCTGAGAGTTGAGAGCTGAGAGCCCGAGGACCGGAAGCAGCCGCGTCGTCATGGAGATTGAGGTGCGCATCGCCCGTCAGCCTTTGGCTTCAGGCTCCGCCGCGCCGCTCATCGGGTTGCGGTAGTTGTCGTAAGCTTCGATGATCCGCTGGACGAGCGGATGCCGCACCACGTCCGCGCCGCTGAAGGTATGGAACTCGATCCCGGGAATGTCGCGCAGGATGTGCCGGACCTCGAGTAATCCGGACTGCTTGGATCGCGGCAAGTCGATCTGCGTGACGTCGCCGGTGACCACCATCCTCGATTCCTCGCCGAGCCGCGTGAGGAACATCATCATCTGCTCGGGCGTCGTGTTCTGGGCTTCGTCGAGGACAACGAACGCGTGCGACAGCGTCCGGCCGCGCATGTAGGCGAGGGGGGCGATCTCGATCACGCCTTTTTCCGTCAGCCGGGCGACATCCTCAGGATCGAGCATGTCGTGCAGCGCGTCGTAAAGCGGGCGCAGGTAAGGGAGGATTTTTTCGCGCAGGTCGCCGGGCAGGAAGCCGAGCGCTTCGCCGGCCTCCACCGCCGGGCGCGTGAGGATGATTCGCTGCACTTGGTTCTTGAGCAGCGCCGAAACCGCGGCGGCCATCGCGAGATAGGTCTTGCCGGTGCCGGCTGGGCCGATGCCGATCACGATCGGGTTGGCCAGGATCGTTTTCAGGTAGAACTTCTGCCCGAGCGTCTTCGGGATGATGCTCTTCCGATTCGTCGCGATCACCAACGGCTCGGCGAAGAGCTCGCGAAGCTGGTCGCCCTCGCCGCGGGCGAACGCATCGGTGATCCGATGAAAATCCGGGGTGCGGATTGACATGCCTTGGGTACGCGCATCGCTCAGGAACGTGAACAACGCCTCCGTGCGGCCGAGGGCCTCGGCGGGCGCGTCGATCTTGAGGGCCGTGTCGCGCGACACGAGCTTCGCGCCCAGCGCGCGTTCCGCATACGCGAGGTTTTCGTCCCGGCCCGCGTAAAGCGCGTGCAAGTGGCGAGGCGAGGGGAAATGCAGGGTCTTGGTCGACAAGGCTATTTCTTGCGGCGGGCGGGGCTGGCGCGGCGCTGCGGGGCGGGGCGGCCGCCGGCCCGCAGCTCGCGCGCCACGGCGGCCAGCCGTTCCCACGTGGCGTCGAGCGACTGTGGCAGCGTCCGGGTCTGGCCGATAACCGGCATGAAGTTGGTGTCACCGTTCCACCGCGGAACCACGTGGGCGTGCAGATGCGGGATGCTGCCGCCGGCGGCAGAGCCGAGGTTGAATCCGACGTTAAAACCGTCCGGCGAAAGCGCGGCGGTGAGCAGTCGCTTGGCAAAAATGATCTCGGCCATCAGTCCGGCAGCCTCCGCTGGCGTCAGGGCTTCGAGTTCGTTCACCTCCCGAAACGGCACGGCCAGCAGGTGGCCGGGGTTGTAGGGAAACCGGTTCATCACGAGGTAGGCATGGCGGGCCCGATGCACGATGAGCGCCGCGCGGTCATCGCCGAGCGCCGGCAGCTCAGTAAACGGGCGCTTCATCCGGGCGGGATAGCGCGGCGCCTGGATGTATTCCATACGCCAGTAAGCATGAAGCTGCTGCATGTCGTGAAGGGGTCAGGAAAAACGCTCGCTGGAGCAAAGTCAAAGCCCGGGTGGGCGGGAGGTCCGGCCGGGCGCATCTCACGTTTCTGACATGGGCGGGACGCCCATGCCACGTGGCACGGGCGTCTCGCCCGTGGGTTTGCAGGAAAATGAGGTACGCCCGGCCCGGCCGTGAGCGCCGCGATCGAAAAGATCGAGGTGGAGCCCGCCGTCGCCGGCGGGCTGATCGATGGGCGCTGTCGGCACGCCGCCGCCGCGACCGCGGTTGCCTGAACGAGTGCCAAGCGGCGGAGGAAATCTCGTTCAAATCCCTCCGGGACAGCGAACTGTGCTTTCCGCTTGCGTGATTGTATGACGATCGTCATTCCAACGAGGGCATGCGCTACTCTGCGACCCACAAAGCCGCCACCCGCCGCCGGATCCTGGCGGCGGCGAGCCAGGCTTTTCGCGAGCGCGGTGTCGCGGAAACCGGGGTGGACGAGGTCATGCGACGCGCAGGGCTGACGCATGGCGGTTTCTATGCGCACTTCGCCGACAAGTCCGAACTGGTCGCGGAAGCCTGCGCCGTCGGCTTCGCGGAAGCGGTGCCGAATCTGGCGAGGATCGCTGCGCAACTCACGCCGGCCGCCCGCGCCCGGCTGTTGATCGACAGTTATCTGGCGGTGCGTCACCGCGACAACCGCAGTTCGGGCTGCCTGATCGTGGCGGTCGCGGCGGACATGGCCCGGCTGAAAGGCGCCGCCCGCACGGGCTACTCGCGGTCGTTTACCGGCCACCTCGATCGGCTGGCGGACGCCTTGCGCTTGTTGCCCGACGCGCAGGCGAATCACGAACGCGTGACCCAGCTCATGAGTTCGCTGGTCGGGGCGCTGCTGTTCGCCCGCGCGATCGAGGATCCGGCTCAGAGCGAGCGGCTGCTGCAGGCGATGCGCCGCCGGCTGAAAGCCGAATTCTGCCGGGAATCTTCGCCCGCCACCTCCACCGCAGTTGGGTCGACGGCGTCGCTGGCGCACGATCAGCCGCCAAGAGCACTCTCGACGAGGTCGAAGGCGGCACCGAGGTGCGCCCCGACGGCAGGTGCGGTAGGACAAGAGAAGGAATTTTCACCCTCGCACGGTCTTCTTCGGGTCTTTTAGTTGCCCCTTTTGCATGAACGAAACCTCTGCTCCTCTCCGCCGCCGGGTGGTCGTCACCGGGCTCGGCACCGTCACGCCTTGCGGCAACTCCGCCGCCGATACCTGGGCCGCCCTGATCGCGGGCCGCAGCGGGATCGGACGCATCACGCGTTTCGATCCCACCGGTTGCCCGGCGCAGATCGCCGGCGAGGTGCGGGGCTTTGAGGTCACGCGACCGCTGCCGAAGCCGCTGTATCCCTACGGCGCAGCCAACGAACCGTTGACGCAGGTGCTCACACCGAAGGACGTGAAGAAGTTTGGCCGGTTCACGCATCTCGGCGCGGCGGCCGCGGTCGAAGCGTATGCGGATTCGGGACTCGACGCGTTTCGCAGCGAACTGCCGTCGGACCGGATCGGCGTGAACCTCGGCGTGGGGGTCGGCGGGTTGCCGGAAATGGAGGCGATGCACGACACGCTCAAAACGAGCGGCTATCGCCGGATCTCGCCTTTCTTCATCATTCAAATCGCGCCCAACCTGCTCGCTGGTCAGGTGAGCCTGCTGCTCGGCTGTCGCGGGCCGAACATGAGCATGGCGTCGGCGTGCGCGACCAGCGGTCATGCCCTGGGTGAGGCGGCGGCGGCGATCGCGCGCGGCGATGCCGACGTGATGATCGCAGGCGGGGCGGAGTCCACGGTGACGCCGCTGGGCATCGGCGCGTTCGCGCAGATGCGGGCGCTGTCGACGCGCAACGACGCGCCGGAGCAGGCGTCGCGGCCGTACGACCGCGATCGCGATGGCTTCGTGTTGAGCGAGGGCTCGGTGGTTTTCGTGTTGGAAGAGCTCGAGCAGGCGAAGCGCCGCGGC